>NZ_JBQFYZ010000011.1:0-112670 GCF_056541905.1 Ruegeria sp. AF5
CCAGCGGATACTGAACCGGCATCTCCCACCCGGCAAAATCAACCATCTTGCCGCCCAACTCAACGTGAAGCCCAAAAAGCGGCGTGCGTCTAATCTCGGTCATTGATCCAACCTTTCACTCAACGGGACTGGTCGCGAACAACCATGACGGTGCAATGCGCGTTGCGCACGACACGGGCCAGGTTCGGACCGATTTCATAATTCGGAAAATCACCCTTGGTCGAGGCCATGACGATCAGGTCAAAGCCGTCCTTGTAGGCGCGCTTGAGGATTTCACGGTAAACGCTGCCTTCTTCAACATGGATAGGCACGTCCGATGCGTTGCCATGATCCAGAATGGCCTGAACCGCATTTCGCACGTGGTCTTTGGCACCGGCACCATAGTTTGCGGGAAGGTTCGGCAGCTGGATGATCTCGGGGATAACGGCAACCGCATGCAGCTCAGCCCCGTAGAACCTGGCCTGTTCCAATGCGACTGGCAGGGCATTTTTCCACGAACGGTCGTCGGTGTGATCAATCGGCAGCAGGATTTTCGTGGCCATCACGTCTCTCCTCGAGATATGGAATTCTGTTTTTAAAGGCGGGGGGCCGGAATGGCCCCCCGGTTTCAAGTCAGACCAAGCTTATTCGGCAGGCGCGCCGCCCGGCTCTTCGGACTTGCCGCCCGAGGCGAAGAACTCTTTCGTCAGCTTGAAGACGATCGGGCTCAGCAGGGCCAGGGCGATCAGGTTCGGAATGGCCATCATGGCGTTCAGCGTGTCGGCCAGCAGCCAGACAAAGCCCAGATCCGCGGTTGCACCGAAGTAGATCGCGATGATCCACAGGATGCGGTAGGGAAGCAGGGATTTCACGCCCAGCAGGAACTCGACGCATTTCTCGCCATAGAAGGACCAGCCGAGGATGGTGGTAAAGGCAAAGATCGACAGAGCGATGGCGATGATCGACCCGCCGATACCCGGCAGAGTGGTCTCGAACGCCAGCGAGGTCAGCGCCGCACCGGATTCCCCCGATGTCCACGCACCTGACGAGATGATCGCCAAACCGGTGATCGAACAGACGATAATAGTGTCGATGAACGTTCCCAGCATCGCGATCAGGCCCTGATTGACCGGGCCTTTGGTCTCGGCTGCAGCGTGCGCGATCGGAGCGGAACCCAGACCCGCTTCGTTCGAGAAAACACCGCGCGCCACACCAAAGCGGATGGCGGCCCAGACGGCTGCACCTGCGAAACCACCTTCGGCGGCTGATGGGGTGAAGGCGTAGGTGAAGACCAGCGACAGCGCATGACCGATGTTGCCGATGTTGATGATCAGGACCAGCAGTCCGGCAACGATATAGGCAATCGCCATGAACGGAACCAGTTTACCGGCGACCGCACCGATACGGGTGATACCACCCAGAATAACAGCGGCGGTCAGAACCATCAGAGCGACACCGGTGACCGAGGTGTTTACTCCGAAATTCGATTCCAGAACCTGTGCAACACCATTGGCCTGCACGCCGTTACCAATGCCAAAGGCCGCAACTGCGCCAAACAGGGCAAAGGCAACACCCAGCCACGCCCATTTCGCGCCCAGACCGTTCTTGATGTAGTACATCGGGCCGCCGACGAAGTTGCCCAGCTCGTCCTTTTCGCGGTATTTCACCGCGCAGACAGCCTCGGCATATTTGGTGGCCATGCCCACCAGGGCGGTCATCCACATCCAGAACAATGCGCCCGGACCGCCCAGGAAGACAGCAGTGGCAACACCGGCGATGTTCCCCGTACCGATGGTGGCCGACAGCGAAGTCATCAACGCGTTGAACGGGCTGATCTGCCCTTCGCCCTGACCTTCACGGCCTTTGAACAGCAGGCTGAAGCCCGTGCCAATGCGCAGGATCGGCATGAACTTCAGTCCGACCTGCAGGAAGAAGCCGACGCCAAGGATGAGAACCAGCATCAGCGGCCCCCACACGACGCCATTGATGGCCCCTACGATTGAATTTAACGCTTCCATGGATTCCCTCCCATTTGCGTTTGGTTTATGCCCCTTTGGCGATAGCCCGCTGGCGAGCCTGCCTGAGAGCAGCGAAATCTTCGTCCGCATGGAACGACGACCGGGTCAGCGGGGTTGCTGACACGTGCAAAAAGCCCTTGGACCGGGCAATCTGTTCCAGCTGGGCGAACTCTTCCGGTGTCCAGAACCGGTCGATTGGATGGTGTTTCGGGGTTGGTTGCAGATATTGGCCAACGGTCAGGAAATCGACCTGCGCTGCACGCAGGTCATCCATGACCTGACGCACATCCGCGAGTGTTTCTCCCAGGCCCACCATCAGGCCGGATTTGGTGAATAGTTCCGGATTGGCGCGCTTGGCATCATCCAGCAGCCGCAGCGACGTGTAATACCGCGCGCCAGGACGGACGGTCGGATATAGGTGCGGCACGGTTTCCAGATTGTGGTTGAACACGTCCGGTGCGGCGTCAAAGACTGCCTTGGCGGCGTCGCCCTTGCCCAGAAAATCGGGGGTCAGAACTTCGACCGTGGTGCCGGGGTTTTGGTGGCGTACCGCCCGGATGGTCTGGGCAATATGCTCGGCCCCGCCATCGGCCAGATCGTCGCGATCGACCGAGGTGATGACGACATGGCGCAGGCCCAGCTTCCTGACCGCCGCTGCAACGCGACCGGGTTCGAAAGCGTCCAGCGCGTCGGGGCGGCCAGTCGATACGTTGCAGAACGAACATCCGCGTGTGCAGACCTCGCCCATAATCATCATGGTTGCGTGGCGCTTGGACCAACACTCGCCGATATTGGGGCAGGTCGCCTCTTCGCAGACCGTCGCCAGATTGTGATCCCGCATCAGGCGCCGGGTTTCGTAATAGGCGGAGCTGTCGCCTTTTTTCTTGCGTATCCACTTGGGTTTGCGCGGAATGACGCTGTCGGCCTTTTTGGCTTTTTCCGGGTGACGTGGTCTTAGCTGGATGGTCATCTGGCTGGTCCCCGCTACGCGTGAATTGCCCGGCCCATGGCGTCAAGGCAGGCTTCTTTCACAGCCTCGCCCATCGCCGGGTGGGCATGGCAGGTGGCTGCGACCTCGGCGACGGTGATGCCCTTGGCCATGGCCAGAACCAGCTCGGCAATCAGATCTCCCCCATGCGCACCGCAAATATGCGCGCCCAGGATCTTGCCTTCGGAACTGGCCAGCACCTTGACGGCCCCGTCGGTCTCGCCGGTCGAACGCGCCCGCGAATTGGCCATGAAGGCAAACTTCCCAACCACGTATTCAATGCCCGTTTCTTGCAAGGCTTCTTCGGTCAGCCCGACCGAGGCGATCTCGGGGTCGGTGTAAACCACGCCGGGCACGGTATTGTAGTCAACATGCCCCGCTTCGCCTGCCAGCATCTCAACACAGGCAACGCCATTCTCTTCGGCCTTGTGCGCCAGCATCGGCCCTGGAACGCAGTCGCCAATGGCATAGATGCCGGGAACAGAGGTACAGAATGCGTCATCCACCTGAATAAAGCCGCGCGGGTCGCAGGCTATCCCCAGTTCTTCCAGCCCCAACCCGCGCGTTACCGGTCGGCGTCCGACGGCGATCAGAACCTTGTCGGCCTCGATCACCTCTTCCTTGTCTTTGCCAACCCGATCTAGAGCAAGCGTCAGTCCGGCCGCGGTCTTGTTGACGGATTTCAATGCCCGACCAAGCTGGAACTTCAGGCCGCGCTTGGCCAGCGCCCGCTGCGCCAGTTTTGCAATCTCGCCATCTATGCCGGGCAGCACACGGTCCAGATACTCGACGACGGTGACTTTCGCGCCCAGACGCGCCCAGACCTGACCAAGTTCCAGACCGATCACACCTGCGCCGACCACCACCAGATGATCCGGCACGCTTTCCATCGCAATCGCGCCGGTCGAACTCAGGACGTCCTGCTCATCAATCTCGATCCCCGGTAGCGTGGTAGGTTCCGACCCGGTCGCGATCAGAATGTTCTTTGCCTCATAGATGTCAGCGCCAACCTTGATCTGCCCGACTGAAGGGATGCTGGCCCAACCTTCGATCAGGTCAACGCCGTTCTTCTTGAACAGGAATGCGATGCCTTTGGTCAGGTCGCCCACGATCTTGTCCTTGCGCTCCATCATCGCGCCGACATTGATGCTGGCCCCCTCGACCGCAACACCGTGGGAGGAGAGATGTGCAAGCTCGGCATATTTGGCCGAGGAGGTCAGCAACGCTTTGGAGGGGATGCACCCCACGTTCAGACAGGTGCCGCCAAGAGCGCCGCGCCCTTCGACGCAGGCAACTTTCAGTCCCAGCTGAGCCGCGCGGATCGCGGCAACATAGCCGCCCGGTCCGCCTCCGATGACAATCAGATCGTAGGTGTTCATTTCGCGCACTTTCAGTAGATCGGGTGGCTTGCGCAAAGCGCGCGAACCTTTTCGCGGGTTTCTTTTTCGATGGCCGCGTCGCCTTCGGGCGACTGCGCCAACGCGTCCAGAACATCGCCGATCAGATGGCCGATCTGTTTGAACTCTTCAGGGCCAAAACCCCGGCTGCACCCGGCGGCAGTGCCCAGACGGATACCGCTGGTGATGGTGGGTTTCTGGGGATCGCCCGGAACGCTGTTCTTGTTACAGGTGAACCCGGCACGTTCCAGCGCGGCTTCGGCATCCTTGCCGGTCACACCGATCGGGCGCAGATCGACCAGCATCAGGTGGTTTTCGGTGCCACCCGAAACGATGTCACATCCGCGCGCCATCATGACATTGGCCAAAGCCGATGCACTGTCGACAACGCGCTGCATGTATTCTTTGAACTCCGGCTTCAGCGCCTCTCCGAATGCAACCGCCTTGCCGGCGATCACATGCATCAGCGGGCCACCTTGCAAGCCCGGGAATACGGCAGAGTTGATCTTTTTCGCCAGCGCTTCGTCATTGGTCAGAATGATCCCGCCCCGCGGGCCGCGCAGTGTCTTGTGGGTGGTTGAGGTGACGATATGCGCGTGCCCAATGGGCGAAGGGTGCAGGCCAGTTGCGACCAGACCCGCGATATGCGCCATGTCCGCCAGCAACCACGCGCCAACTTCATCTGCGATCTCGCGGAAACGGACAAAGTCGATCTTCTGGGAATAGGCCGATGCGCCTGCGATGATCATCTTGGGCTTTTCCACCCGGGCCAGCTCGGCCACCTGGTCGTAATCGATCAGGCCGGCTTGGGTCAGACCGTATTGTACCGGCCGGAACCACTTGCCGGATTGGGCAGGTTTTGCACCGTGTGTCAGGTGCCCGCCCGCATCCAGCGACATGCCCAGGATGGTGTCACCGGGGCTCAGCAACGCCAGTTTGACCGCCCCATTCGCCTGAGCGCCGGAATGGGGTTGAACGTTGGCGTATTCACAACCGAACAGCTGTTTCAGCCTTTCGATGGCCTCGACTTCGACCTCGTCGACATATTCGCACCCGCCATAATAGCGGCGCGCAGGATAACCTTCGGCGTATTTATTGGTCAGGACCGAGCCCTGAGCCTCGATCACAGCTTTCGAGACGATGTTCTCGGACGCGATCAATTCAATCTGTTCCGCCTGACGTATTCCTTCGCGCGCGATCGACGCGGCGATTACCGGGTCAGCCTCATTCAGCGATGTTTTGAACATTATCCCCTCCTCCGGTTCCGAATCCTCAGTACGAAACTTTGTTTCCAATAGTGGAAAATGATCCAACAAGGCAACATAAATCTCTTATTCAAGAAGTTGCGTATGTATGGGAAAACCTGTAGCCTTTGAAAAACAGGGGGAAATCCATGGTCGATGAAAGCCAAAACGATGTTTCCGGGCTGGAAGAACCGGATGAAGGTGAGGCTTTGGGCCGCTCCATTCGCGATGCGCGACGATCAAAAGGCTGGACTTTGGAAGAGGCTGGCCGTGCTGCGGGTATTGGTCGGTCCACTCTGTCCAAGATCGAAAACAACCAGACACGGCCCAGTTTTGAAATCGTGCGGCGCCTGACGCAGGCGCTCGACATGAGCACGCCACAGCTGTTCCTGCAATCGGGTCAGTCGGGCATCTCGGGTCGCCGCGATTTCACCCCAAAAGGCGAAGGGGAATTCAAGACCACGCCCACCTATCATCACGAACTGCTGTGTTCCGAACTGACCAGCAAACGGATGCTACCCTATATCGCAACGATCAAGGCGCGGGATGTATCCGAGTTCGACACCTGGATTCGGCACTCTGGCGAAGAATTCATGTATGTACTCAGCGGCGAGCTGATTTTCCTTTCCGAACATTACCGACCCCTGCCCATGAAGGCGGGGGATTCACTGTATTACGACAGTGGAATGGGCCACGGCTGTATCTCGACCAGCGACGAAGACGCCAGGATTCTGTGGGTTTCGCTGGAGTGACATCAGAAAACCGCATGCTTTATTGCAGGTTGTGAAAAGCAACAAACGGCTTCCCGCCAGTCCGGGCTCATCGCCCCGACAGGTTTCCATTCCGAAATGCGGTCGGCGTTTGACCGAATTCGGCCTTGAACGCGCGGGTCATGGCGCTGGCGCTTTCATATCCACAGCGCCCCGCGATCTCGGCGATGGATTGTTCCGTATCCTCGGCCAGATTGCGCGCGCGGTTCAGGCGCAGACGCCGGTACAGCGCTTGCGGAGTTGTTTTCAGTTCCGCCTGAACACGCGTTTCGAGCCTTTTCTGTGAACACCCGATTTTCCGGGCCACGCTCCGGACTGACAGCGGTGCTTCAAGATGCGCCTGCATGACGGTCAGCGCGCGATTGACCAGCGTGTCCTCGGATTTCAGGGGCAGGTCATAATGGCCACGCCCGTTCCGGCTCATGAACAGGTGCTCGACCTCCATCGCCAGCAGCGGGCCGTGATCCCGGCGGATAAGGGTCAAGGCCAGATCGAAGGCTGCCATGGCCCCGGAACAGGTCAGACGGTTGCCATCGATGACGAACCGTTCCTGCACGGCCTCTACCGCCGGAAACCTTTCTTCGAACCGCGAAAATTCGTCCCAATGAATGGTTGCCCTGTGGTCATCCAGCAATCCGGCGCTGGCAAGCAGCCAGCTTCCCGTATCCAGCCCGGCCAGGTGCTTGTGTTTCTTGGCCGCAGCCAGCACGGCACGCATGGTCGACCGCGTATCCAGCTTCAGGTATCCATATGACGGCATAACAACAAGAAAATCCCCCTGTTGATCGCCGATGGCCCCGTTCGGGGTGACGACAAGGCCGCTGGAGCTTTGAACAGGGTTGCCGTCAAGCGAACAGAAGCGCCACGCATATAACACCTGCCGCGACAGGGTGTTTGCCGCCCGCAACGGTTCGACCATGTTCGCAAGGCAATGGTTCGAGAACCCGTTGAACAGCAGGACATTGTACTGCTGCAATAATATTTTCGAATTTGGCATGAAACTGATCTATCTCTGCATGCCGCGACCATGAGCGATGGCGTTTGGTTGGTCAACCACCGATCCAGGGAACACGCGCCATGCAGTTTGGTCTGACAGAAGAACAGGACATGATCGTTTCGACGGTCCGCAGCTTTGTAGAAAAAGAAATCTACCCGCATGAAGACGCGGTGGAACGCAGCGGAACGGTCCCGCTGGAGCTTGGCAATGAGATCAAGCAGAAATGTATCGATCTGGGGTTCTATGCTTGCAACTTCCCCGAAGAAGTAGGCGGCGCGGGCCTGTCGCATCTGGATTTTACACTGGTCGAGCGTGAGCTGGGTCGTGGGTCGATGGCGCTGACGCATTTCTTTGGCCGCCCGCAGAACATCCTGATGGCCTGCAACGATGAACAGCGCGAACGCTATCTGCTGCCTGCTGTGCGCGGGGAAAAGATGGACGCGCTGGCGATGACTGAACCGGATGCCGGATCGGACGTGCGCGGCATGAAATGTCAGGCAGTGCGCGACGGTGGCGACTGGGTCGTCAACGGATCAAAACACTTCATCTCGGGCGCGGAACACGCGGATTTCTTCATTGTCTTCGTTGCCACCGGCGTGGATGAGACCCCTAAAGGCCCCAAAAAACGCATCACCACCTTCCTGGTGGATCGCGGCACACCGGGCTTTGAAGTGCGCGACGGCTACAGATCCGTCAGCCACAGGGGCTATAAAAACTGTATCCTGTATTTCGACAATTGCCGCCTGTCCGATGCGCAGGTTCTGGGCGAGGTCGATGGCGGTTTTGCGGTGATGAACGAATGGCTTTACGCGACCCGTCTGACGGTTGCGGCCTTCTCGGTCGGGCGCGCGCGGCGCTGCTTTGACTATGCGCTGAATTACGCCGCCGAGCGCAAGCAATTCGGCCAGCCCATCGGCAAGTTTCAGGGCGTTGGCTTCCAGATTGCCGACATGATCACCGAGATTGACGCCGCCGATTGGCTGACCCTTGCCGCCGCTTGGCGTCTGGATCAGAACCTGCCCGCAAACCGCGAGATCGCCTCGGCCAAGCTCTATGCCTCCGAGGCATTGGCGCGGGTCACCGACACGACGCTGCAAATCTTCGGCGGCATGGGCCTGATGGATGATTTCCCGATCGAACGGTTTTGGCGCGACGCCCGGGTCGAACGGATCTGGGACGGCACCAGCGAAATTCAGCGCCACATCATCAGCCGCGATCTTCTGCGTCCGCTGGGCGCCTGACCATGACCAAAGACCTGACCCGGCTGCTGCGCCCGAAATCCATCGCTGTCATTGGCGGCGGTGCATGGTGCCAACAGGTTATCCTGCAATCCGAACGCATGGGATATGCCGGTCAGATCTGGCCGGTCCACCCTAAAGCTTCGGACATTGCGGGCCACAAGGTTTATGGCCGGATCGAAGACCTGCCCAACGCACCTGACGCGGTTTTCATCGGCATCAACCGCCACGCCACGATTGAAGCGGTTCAAGTCCTGTCCAGCATGGGTGCGGGTGGCGCTGTCTGCTTCGCCTCGGGCTTTTCCGAGGCCGTGGCCGAGGACGACACCGGCGGGGATTTGCAGGATCAACTGATCGCCGCGGCCGGAGACATGCCCATTCTGGGCCCGAATTGCTATGGCTTCATCAACGCGCTGGACGGGGCATTGCTGTGGCCGGATCAGCACGGGGTTGTGCCAGTTGACAAGGGCGTAGCGATCCTGACGCAAAGCTCGAACATCTCGATCAACCTGACCATGCAGAAACGCGGGTTGCCGATTGCCTATATGGTGACCTGCGGGAACATGGCTCAGACCAGTCAGGCGCAGATCGCCTCGGCCCTGATCGATGACCCGCGCGTGACTGCCGTGGGCCTGCATATCGAAGGCTTCAAGAACATCCGCGAGTGGGAGGCTCTGGCCGCCAAGGCCCACGCAAAAGGCGTCCCGCTGGTTGCCCTCAAGGTCGGCGCATCGGAACAGGCGCAGGCGGCGACCGTTTCCCATACTGCGTCGCTGGCGGGCAGCGATGCCGGGGCGCAGGCGCTGCTTGACCGGCTTGGCATTCCACGCCTTCCCGCACTGCCCGACTTCCTTGAAACGCTCAAATTGCTGCACTGCTATGGGCCGCTGCCGGGGGGCAACATCACCTCGATCAGCTGTTCGGGGGGCGAGGCGAGCCTGATTGCCGATATGGCTGTCGGCACGGGGCTGCAATTTCCAAGGCTGAGCGGTGAAAAGCTGACCCGCCTGCGCGGCGCGCTCGGGCCCATGGTCGCACTGAACAACCCGCTGGATTATCACACCTATATCTGGCGTGACGAGCTGGCGATGACGCGGGCCTGGTCGGGCATGACGGGCGACGATATCGACATGACATTCTCGATCGTCGACTACCCGACCACCGACTCCACCGATTGGGCCTGCGCAACGCAGGCAGCGCTGAACGTACGGGCAGAAACCGGCGCCCGGTTTGCGATTGTCGCCACCTTGCCGGAACTATTGCCGGAAGACATCGCACAACAGTTGATGGCCGGGGGTGTTGTCCCCTTCATGGGCCTGCGCGAGGCGCTGTCTGCGACCCGCGCCGCAGGGCAGGTCAAGGCCCCATCCGTTGCGCCCGTTTTGCAACCGGGTACAATGGAACCAACCCAAACCCTGACCGAAGGCGCTTCGAAGGCGGCGCTGGCGGAATGCGGCCTGCGTATCCCGCAGAACCGGACGGTGCGGGGCGCGGAAGCTGCCCGTGCCGCAGCGGGCCAGATGGAAGGCCCCTTTGCCGTCAAAGGTGTCGGGCTTGCGCATAAATCCGAACACAGCGCTGTTCGGCTGGGCATCCAGGCCCAGGACGTCGCGGCTGTCGCGGCAGATATCGGCACCGAAGACATCCTGATCGAAGAGATGGTCGCCGGACCCGTTGCCGAACTTCTGATTGGCGTGGTGCGTGATCCCGCCCATGGGTTTGTTCTGACCCTTGGGGCAGGGGGCGTGCTGACCGAACTGCTGCGCGATACGGTATCCGTGCTGGTGCCCTGCCCGCCCGAAGACATCCGCTCCGCCCTTAGCCAATTGAAGATCGCCCCGCTGCTGGCGGGCTATCGCGGTCAACCGGCGGCTGATATGGATGCGGTTGTTGCCGCGGTCGAGGCCGTTCAGACCTATGTCATGCAAAATGCCGACACGCTTGGCGAGGTCGAGATTAACCCGCTCCTGTGCACGCCGGACAAGGCCGTTGCCGTGGACGCCCTGATAAGAAAGGCCTGAGATATGGACCCGATCAAAACCCGCCGCGATGGTTCGATCCTCGAGGTCACGCTGGACCGCCCTAAGGCAAACGCGATCGATCTGATCACCAGCCGCAGAATGGGCGAGGTCTTTGCTGAATTCCGCGACGACCCGGACCTGCGCGTGGCCATCCTGACCGGCGCGGGCGAAAAATTCTTTTGCCCCGGCTGGGATCTGAAAGCTGCCGCCGACGGCGACGCGGTGGACGGAGATTACGGCGTCGGCGGGTTCGGAGGCCTGCAAGAGCTGCGCGACCTGAACAAACCCGTGATTGCCGCCGTCAACGGTATCGCCTGCGGCGGCGGGCTAGAGCTGGCCTTGTCAGCAGACATGATCCTTGCAGCTGACCACGCCACTTTTGCCTTGCCGGAAATCCGCTCGGGCACCGTTGCGGATGCCGCCAGCGTCAAACTGCCCAAGCGCATTCCCTATCACATCGCGATGGAGCTGCTTCTGACAGGCCGCTGGTTTGATGCCGAAGAAGCCAACCGCTGGGGTCTGGTGAACGAGATTGTCGCCGCTGATCAGCTGATGGACCGCGCGTGGGACCTCGCCCGACTGCTGGCGTCAGGGCCGCCGCTGGTCTATGCGGCCATCAAGGAAATCGTGCGCGATGCCGAAGACGCCAAGTTTCAGGACGCCATGAACCGCATCACCAAACGGCAACTGCGCAGCGTGGATGTCCTCTATTCCAGCGAGGACCAGCTTGAAGGCGCGCGTGCATTTGCCGAAAAACGTGATCCGGTCTGGAAAGGCAAATAATAACGCGGTGTGTTTGTCGCGCGGATTCGGTAAATTTCCCATTTACTGATCCGCGCCACAGGTGCACAGTTGGGCATGCCTTATTTCGAACGAAAACCATACGTTAGCACGCCACTTCCGGTCAGCCCGATCGCGCCGCAGCCGGATGCGCAACCGATCTCGGACATTGCCCGCCGCGTGCTTGGGGCTGAACGGGGCGCGCAACAGCCGCTTGAAGGGCCATTTGCGTGCCGCAAAACCTGCCACCCCGGCGGTACCGCAACCATATTGCTGTCCTTTGACGCACCAAACGATGGCGGGCCCGTCGCACTACAGTTCGAACCGGGCGACCTGATCAACCGGAACGGCGACACTCTTCCGGCAAACCGGGTCAGTGTTGTCCCCCCGCAAATCCAGCTAAACCCCGGTGAGTCAACAGATGTTGCCGTCATTGTAACCGTGCCGGATCTTGCCGATCCCGGCGAATATCACGGTCGGATTGCCTGCACGGGCACAGTGCAAACCTCGATCGTCGTGATGTATGAGGTGGTGGGCGCTCAAACCTGACGGGTTACGAGATAGTCCATGAAATGGCCCAGAAACGCGCGCGGCACCTCTTCGGTGGCTGCAAAAACCTGCGCAAACTCCTGACGGGCCGAGGCCAGCAAGTCATTGGCCGCGTCCTGTGCATATCTGATGCAGCCATAGTGATCCATACGATCCAGAACCCAGCTGACATCCTGCGTCGAACGGTTGTCACGCGGGTTTGACAGCATCTCCGACAGGCGCGCTTTTTCGGGCTCGTCCGCCTGCAAGCTAAGCCGCCCCAGCATCAGCGTGCGTTTGCCTTCGTAAATGTCCCCGCCGATCTCTTTGCCATATTTGTCCTGCGAGCCCACGAGATTCAGAACATCATCCTGTATCTGAAACGCAGCCCCCAGAAAAAACCCAAACGCGTTGAAATCGTCCAGGTTCAACGCGCCAGACGCCACATCATGAGGCCGGGCAATCAGCGCCCCGATGCGCATGGGGTGAATGAAGCTGTACCAGCAGGTCTTTTTCAGACACATCGTCAGGTAATCCGACGCATCCACGTTCAGCCGGTTGTCCCGTATCCAGCCAAGCTCCAGCGCCTGACCTTCAATGGACTGCTGCAACAGATGATCGAACTCGTCCACCACGCGTATACCCGTTTCAGGGCCCAGCGGCCCAAGGTTCTGGCGCAACAGGCGCAGGGCCAGCGATTGCATCCCGTCACCGGTATTGATCGCCAAAGGGACCCCTAGCCGCTTGTGCATACATTCGCGCCCGCGCCTGAAATCACTTTGATCCTCGATATCGTCATGGATCAAAAACGCGTTGTGCAGCAGTTCAAGAACGGCGGCTGACACTCGCGCGGTCTCGCTGTCACCACCAAAAGCCTCGCAGGTGGCCAGCAACAGCGCGGGCCGCAACCCCTTGCCCGAGGTTTCGATGTAATCCCGCATCGGCCCGTACAGATAGGCCTGCGGCTCGCCCGTCGGCAGCAGTTGCAAAAGCGTCTCACGGGCCCGATCCCCGTATGAGGTCAGCGTTTTCAGAAAATCCTGCTGTACCGCAGGATCCAGATGTGCTGTGCCAGTGGCCACAGGGTCATCCCTTCTGGGTGATGATCACACGGGTTTTGGTCTCGTTCCTGCCCGTCTCGGCAAGGTTTGGTCCGGTTGCGGAAAAAGGTGAATCCGTCAGCGGCAAGGCTTTGGACAACACCCCCGTCTGGCCGCTGTCCCGGCCCAGATCAAAGGCAACATCCTCTGCAATCTCCTCTCCCGGGATCGGAAGATCAGCGGTCGGCTCGTAGGCCACCATCAGGTCAAACAGCTCTTTCGGAGGGCAAATCATGCGCAACGCGTCCGCAATCGCAGGGTCTTCGGTAATCCCGCCGGGTTTTGAATATTCCGTAGCCGGTTTCGCAATGACGGCAAGCGGCCCTTCGCCGCCACGCTCAACACCCACTGCATCCTGTCCCATCCTCAGCGCGGCTTCGACCGCAACTGCAAACCGGTTGTCCCAGGGCAGGCCGGCCTGATAACGGGCAAAATCATAGGCGCGCAGCGGTTTCAGGATATCCGGCTCGTGCAGGTCCCAGATCTGGCAGGGCTCTGCTTTTGATCCACCGCGTTGCAGGATGGCGTTGACCGCCCGGCGCGCCGCTTCGTTTGCCCCTTCCATGGTGGCAAGGTCGGTGTAGGTGCGCACATAATCCGATGCCAGCATGAAATTCGGGATCAACGTGGCCGCCTCAGGGCGCAACCGCCAGCTGTTGATGCGATTGACCAAAAGCGGCTCCACATTGGTTTGGCGCTTGGGGTCGTTGGGATCCTGTACGATATCCGGATCAAGGAACCAGTAATGCATGTCCTCGTCGCGCAGTACGGTCTGGCCATCCACGTTGACGCTCCGCTTGAGCTGTTCCCAAACCTCTTGCGCAATCTCCTCGCGGCTGCAATCACGCGCGGTTTTTCCGTTCAGGCCCGGCTTGTCCCATTCCGAAATATCTATTGAAAGCAGACCTTTGGTCTTGCCTTCTGCCCAGTTTTCAAAGTTGATGGCCGACCAGAACTGTTTTTGCGAAACCGCGGTCAGGGCCCAGGGGCTGTCAATGAAAATGACATGGCCGTGCGTCAGTTCAACATCCTTGGTCAGATAGAACTGAATTCCGTTCATCCATTGCACGTCATCGGCCAGCAGGGGCAGCTTGGCCAGAGACGGGTCGATTGCCGTCATCGCAGGGGTGATCAGCGGAGCGATCCGTTCGATCGGCATCGCACTGATGAACCAGTCCCCGGTGACCTGCTTTTCTTCGCCATCCTGTTCAACCGTCGCGCTGACGATGCGGCCATCCTCGCAGTCGATGCCCGTGACCTTTGAGTTGAACTTGTACACGACCCCCTTGCTTTTGAGGTAATCCAGCCACGGCTGTATCCAGACAAGGTTGGTGGGACCGTTCAACAGCCGGTTGCCATGCGGCTCGGGCGTCGCGATACCCAGTTGAAGCTGAACGGCAATGTCGCCCACGGTCTTTGTACTGGCAGTTGTCGCCTTCGCAGCCACCAGCGAACGAGTCAGGCCAATGGCCAGAAACTTCTGATACGCTTCCGAGCGTTGTTCGGCACCGATGAAGTCCCACCACCCGATGCGTTCATATTCATCGAACCGGCGTTCCTTGCAGGATGTCGCGATGCGCCACATGCAGGCGATGAAATGTTCGACATCCTCATAGGCGATCTGGTCCCGGGGCGAGAGCGTGAATGCAACCGTCTTGAGCGCGTCGGCCACGTCTTTCAGCGTGCGGGGAAACCGTTCGGGTACGATGATGCCTGGGTCGTCAAACTGGCTGACCAGAACCTGAGTGGTGGACACCAGATTATCGTAACAGGTGCCTTTGCCGTAATAGGGCGTGCGCGCCATCGTATCGGTGATATGGCGGTAGAAATTCGGAAAGAACCGGAACCCGTGCTCGCCGGGCAACCAGGGGCGTTTCACGCCTGGGGGATAACTGGCGCCGTCCATCTCGGCCCATTGTTCAAGCGCCTTGATGTGTTTCGCCTTGGACCCGTGATCGCCTTCGCCCTTCATCACGGGGATGCTGCGTGCCTTACCGCCGGGGATCAGCTGGCGCTCGTGAATCTCGACCTCGTACCCGCGCTCGATCAGCTCATGCGCGGCGCTCATTCCGGCCACGCCACCGCCCAATATGACAACCTTTTCAGCCATCGGATGTTCCTTTCGCGGAATAGACGTCAAAGCGCAGGGTGATATCGGACAGGCTGGCTTCGCCGATGCCGAACCCCTGCAACCTGTTCATCCAGGCATAATTCGGGTTTGACGTCAGATATCGCGGTGCCAGCCGGACCGGGGCCGAGGCGGGCAGAGTGCCCTTCGCCAGCCCGGCAAACCCATCCGGGCCAAAGTCACACACGCCGGTATCTTCAAACAGGATCGGCGCACCCCCTTCAACGGGTTGAATAAGCGCTCGGGCGTGCAAAAGCCCAACTCCGTCGGATCGCACGCGCATCCAGTCGCCCCCCAGCGGATCGATCGTCCCCTTCAGATGAGGCCCTTCAACCGTTCCGCCCTCTTTGATCCCGAAATGCAGCCAGATGCCGTCCGGTGTTTCACCTGACGGATAGAACTCGTCGGTGAACGGCACCACAAACCTGCCAACGTGTTCAAGCGCGGGCATTTGCGTGACAGGCTTTGCCGGGCTTGGCGGCGCAGGCTCGGGGGCCTTTCCGGGGCCGGGATCATATTCGCGACCACCGGTCGTCAGCACCGGTCGCCAGGTCAATGTCTTTTCCTGGGTCACAGATGGCAGCATGGCTGCAAACTGCTGAAACCCCGTCATCGGGTCGCATTGCAAGGGCCAGCCGCGAATGGCGCGTTCGGGGCCGCCATCTTCGGAAAAGATCACACGCACCACGTCATGCGAAGACACGGCGGGTCCGGCTTCGATCAGCACCCGATTTAACCCATTTACGTTGATCAATTCGGACCAACGCAATGTCACACCCCGGTCTGTGAATTCTCGCATGACCAGTTCTCCGGTCAGCACGTGATGGTGCAGATCGCCTGTGCTTCCTTGATCCTCAGGTGGAACTTCTGCTGCACGCGGAAGATGTGCTCACCGTCAGACGAGGTTTGCAGATACTTCACCGCGATATCCGAAGGCACGACAATCTCGACCGGCGCACCTTGCAGCGATACAAGTGCTGCCTTGTTTGCGGGCAGGGTGCCCGATCGCAGCAGCGGGCCGTCAAGGAACGGAAGAATACTGTCACGCGGCAGCACCATCGAGTTTTCGATCGGCGTGGTCACGGCCTGAAACAGCCCATTGCCCATCACGCAGGCAAAAGGCCCAAGGTATCCATGCGCTTCCAGCTTGTTGATGCCCGCGACCACGGCCTCGAAAACCTCGGGGCCGGAACAGGGTTTTTTCTTCCCGTTGATCGATATGGACTGACCTTCGCCAGCCTCCAGCAGCCCCGGGTATTTGCCGCCACCGCTGACGGTATAGATCGGCGGCAGATCGGCAGGTGCGCCACCGGCATGTTTGGGCGCTTCGCTGCTGCCTGGCTGGCCGTTGAAAACGATGTCATCCTCGACCTTGGCCACGACGGCGGCGGCCCGGCGGAACATGATCATGGCCGCGGCCAGTTCCGGATCAGCCACCTGCGCGCCTTTCAGGTAGACGTTGACGGAAACCGTCGTCAGCCGCAGGGTGTCATAATCATTCACTTCCAGACGCTTGGCCGCGCCTGATGCGTTGTCGACCAGACCCAGCTTGTTCAGGGGAACAGATTGCGTGTCCGCCGGCAGCGGCCCATAAAGCGGCAGAAAACTCGCAGCCACCCGCGCACGCAGCGCTTCATCATGGACGGCCTTGTTAACGGCATTCCACTGTTCGGTGTTCCAATCCAATGCGTCGGTCATTGTAAATCCCTCTTGGTGATGCTGCCCTGTTTGGCCGGGCAGTCCGTCTCGTTCATTCGGCTTTCGTCAAACTGTCCAGAAGTGCCTCGGCGCGTTGTTCCTGAACAACGGCACCACATTCGCGGGCAAGCGCCAATGCCAGTTCACCCTCGGCAATCGCGCTATCCCGATCACCCTTGGCAGCAAAGGCTTTGGCCCGCACGCGGTGATATTCCGGTTTGTTCAGCGTTTCTCCTCGTTCCCAACCGGGGGTACACACGGTTTCAAGCCGGTCCAGGGCCTGATCAATATCCCCGTGATCGATCATCAACTCAGACAGAACAATCTGATTCTGCGAAAAAGTAAAGTTTCCACCAGACTTTGAGATCAGGTTCATGCAGGCCTCGATATGGGCCGGGACGCCCTCGATGTCACCTTTTCCCGCCTGCGCAAGACCCATGTAGATATCCTGCATGGCGTGAAGATACAGGAACCCTTCCTCATCGGCGATCTTGCGCGCTTCTTTCATAGTGACGTCCAGCCGGTCCCATTCGCCCGCGTAGGGCAGGAACATGCTGCACGCGCCCATGACATAGACAAGATTGGGTGCGTGGTTCAGTGCCCGGCTGACGTCGATGGCTTTCAGACGTGCGGCCTCCGCCTCATCAAACTTGCCCTGCTGCCACAGAAGGCACCCCTGAATGGCCAGCAACGACGCCGTGGTCGAGGACTGGGTCATCGGCATCATGGCCATGTCCAGCTCAGGCGTGATCAGCGCAAAGGCACGGTCAAGCTGCTGCTCGCAATCCGCGAATTCCCCGCGGAAGTAATGCGTAAAGCTCAGCGCGCGGGCCGCCAGCACGTTGGCGACAGGATCGCCACTCATACCGGCCATCGCGTCCAGGGCCTGTCCCATCTCCATTGCGCGGTTCATCTGGCCCGCGACAAAGAAATTGGTCCAGCGGCAGAAGGTGGCCGCGAAAAGGGTTTCGCCATCGCCCAATGCATGGGCAAGCTCCATCGCGCGGGCGGCTGTCTCTCCGACCTGGTCGGAGGACCATCCATAGATCGCCATGTAAGCCGGAAGGATATTCATCTGCACCCGAAGCTCGAATCCGTCACGCTCGGCATTGGCGGGCATCGTTCCGATATTACGCAGTGCCGCGCGAAACGCCGAGATCGCAGGCAGGTTCGCCAACCGCGTCAGGGCTTGTTCGCCTGCCGTAAACCAGTTGGACACCGCCTCATCCTTCAACCCGCCATGGTCGCAGTGATGCGCCACGGTATCGGGGGCGGGGTTCCCGAATGCGTTATGTCCGGCCAGCAAGGCCCGGGCGATTTTCAGATGAACCTTCTGCCGGTCTTCGCGCAGCAGCGAGTTATAGGCCGTATCCTGAACCAGCGCGTGGTTGAACGTATAGGTGGCCGTTCCGGCTTCGCCCGTGATCAGCACAACCCCAGCCGCCATCAGCTGCATCAGCGCGCTTTCCACATCCATGTCTTCCTGCGCCACCGCCTGGATCATCGCCGAGGTGAAACTGCGCCCGATAACAGACCCAAGCTGCGCGATGGGCTTTGCGTTTTCCATCCGGTCAAGACGCGACATCAACGAATCCTGAAGGGTCGCGGGGATACTTAGGGCATCCAGAACCTCGGCGTTGATCGGCGCATCTTGCGGCAGCTGGTCCAGAACCGCCTTTGTCATCTCTTCGATGTAAAGCGGCACGCCATCGGCTTTTTCGACAATCTGCCTGATCAGGATGACCGGCAAACTGTATGGCTCGGCCACGCGCCGGACCAGTTCCGAGGCTTCACTGCTGGCCAAAGGCGTCAGATCGATGCGCGCCGCGCGGCCCTCGTAATGCTCAGGCGGTTCATATTCAGGGCGATGCGACAGGACCACCAGTATCGGGAACCCGTCCAGTCCTGATGCCAGCGCCTCCAGCACGTCCAGCGTGGTTGCGTCAGCCCAGTGCACGTCTTCCACCACCAGCAACAAGGTGCCGCGCCTGTCACACAGGCTGCCAAGGCTGCGCAACAACACGTCCAGCGACTTGCGGGCCTTCTTCAGGGGGTCGGGATCCGGCGCTGCGCCCGTTTCGACCCCGGCCATATCGAGAAGAACAGGCAAATCCGCGTCGCTCAGACGAGAGGCGGCCTGAACAAAATCGGAAATCGCGGCCCTGATGCTGTCATCGGATTTGTCGCCTGAAACCCGCCTCAACTCACCCACGATCGGGTGAAGCGGAAGGCTGGCCAGATGCGGAATGCACTGCAAGGTAAAGGGTTTGACGCCAATTGTTTCAGACAGGGACTTGATCAGCCGCGATTTGCCAATGCCTGCGGCGCCACCGACAAACGCAAACTTGCCGGACCCCGCCTGTGCGTCTTTCCAAAGCTGGGTCAGGACCGAAAGATCGTCGCCACGGGCGACAAGATCAACGGCTGACTGTCCGACACGCGCATCGAACCGGCTGGTCGCGACGCTTTCGGAAATTGCGCGATAGACGGTGCGCTGATTGTCAAACCCTTTCAGGTTCTGGCTGCCACGGGGCTCGAACTCGAATGCGCCCTGTGTCAATCGCCACGTCTCTGCGGAAACGATCACCTCGCCCGGCTCGGCCAGACCTTGCAGGCGGGATGCAAGGTTCGCGGTTTCACCGACCAGAAAGTCCTGCGAACCAAGACTTGTTGACGAGACCACTCCCACAACAACCATACCGGTGGCAATTCCCGCGCGCAGATCCAGTTTTTCGCCAAACCTGTTTTCAAGGTTTTGTACGGCTTCGATGGTTTCCAGCACAGCGCGAACCGCGCGTTCGGCATCGTCCTCCATGGCTTTGGGATATCCGAAATAGACCATGATCCCGTCGCCCTGCCTGTAGGCCAGATGACAGCCATGCTGTTTCAGGGTGCCGATCGCCGTATCCAGATACAGGTTCATGATCTGCATCAGGTCTTCCGGGTCATACCGCTGGGCCAGCTGCGTCGACCCCACGAGATCGCAGAAAACCAGCGTAAGCTGCCGCCGTTCGGCTTCGGACCTAAGCTCCTGCCGGGTCGATGCTTCCTCAGATTTCAGACGGGCCTGCGCCTTGCGAAACCGCTTTCTTTCACCAACCGTCAGCCCCAGATCGCGCAGTTCGGGATCTGTCAGCTCGTCCAGAATATCATCATCCACGCCTTCCTGCCGAAACAGCGTGGCATGGTTTTCCAGATCAGCCAGTTGAAGAACTTTTGAGATACGCGGCGATGCCTCAAGGACCCCCGTCATCGTTCTGCGCCCCCGCCCATTTTCCTTCCCCCCTTATTCCCCTCAAAACATATTGTATTTGTATAAGCAAAAATAGAGAGGAATTTACGTTCAATCCACATGACGCAGGGACACCATTGTTAACTTGTTATCTGCTGTGGCAGATGTAGCGTTGAAATTCCACTCCACTTTGAGTTTTTCGTGTCAAATCATTGGCTTTCAGTTTCATATTGATTTTTCACGCGCAAAACTGGGCCCGGCATACTGCCTTGCCGCGCGTAATGGGGAAGGGTGTTTTCCCATAGGCGCTAGGGCCTCGTGCGCTTTTATCGAAGTTGTGGAAATGCGAAAATCAGACCCTGCCGATTTTCGACACTGACGCGCGCCTTAAGCGCTTCCCCTACGTCAATAGTCGCGTCGCGTGCGACACAAGCACCCGCTTTGGCGCTGGAAACGTGACCCGGCAGGATACCGGTTCCACCAAATGGGCAGAACCGGTGTCTTCTTCAGACGGTTGCGCCTTTCAGGCGGATGGCAGTGCCAAGGCTGCCCGCGCAAAGCCCGACCAGAATCGAGATGCCCAGTTCCACCGCTTCCACATGAGCAAACTGAAAGCCCGCAAAAACCAGCGTTTCCAGCATGCCGACAACGGCCCCCAGTGCCGCGCCCAACCACAGCTTGCGGGTCATCATTCCAAGCGCCAGTCCCAGTATGCCGGGCAGGCCCAGGACATTGGCGCCGATTGTTCCAAGTAAGTCTAGCATGTCCGTCCCCACATCAATTCGAGCTGTTGTTCAGAAACGCGCGAATGTCGTCGCCAGAGGCGGATGCATGTTCCTGCAGAACCTCGCCCTCCACGGCCTCGCTTATTTTCTGGTACTGTTCCAGATAGTTTGCGGGCAGATTATGCGCGATGCCCTGATGGCAGTCGATACATGTCATGCCGGTGTCAATGGCGCGCTGGTGTTCCGACGCGGCCCGTGTTTCCTGAATGGTAAAGTCCATGTAGTCGAAGTTATGACAGTTGCGGCATTCGCGGCTGTCCGATTCCTTCATCTTCTTCCACACGGCCGAAGCCATGCTCAGGCGATGCGCCTCGTATTGCTCGGGTGTGCTGATGGTTCCGGCCAGCTCATGATAGACGTCTTTGACGGCCATGATCTTGGCTTTGATCTTGTGGCTCCATTCATCCGGCACGTGGCAGTCGGAACAGATCGCACGAACGCCGGAATGGTTGTTGTAATGGACCGTTTCGCGATATTCGCCCAGGTTCGTTTCCATCGTGTGGCACGAAGTACAGAATTCTTCGGTATTCGTCAGCTCAAGGGTCCAGTGAAATCCACCCCAGAACAGGATACCGGCCAGAAATCCGGCCAGGACCAGAAAGCCTGAACTGAACAGCACCGTCGGCGTCCAGATCGCGTTCCAGAGGCGACCAAGCAAGCCGCGGTTTTCAGGGGAGTCGGCCATATCGGTGCTCCTTTCAGTCTTGCGTTGGATCAATTGCCGGCGGAGGGCTGGAACACGTTGTCGACCAGCGGCGGGGCGTCGGCCTGCGGTACGTGGCACTGGTTGCAGAAATACCGGGTTCCGGCGATCCGATCCAGTTCGCGGCCTTCGCGGTCCAGATAATGGGTCATCGACAGCGTCGGCGCGTTGCGGTCACCGGCTTTGGTCCAGTCATGGCAGGACAGGCACTGGTTGGTACGGATGTCGATCTGGTACTGTTCGACCGAATGCGGGATCACCGGCGGCTGCTGCCGGTAATTGCGCTGCTGGCGCCCTTCGACATTGCGGTGGATCTGGTCCAGCGGCACCGGCTCGTCCACATCCGCACCGCGCAGGGATTCAACCTGAGCAGATTGCGCGAGGGCCCATCCGCTCAGCAATAATACGGGTAGAAGGGCAATTCCGCCTGTAACGATTGATTTTTTCATCTTGGCACTCCCCTAGATAGGTCTGGCGGCGCGCGGCTCGGGCGCGGCAACTGGATCGGAAGGTTGGACGACGTGGTCGTCAAACCGGTGAGTAAAGGTAAAGACGTCGACCGCGCAGACATCGATGCAGCGGCCACAATTCGTGCAGTCGGGTGACAGGATCAGCGGGGTACTTCCCGGCTTACCCTTCAGCGCGGGCGAGATCACCTGATTTTCCGGGCAGACCGCGTAACAATCCATGCAGTCATCGCAGGCGGCGCGGTTTGTGGCGCTGATCCGCAGCAGGCTTTTTGCTCCGATCAGGCCATAGAACGCGCCCACCGGGCACAGGTGTCCGCACCATCCGTGGCGCGAGACAAAAACGTCAAAGACAAAGATGGCTGTGATCAGGGCCCAGACAAAGCCCATTCCAAAGACCAGCCCGCGATGCAGCATGGTGATCGGGTTGATCAACTCCCACGCGATCATGCCGCTCAGACCCGAAACAAGCAGAACGGTTGCCAGAATCCACAGGCGCGTCCCGCGCTTGGGTTGCCAACCTTTCGGCAGGTCCAGCTTGCGGTGCAACCAGTTGGCCGCATCCGTCACCGGATTGATCGGGCAGACCCAGGAACAATAGACACGGCCACCAATCAGGGCATAGACCACCAGAACGATCAGCCCACCGATCAGTGCCGTCACCTCGGGCCAGTGGCCCGCAACCATGCTCTGCAACAGGATGAACGGATCGGTCAAAGGCAACACGCCCAGCGTCAGCGACCCGGCCAGCGTGCCCTGAACGACCCAGATGCCGAACCATGGGCCCAGCAGAAACAGAACCAGAAAGAACAGCTGGCTTGCCCGGCGCAGCAGCAGATAGCGATGCGCGCCGATCCAGCCCTTGCTGGCGATGGCCTCGTGACCTGTGGGCATATCTGTGCGGGCGCTCATTGTCCCACCCCCGGCAGATCATATCCCGGTGCAAAGCCGCCGGGCGTGGCCAGATTGTCTGTGCCCGGTCCGGGCAAACGGTCCGGCAGATCGATGATCCCCTCGACCACCGGCGCGCCTTTCGCGGCCTTTTCTTCCCAACCCTTGCGGTAATGCTCTGCCGAACTGCCCCGCGCCAGCCGGGCAGGCAGCACTTTGATAGCGGCCTCAGGCAGAACACAGCTTTTCTCGCACATGCCGCAGCCGGTACAGCGGTCGGCGTGGACGGTCGGGATGAACATCGCGTGATGGCCCGACCGCGTGTTGTGCGTGGTGTCCAGCGTGATCGCCTCGTCAATGACGGGGCAGACGCGGTAACAGACGTCGCAGCGCAACCCGAGGAAGTTCAGGCAGTTCTCCTGATCGACCAGAACCGCGACCCCCATCTTCGCATCATCGATATTGTCCAGCGCGGGGTCCAGTGCCCCGGTCGGACATGCAGCGACGCAAGGGATGTCGTCGCACATCTCACAGGGAATATCCCGGGCGGTGAAATATGGGGTTCCCGTCGCCACCGCGTCCGAGCCCAACTCGGCCAGTTTCAACGTATCGTATGGGCAATCCCGCACGCATAATCCGCAGCGGATACAGGCCGACAGAAACTCCTTTTCCGGCAGCGCGCCGGGCGGGCGCAAAGCCTCGGCCGGCAGGGCGCGGGCGTCGCGGGCCAGATAGGCCAGCACCGTCCCGGCGACCACGCAGCCGCCCGCCGCCCGCGCCGAATCCTGCAGGAACCGGCGCCGCTGCGGCGAAAGGGGTTTGTCGGCAAAAGACATGAGGATATACCCGTACGATCCTTGTTGCCTATGCGCGCTCGACCTTGCAGGCGCATTTCTTGAAGTCGGTCTCTTTCGACAGCGGGCAGGTCGCGTCCAGCGTCAGCTTGTTGGTCAACTGGCCTTCGTCGAACCACGGCATGAACACCAGACCGCGCGGCACCTTGTTGCGCCCACGGGTCTCGACCCGGCTGGTGACCTCGCCCCGACGGGTAGACAGAACAATCTCCTGACCCCGGCGCAGGTCCCGATCCTTGGCGTCCTGCGGATGCATGTAAACCACAGCCGCTGGGTAGGCGCGGTGCAGCTCTGGGACACGGCGCGTCATCGACCCCGAATGCCAGTGTTCCAGCACACGACCGGTGCACAGCCACAGATCATATTCCGCATCCGGTTCCTCGGCCGCAGGCTCGTAAGGCGCAAAGATGATGCTCGCCTTGCCATCCTTCTTGCCATAGAACTTCACGCCCGCGCCTTCGGGCACATAAGGGTCATAGCCTTCGCGGAAACGATACAGCGTTTCCTTGCCATCCACGACCGGCCAGCGCAGGCCACGGGCTTGGTGATAGGTTTCAAACGGTGCCAGATCGTGCGCGTGGCCGCGTCCGAAATTGGCATATTCCTCGAACAGACCCTTCTGAACGTAGAACCCGAAATGCTCGGATTCGTCGTTGTCAAAGCCCTCGGCGGTTTCCGACAGCGGGAACTTGTCGACGCTGCCATTGGCAAACAGAACCTCGTACATGGTCTTGCCGCGATGTTCCGGCATGGTGGCCAGCAACTCTTCGCCCCAGACCTCCTCAACGGTGAAGCGTTTCGAGAATTCCATCACCTGCCACACGTCCGACTTGGCCTCGCCCGGAGCCTTGACCTGCTGCCGCCAGAACTGGGTGCGGCGCTCGGCGTTGCCATAGGCGCCTTCCTTCTCGACCCACATGGCGGTGGGCAGGATCAGGTCGGCGGATACGGCCGTGACGGTCGGGTAGGGGTCTGATACGGTGATGAAGTTCTCGGGGTTGCGATACCCGGGATAGCCTTCTTCGTTGATATTCGGTGCGGCCTGCATGTTGTTGTTGCACTGCACCCAATAGGCGTTCAGATCACCATCCTTCAGCTTGCGGTGTTGCAGCACGGCGTGAAAGCCGGGCTTGGCCGGAATGGTACCCGCAGGCACATTCCAGGCGGTTTCGCAAATCTTGCGGTGCTCGTCATTCATGACAACCATGTCGGCAGGCAGACGGTGGGCAAAAGTGCCGACCTCACGCGCGGTTCCGCAGGCCGACGGCTGACCGGTCAGCGAGAAGGGCGAGTTTCCGGGCTCGGAAATCTTGCCCACCAGCAAGTGCACGTTATACATCAGCGAATTCACCCACGACCCGCGGGTATGCTGGTTGAACCCCATGGTCCACAGGCTCATGACCTTGCGGTTCGGGTCGGCATATTGCTGGGCCAGACGCTCCAGCTTGTCCGCCGGAACGCCGGACAGCTCCGAGGTGTATTCCAGCGTGTATGCCGATACCGCCTCGGCATATTCCTCAAAGCTGATCGGCTCCATCTTGCCGACATTGGGGTTCGCGGCCTCTTGTTGCAGCGGATGATTGTCGCGCAGGCCATAACCGATATCGGTGGCGGTCTTGGTGATGTTGACGTGGTTCTTGACGAACTCTTCGTTCACCGCGCCATTCTGGATGATGTAATTGGCAATGTAGTTCAGGATCGCCAGATCGGTCTGCGGGTTGAACACCATGCCATTGTCGGCCAGCTCGAACGAACGGTGCTCGAAGGTCGACAGAACATGCACTTCGCATCCCGGCTTGGTCAGGCGCGTATCGGTCAGACGCGACCACAGGATCGGGTGCATCTCGGCCATGTTCGACCCCCACAGAACAAACGTATCTGCGTGCTCAAGGTCGTCATAGCAGCCCATCGGCTCGTCGATGCCGAAGGTACGGATAAAGCCGACCACGGCCGACGCCATGCAGTGACGCGCGTTGGGGTCGATGTTGTTCGACCGGAACCCGGCCTTCATCATCTTGGCCGCCGCATAACCTTCCCAGACGGTCCACTGACCGGAACCGAACATACCCACGCTGGTCGGGCCTTTCTTGGTCAGCGCCTCTTTCCACTTGGCAGCCATGACGTCAAAGGCTTCGTCCCAGCTGACCGGCTCAAACTCGCCATTCTTGTCATATTCGCCGTTGGTTTTGCGCAAAAGCGGCGTGGTCAGGCGGTCCTTGCCATACATGATCTTGGACAGGAAATAGCCCTTGATACAGTTCAGACCCCGGTTGACCGGCGCATCCGGGTCGCCCTGCGTGGCGACTACGCGGCCATCCTTGGTGCCCACCAGAACCGAACAGCCCGTGCCGCAGAACCGGCAGGCGGCCTTGTCCCAGCGGATATCGGGCGCGGCGGCCTGGGCGCTGGCCGAACCAGCGGCCATTGGAATGCCGGCAGCCGAGGCCGTGGCAGCCGCTGCGGACGCTTTCAGAAATGTACGACGGGATTCAGAGATGGTCATTGCATGGGCCTCCTGCTGGACGGTTGGCTTGGAGCATCAGGACGCGGAGCAGCCTCCGCGGGATCTTCGAAATGGTGATAGGTCAGCGATAGCGAGATCACGCCGGGGATCTGGTGCAGATCCATGATGGTTTCCGAGGCCAGCCGGTCGGCTGTATCCTCGACAACCACGACGAACCGGCCATCCTCGGCCTCGGCATGAAGCTCGACGCCATCGGTGCCGGTTATCGCCGCGCGCGCGGCGTCGGTGTGATCGGGGGCGATGTGGACAAGACAGCCACAGATATTCATTGGGTCACCTCCGGGTGCAAAGGGGCGGGGCGGTGCATCGTGATGGCCCCGGCAGGGCACGCGGCAGAACATGTGCCGCATCCGATACAGGTTTCGGTTTCAAGCGCCGGTTCAGCCCGCCCGCCCAGTTGCAGGCGAAAGCGGATGGCTTCCTGTTCGCAAGTGTCCTGGCACAGGCGGCAGCTCACCCCGTTCATCGACAGACAGCTTGCGGCCTCGATCCGTGCGCGCCACGGCCACTCGGCCACACGCTCGGGCAACAGCGCCGGGGTCGGGCAAACCTCGGCACATGCACCGCATAAGGTGCAGCCGCCTGCGGAAAGATCCAGAACCGGAAAGCCGCTGTCGTCGAATGTGATGATGTCTTCCGGGCAGGCCCCGGCGCAGTCTTCACAGCCTGTGCACAGATCGGCAAAGCCTGTCACGCCCGCGCCCGGCGGTCGGATCGCATCAGGATCTTCCCGTAGGATACGTGCGCTCAGAAAAGCGCGTCTGCTGGTCAACTGGCTCATGGCTGGCGACTCGAGTGTGGATAGATTGGTTCGCGTCCTTACTTCCTAACTGCGCGAAGCAGCGCACGAATTGACCTATATCATGTTTTTCGCGAATTTTCCTGACGCACCTGAGATTTGCGACCATGCGTCATACATTCAGCTCGATATGGGCCTCGGGAAAACGCCGCAAGATTTCAGTGACTTGACTGTCAGATGCCGCGCAAATTGCGGTGGACAGACCATCTGCCGTCACCGCGTCAGGGGCAGAAACCGAAACCGTTCTGTCCCGGTTTGCAGGCCCGTCCGGGATGATGATGTGACCGAAACCCTGTCCCAGCTGCGTCCCCAGCGATGATGACGTCGCGACAGCGCGGTCACGCAGCGCGACCCGCTTCAGAACCCGCTGGTCCGGCGCGGCCAACCCGACTTTCCAGGGCGTGCCGTCGCCTCGCGAACCCAAGGCGGCAACCTCTCCCATATCGACCAGAACATCACGCAAACCAAAGCCACGCAGCAGCGCGGCGATCCGATCCGTGATCGCTCCTTGGGCGATTCCGTTCAGCGTCAGGGCCGACTGGCCCGGCACCGGCAGCCGCACCGACGCAGCATCGAAAGACACCCGTTCCCAACCCACAGCAGCGCGGGCGGCAGCCAGATCTCCGGGGCCTGCGCCTGTTGCCAAAGCATACCACAGGGGCTGAATGCTGGGATCGAAAGCGCCGCCGGAGGCCTGATGCAGCGCACTGCTCAGGCTCAGCACCTCCAACAGCTCAGGGGCGGGTGCGGTCAAAACACCTTCGCGGTTCAGGCGGCTCAGCTGTGACTGCGGACGGTACAGGCTGAAGATATCCTCCAGCCGGGTCACCTCACCCTCGACGGCGGCAATGATCGGTGCGGCCTCGGCATCCGCCAGCCCGACCAGCCGCAGGCTGGCCGCAGCCCCAAGGGCGGTTCCGCGCCAGTACGCGTCCGAAGCCATGGCCGGAGTGGCCGCACAAGCGGCGGAAATGATCAGAAAACGGCGGCGGGACAGGGCGGTCATACGGGGGTCTCCAATGTCAGATCAAGATCGACAGGGCCAAGCACTTCGGCATCGGGAATGTCGGGCAGGCGCATCGCGGTCCCACCATAGGTCTCCGCGAAAACCTGCGCATCGGCAGGATCAGCAAAGGGCACCACTTCGCGCGCCCCCATGCCGCCGGCCACATCGGCACCAACGACAAAAGTCGCACCATCCGCGGCGATCCAGTTCGAAATCCCCGGCTGCCGCCAGCTTGGCGCGACGCCCATATCGCTGACATATATGGCAGTGATATCCGCATCGCGCTCGGGGCTTTTCAGATAGGCCACCATGTCCCGCACCTGCGCGAAAAACAACGGGGCCGGATAGCCTTCCAGATGAACCTGCCCCTTGGGGCCGCCATGCTCGGCTACATTCATCTGACAGAAATAGCTCAGCGCATCCGGTGTCAGATCGACCGGGTCAGGTGCCTCGGCGAACTCTTCCTTGCAGGCCACCAGTGCAAACAATGCGATCAGGGCAAGGCGTCTCATGGCTCCACCCTCCGGAAAGCCAGCCGGGCGAGGGCAAAGCCCAGCACCGGCCAGATCAGCAGCGACGCGGGTGCGGCCCAGACCGGCAGCGCCTGTGCGGCCCCGGTCATGCCCGAAGCCATGGCCACGCCTTCCGTCGCGGCGATGTTCCACAAACGGAACGCGTCGGCCGGGTTGGCCACCATCACCCATGGAAAGACGGATTGGGTGAATGCGCCGCCCTTGTCCATGACGACGGCCCCCAACAGGCCCAGATCATAAAGGACGACAAAAACCAGCCAAAGCCCGGCCGACAGACCCGCTGCCGCCGTGGCGCCCCTCGCCAAAGCGGACAGCAGGTATCCAAGCGCCAGAAACACGGCGCCCAGCAGGATCGAGGTCAGGATAAGTCGCACCAGCGCCATCAGGCTTTCCGGCCCCGCACCACCAAAGAACGCGGCTACCGCGCCTGCGGTGCCAAAACCCACGGTCATGGCAAAGGCCAGCGCGGCCAGATGGGCGCAGAACTTGCCCAACAGGATTTCCCCGCGTCCAGCCGGATAAGACAGCAGCAGCGACAGGCTGCCCCGGTCCACATCGCCCGCGATGGCATCGAAGGAAATCATCAGCGCCAGCAAAGGCGCAAGGTAAACCGACAGCGTGGTCATCGACGCGACCGAAACGGTCAGCATATCAACACCCAATGTGCCGGTGGGCGCGCTGCCCGCAAAGGTCAGCGCCAAGGCGAACAGCACCATGATCAGCGTGGCAACCAACAGCCAGCGGTTGCGGCGCAGGATCAGCATTTCAGTTCGGGTGATGGCAAGGAAGCGGGTCATGTCCTCTCCTCCTGTGCATAGTGGCGATAAAGGTCCTCCAGCTTGGGCGGTGTCATTTCCACATCCGCCACCGCATCGCCCAACCCGGCGATCCGGCGCAGGGCCTCCATCTTGTCTTCGGGTGTGCAGAGCAGCTCAACGGACGCGCCGTTGATCCGGTTGCCGCCCAGTTCGGCGGCCAAGGCATCCGCATTGGCGCTGGCACGCACCTTCAGGCGGATCGGCAGCCCGGCCAGCGCCGAGAGGTTGTTCAGCGTGTCATCGGCGACCATCCGACCCTTGCGCATGATGGCGATCCGGTCGGTGCGCGCCTCAACCTCGGTCAAGGCATGGCTGGCAATCAGCACGGCGGTACCCTGCGCGGCCAATTCATCAATGATGGCATAAAGGTCCTGCCGCGAGATCGGGTCCAGGCCGGATGTCGGCTCGTCTAGCAGCGCCACTTTCGGCTGTCCCAGCAGCACCTGCGCCAGCCCCAGACGTTGCCGCATCCCCTTGGAATAAGCCCCGATCCTGCGATCCAATGCATCGCTCAGACCAACGCGCTCCAACAGGCCGGGCACATCGGCTTTTGACCCGGACAGTTTCGCAAACAGTGTCAGCTGCTCGCGCCCGGTCAACGCCGGGTGAAACGAGACCGCCTCGGGCAGATACGCCGTATCCTGTCGCGCCTGCGCGCTGCCAGGGGTGGCGTCCCCGATCCGAATGGCCCCGTCCCGAATGGGCGTCAGGCCAAGGATGGACTTGATCAGGGTCGACTTTCCCGCGCCGTTATGGCCCAGCAGCGCCACGCGCTGACCGGGGGCAAGGGATAGGGTGATATCGTCAAGAACGCAGGTTTTCCCCCGGTTCTTGCTGACATGGTCAATTGACAGGGCCTTATCCGTCATGAGGCACCTTTTTCATAGCTGGGGGTTCAGGGGCTTGCATCAATGGGTTGCTGTCCATCACACCCCCCGGCAACAGTGCCGGGAAGGCTGATTGCGACCAGCGTACCAGCTGCACGGCAGGCGAGCCGAGCAGCAATTTGGCTGCGGGTTGGGTCCACAGCACATGGTCCATACTGTCATTGGGTCGATAGGGGACATCGGCGATGCCGTTGCCATCCACATCATAGGCGGCAAAATCGGACCAGTAGTTGCCGCGCCCGTCTTCGGACCACTCGACCCACTTGGTCGAGACATATTTCACCTGCGTCCGGTTGCCGATGAATGAATTGCCGACGATGCGGTTGCGTTCACTGCCAGCGGTAAAATGGATGCCGATGCCGCATCCCTCAAACCAGTTGTCGGTGAATTCGTTCTTGTTCGAGTTATAGAGGAAGGTGCATTTTTCCTTGGCACCTTTCACCACATTGCCGGTGATGACGCTCTTGTTGGCGTAATTCAGCATCACGCCATGTTCGCGGTCCCCGATCGAGACATTGTTGGCGACCCGCACATTGGTCGTGAACATCACCGCATAGCCCAGATCGTTGCCGATCGAGACATTGTCGCTGACGACCGAGTCGTCGGCATACATGTAGTGAACGGCAAACCGCAGATCGCGAAACAGGTTGCCGGTAAAGGTGTTCTTCTTGGACGAGTTCACAAAGATCCCGTCGCGCCCATAGCGGATGTCATTGCCTTCAACCACCGCACCCGGCGCGTTCCAGACATAGACACCATTGCCACGCGCGTTCATGTGGCGATCCTGCCGCCCTTCAATCCGGTTGCCGCGCACGATGCTGTCCTTCGCACCGTGGATGTCGATGCCGTAAAGATTACCCAGCAGCACGTTGTCCTCGACCACCGGCGCGCGCGCCGTCTTGGTCAGCTGGATGCCGCTGTCGATGCCGTCATGGTCCGAGCCTGATCCGATCACCGTCAGCCCGCGCAGGGTCACGCCCGGCCCGGTCACTGTGATCACGCTGCCTTGGCCTTGTCCGTCGATGGTGGCCTGTCCCAGCCCGTCGAGGGTCACGGGCCGGTCCAGAACCAACTGCTCGACGTAAACGCCGGGGCTCAGGCGAAGGGTGTCCCCATCCGCCGCCTGCGCCAGTATCTCGTTGATGGCCCCCGCCCGGTTGGGCACATCCCAGTCCGCCGCCCAAAGGGGCGAGCCGAGCAGGAGCGGTATGAGCAGGGGCCAACGCATGTTTATGCGCTCCGCGGCTCAACAAACATCCGGCCGCGCATCTCCATGTGCAGCGCGTGGCAGAACCACTGGCAATAGAACCAGTGCACGCCCGGACGGTCGGCAATGAACGTGACCGAGGCGGTGGCCTGCGGTGCAACTTCCATCGCGATACCGAAGTTCGACAGGCAGAAGCCGTGGGTCACATCATCCACGTCATCGAGGTTGGTGACATAGACGGTCACTTCGTCACCCTGTTTGACGGTGAACTTCTCCATGCTGAACACAGGCGCGGTCGAGGTCATGTAGACCCGTACCTTGTTGCCATCCCGGATCGGTTCCTCGGCACCTTCGTCCAGATCGACACCGTCAGCGGCAGCCTGCGCACGCGCCTCTTCCCACATTGGGTCGTTGCGGTCCCAGACATTGACCGGGTTCACCTTGGACCGGTGAACAATGATCGAGTCATGCGGCTCGGCAAAGGTCGGGCCGTCATGGACCACCTTCATCTTGTCGCCGGAAATGTCGATCAGCTGCTCATTCTCGGGCTTCAGCGGACCCACGTTCAGGAAGCGGTCTTTCGAGAACTTGTTCATCGAAATCAGCCACTTGCCATCGGCTTCGGCAGTTTCACCCATCGAGGTCGAGTTGTGGCCCGGCTGGTAATGCACGTCGACCTTGTCGACGATCGGGTCAACATCGGCACCCGCATAGGCCTCGATCGCCTTGGCGATGTCCCACTTCACCACCTGGCTGTCCAGGAACAGGGTGGTATAGGCGTTGCCCTTGCCGTCGAATGCCGTGTGAAGCGGGCCAAGACCCAGCTGCGGCTCGGCGACAACAGCGGAACGCGGATCGGCGTTTTCGCTGAACAGCGCATCGACCTTTTCCACATCGATCACGGACACGGTCGGCGACAGCTTGCCGTTGATCATGATGTGTTTCTTGTCAGGCGCTGCGTTCACACCGTGTGGCGAGTTCGGGATCGGGATGTACCGGGTCAGGTTTCCACCCGCCTCTTTACGCCCGTCCACGACCTTGACGCCGTTCAGTTCCTGATAGTTCCCGGCCGCTACGGCCTCTTCGATACCTTTGAGGTTGAACACGACCACATGGTCCAGCTCGTTCTCGGTCATCTCGGCCAGGTTCATACCCATTTCCGAGTTATACGAGGTCGAGAAGGCGTATTTGCCCTGATAGTCGCAGTCGGTGTTATCGAGGTTACCCGACACCATCACCTGCCATGCAACTTCCATGGTGTCGCCGTCGATGGCAGTAAAGATGTTCACATATTGTGACGGATCATCAAGGATCTGGCCGTCATTGACCAGCGGGGCCTCGTGCTCACCGTTGGCAAAGACATAGCCGGTGCGCGGGAATTTCTGCGGACGCAGGCCGTGGATGTCATGCGCGTTCGGGATCTCGATGATCTTGTCGCATTTCATCACGTCACAGCGCACACGGGCCACGCGGGTGTTGGCCTTGTCGTTCATGAAGAGATAACGGCCATCATAGGTGCCGTCGGTGAACGACATATGCGGGTGGTGCAGGTCGCCGTTGTCATAGGTGACCTTGCCGTTTGCAGCCAGGAACTCCTTGGTTTCAGGCAGCAGGCCCTCGGTCAGAACCTTCAGCGACTCGTTGGTCTGGCCCCAGCCCGTGGCCGAGCAGCGGTTGAACACCGGCACCCGCATCAGCTCGCGCATGGACGGCACGCCTAGAATGCGCAGTTCGCCGGTCTGGCCCGACGACCAGAAGCCGTAATATTCGTCCAGCTCGCCCGGCTCCAGATGCTGCTTGGCGGCAGCGCTGGCCTCTTTCGCGGTCATCAGGGTCGATCCCAGACCGGTCCCGGCGATGACGGCACCGGTGGCAGTGGCCCCCAGCATACCGCGGCGCGTGATGTTCAGTTTGTTTTCTTGGTCCGACATGGTCGTTCCTCCTTTTAGGAAACGGTTTTCGGTTTGGCGTTTGGATGGTTCGCCGGTGGTTGCCCGAGGGGGGTCTTAGGTGTGACCGACCCGGTCTTGGCCCGCCGTTTCAGTTGGCGGATAACGACGGGACATTTGTCCTCGGACTGATAGAGCACCTGACAATGCAGGCAGGTGACGCACTCGTTCGGATTGATCTCACCGGTGGGGTGGATCGCCTGAACGGGGCATTCATTGGCGCAGGTCTGACAGGGCGTGCCACAATCGTTGTAGCGGCGCAGCCAGTCGAACATGCGGATACGGGCAGGGATCGCCAGCGCTCCGCCCAGCGGGCAAAGATAGCGGCAATAGAACCGTTCGATGAACAGCCCGATCCCCAGCAGGACCAGCGCAAAGACCACAAACGGCCAGTCGCGCATGAATTTCAGAATGATCGCGGTCTTGAACGGCTCGATCTCGGCATATTGCTCGGCCAGCGGGATCGACACGAAACTCAGACCAAAAAGACCCAAAAAGATCATGTATTTCGCAGGCCAGAGCCGCTCGTTCAGACCCCAGGGCAAAGTCCATTGCGGCACTTTAAACGCCCGTGCGATCTTATTGGTCAGCTCCTGAAGCGCGCCAAACGGGCACAGCCAGCCGCAATAGGCTCCGCGACCCCAGAACAACAGGGCGGCGGCCACGGCAAACCACTGGATAAAGACCAGCGGATCCAGCAGGAACGCGTCCCACGAGAACCCGGTGCGCAAACTGCCCGCCAGCGCCATCAGGTTCACCACGCTCAGCTGTGCATTGGCATACCAGCCGATGAAGAACAGGGTCATCGTCAGGTACCCGATGCGGAACCAGTAAAAGACGCGCGCATTCATCGTGGCGTGGAATTGGAAGAAGAACGTGGCCGTCAGCACCAGCAGCATGACACCAAGCCCGGCGATCTCGACGGTGCGATCCTTCCAGATGCGCTGCCACAGGGCCGCCTTGGCGGCCGCTTCGCCGGTTGCATCATCCACAACCGATGGGGTGGTGACGGGCAACAGGTACTGTTCCGGCAGCTTGTATCCCAGATCGAAGGTCAGAAAGGTCTTTTCAACCGCCCCGACGGCACGCTGCACCAGCAATTGCAGGCGGAACGGCTCGGCCGGGTCAAACTCGGCATCAGCGGGGATCTTGAAGATATCCAGTTCGGTAAAGCTGGGGGCATCTGGCGCGGCAACCTCACCCAGACGGCGCTGCTGCTTGTCAAAGAACCGCACTGAGCTGTCGCCCTGGATCAGCTGAATCCGGTCAAAGATCCCACCCCGGACATAGCCCGAGCCCTTGAAACTATAGGCCCCGCGCCCCAGTACCAGAATGGCCTGTTCGCCCTCGTCCAGCCAGTTGGTCAGGTTCTGATATTCGGCCTCACCCAGCAGCGACTTGCCGATGGACGGGACCGAAACAAGCGCCATGTGCATGTCGATGAAGGTGTCATCCGGCTCGCCCGGTTCGGGGCGCTTGATCGCGCGCTGATCCCCGGTGGCTTCAAAGGCAGCATTGACCTGCCCGACATCCAGCGTCATTCGCCGGACCGAGCCGTCTCCAGACAATGTGGTCCAGTCGTAAATGGCATCCTGCGCCATATCGACTTCGCGCTTCGGCCCGCCAGCCTGTACCGGAGACAATCCGCCCAGCCCCAGCGCGCGGGCCACTTTGATCCCTGCGCGCACAAGGCTGTCATCGATCACCATGATCGTCACGGTCGCACCCGAGATAATGTCTAGGTCATGCCCCTCACCCCCGGTCTCGGCCTCTCGTTTCAGGTCAAGGCCCGCATAGCCTTCGGTCAGTTCAACCATCCGGGAATTGGGAATGCCGATCAGTACGATGGGTTCGGAATGCTTGACCAGCTGAACACCGGTCAGAACAGCGTCTGCGTCGATGGCAGCAACCACGTGAATGGGTTTGCCGGAATAGCCGGTCGTTCCGACAAAGTCCGAAGTCAGAAAAGCCCACGCGATGGTCTCGCCACCCCGAAGGACCGGGGCAACCTTCACGTCGCTGCGTACCGGGCCAAACGCGTCGGCACCCGGGGCCAGGTCAGCCGGATCGATGTCAGGAAGAAAGCTGGCAAGACTGTCGGCGCGTGCACTGATTGCGACACCGCAGGACAGAATGAGGGCCAGAAGGAAATGGATTGCGCGACTTATGACCACGGCGCACCTCCGATCAATTGGGTGGACGCCATGGACGCGCGCGGGGCGCGTTCAGATTCTTCTAGGGTCGTGAACGGGGGCCCCCGGGTTTCGGGCCACAGGTGTTTGGGGCTGTACAAAATGCACTGCCCCCCATGTTCAAAACGTACATTTTGAACATTTCCGACGCTTGCGGGCTGCAAAGCGCCCGGCATCGGTGCTGACACCGTCACCGCACAAAGCGCACAGTCCGCGCATTTCGGGCAGGGCGCGGTTGGATCGTTGTCGCCTTCTTCTTCAAGGTCAACTTGAACCCAGACCGCGCCCGCCTCCGAGCAGATCTCCACCCACATGCTCTCACCGGGACTCGCCAGAACCGGGCCAAGCATTTGCAACAACAGAAGGAAAATACCTGCCAGTCCACACGCCGCGCGTAATGCGCGAACAGGGAGGGTGTGGAAAGAGTTAAAGGCAGGCATGGAGAATCCAACTCGGTATTCTTTCCCGAGTCGTAGGCGGTTTTCCCTGTCCGATACTTGACTTTCGTCAGGCCTTTGGAATTTCCCTTCAGCCGTCCGCTTCGTCCATCAACCCACGCACCCATCGCCCTGCCAACCAGGACGCGGGTATGCCTAAAGGTATTGACCAAAGGATTGCCGGAACCGGTCCAATCACCCCGAAACCGGCGCTGTGCAGGATCAGACCGGCCAGAAACAGGTTGATGGCCACGGTCAACATGGTGGCTGGATAAAGCAGAATGGCCAGTTTCCAGACCGGCCATTTGCCTTCAGTGGCTGGTGCCTTCCGAGAAGGTGATTTTGTTCCAGACATTGTACTTCCCAGACGGTTTTCGCATCGGCAGGCGGCGCACTTCTTCCAGCGTCTGCGCATCATAAACAATCACCGCGCCGTCATCTTCCCAGATTGATACAAGCGCGTGGCGGCCATCCTTTGTGAACTCGACATGTGCCACGGTCTTGCCCTGTGCAGGGCGCAAAGTCCTTACGATTTCAAGGCTTTGCTTGTCGATCACATGCATGGCATCCTTGTTGGGGCCAAAGAAGACATCGGCCCAGACGTAAGGCGAATTTTCATGGCTCCGCATGAAGAAGCCCGGCCCTTCGGTCTTGATCCGCTTGACGGTTTCCCAAGTCTCCATGTCGATCACCGATACCGTGCCGTCGGTCAGATGCGGTGTGGCCATAACGGTCGTATCGCCATGTTTCCACGTAATTCCCGAGCCCAGATGCGGCATCCCCGGCAAGTCCAGATCGGCCACCTTGTGCCCAATAACAAGGTCGATCACCTGTCCGCCCTTGCCATCGCGCGCGGCACCCATGACGTATTCATAGCTTTGATCGAAAAAGAAATCGTCCAGATAGTCGGGCGTGGTGATCTTGCGCACCGGGAAGGGGTCGGTGTTCTTGAACTGCCCTTCGATGCGGAAGTCGTGACCCAACCCGGATTGCGGCGGGTTGGCTCCGTAAAAGACCTCCCAGATCTCGGGAACATCCTTGAGCGCCAGAACAAAGCTCTCGCGCGGGGGGGCCTGATACACCGCGGATACGCGGCTGGATTTCCCCGCTTTTCCTTTGATCGCAATGACTTTTGCCACCGACAGGTCTTCGGTCGACAGCAGGGTCAGACTGTTTGGCAGATAATTCGCAACGGCCAGCCACTTGCCGTCACCGGACATTGCGATGTTTCGGCTGTTAAGCCCCGCCCGTACGCGCCCCACCTGTTGCAGGGCCCAGATGTCGTATTTCTGAACCCAGCCATCCCGGGACATGATGAAAACGTAACGCCCATCCGGGCTGAACTTCGGCCCGCCGTGAACCGCGAAGGGTGTCTCGAACCGGTCCAAAACCTCAAACGTGTCACCATCCAGCACGCTGACATGATGATCCCCGGTTTCGACCACCAGGGTGATGTTCATCGGGTCACTTGACCACACTGGCGCATCAACCGGGACATAACCGTCATCCAGCGTGCGGCTGTCCATAATATGGGCCTCGCCCCATTCGGGGTCGGTTTCCAGCGGTGATTTCAACCAGCCGGCCAGCTCTTCAATCTGCAAAGCATCGAGTTCGTGCGAGAAAGCAGGCATTTGCGTCGCCGCGCGCCCTTCCGCAATCACCGCCGCGATACGCGGCCCACGCATGCGCTGCAGCGTCTCTGGGATCAGTGCCGGGCCCACACCGCCCAGGCGGTTTTCACCGTGGCAGGACGCACAATGCTCGGCATAATCCGTTGGTGCATCCGCCCAGGCACCACCGGCGCCCAGTACAGAACACATCAACACGACCTTCATCTTTTCAAAAATACTCCCGCCGGAGGCTCCGTTACGTGTCTCTGGCGCCCATGTCGAAGGCTCAAAGCAGACAGGATCAAAAGAACTGATGCGCCGGATCATGGCTTTTCCCCCGGAACGGCGTGACCCGCAGACGCTCGCCTGCGTCGTCAACACCGATTTCTTCGTTTGTCAGGTAACAGGCCGGATCTTCGGCCCAGGGATCACCGGTCAGTTGCAGGGCCCGGATGCGGGTGTTGCCACCGCAGACATCCTTTAGCTCACAGGCCCCACAGCGCCCCTTGAGGGGGCGCGGACGCGTGCGCAGCATGGCCAGCATCGGATCGTCGCTGGTCCAAAGCTCGGAAAACGATGTCGTCTTGACGTTGCCGACTGTGTAATCAGACCAGTAGGTGTCAGGATGGACCCGGCCCAGATTATCGATATTGGCCACACCCAAACCGCTGGAATTTCCTCCCCAAGCGGCCAGATGCTCGCGGACATGCGCAGCCTTGTCAGCGTCGAAATGCGTGCGAATCCAGTTCAGGAAATACCCCGCATCTGCGTCATTGTTGCCAGTCACGATATCCAGCGGGCGACCGCCCGAGGCAGCCTCCCACGCGCGCTCCAACAGCAGATCCATTCCCTTGCGGGTGCGCTGATGCTCGGCATCTTCACCGCGGTTCTTGTCACCACGCCCGGCATAAACCAGGTGCGACAGGTAAAACTTGTCGACGCCCTCGTCATCGCATAGCTGAAGCAGGTCCGGCAGGTGATGCTGCGTGCCTTCGGTCAGGCAGAACCGCAAGCCAACCTTGATGCCGCGCCTCTTGCATTCGCGCACACCGCGCAGGGCGTCGGCAAAAGCCCCTTCAACACCGCGGAACCAGTCATTCGTGGCCCCGATCCCATCCAACGAGATGCCAACGTAGTTGAAACCAACGTCGGCAATCATGTCGGCTGTTTCATCATGAATGCGTGTCCCGTTGGTCGACAGCGCCAGCATCGGCACAATGTCGCGCGCACGTTTGGCAATGTCGAAGAAATCGAACCTGTCCAGTGGTTCCCCACCCGAGAGGATCAGGGCCGGGACGCGAAACTGGCCCAGATCCTCAAGGGTTACCATGGCTTGCTCGTGGCTGAGCTCGCCCGGGAACGCAACATCCGCCGAGACGGTGTAGCAATGACGACACTTCAGATTGCAGCGCCGCGTCAGGTTCCAGATTACAACCGGTTTCACAGGACCGGGGCGGCGTTTTCGCACCGGGGTCGGTTTGACCAGCTGGTGCATGTATTCGGTCAGGCGGAACATCGTCTCAGCCTTTCTTTTTCAGGCGCAGCCCGGTCTTTTTCAGGATGCGCGTGGAATAGAGGATATCCTTGGCCCGGCAGGCATCACCCAGGATCATAGTGATCTGGGCGCGTTTTTCCTCGACTTCATCCCGATCCGATCCGTGAACCATGGCAAACAGATTGTAGGGCCAGTCGGGCAGGGCGCGCGGGCGTTCATAGCAATGGGTGACAAAGGGTAGAGCACCGATCTGAGCGCCCAATTCGGCGATGCGGTCATCTTCGACATCCCAGACAGTCATACCGTTTGAGGTCATGCCCAGCTTGTAGTGGTTGGGGGCGGCCGCGATGCGGCGGATTACGCCGCGCGCTTTGAGGGCTGACAGCCTCTCAAGCAGATCGGCTTCCTGCATCCCCAGATCATCAGCAACCTGAGCATATGGGGCAGAAACCAGAGGCAATCCGCCCTGTAGCGCTTGGATAATCAGTCTGTCTGTTGCGTCGATCATGCCGCCACCCGAAAGCCGATGTAGAATTCCTGAAGTTTGGGGAAACAAAGAACCTCGATCCCCGTTTCCCGTTCGATTGCATCGGCTGTGGCCCTGATGCCTTCGGGCGTTTCAGTGGCCAGTACGAACCACATGTTCAGCCAGTGCGTGCGTTCATAATTATGGGCAACCTCGGGGTGTGCATTGACTTTGGTCACGACGGCTTCAAATTCTCCGGCTGGAACGGCCATCGCACAGAGGCAAAAGGCACCGCCCATCGCCGCGGCGTCGAAGAACGGCCCAAAACGTGTGATGACACGGGCCTCTTTCATGCACGTCAGGCGCACCAGCAATTCGGCCTCGGACAGGCCAAGTTCTTTGGCGACTGTTGCGTAAGGATGTGAAACCAGTGGCAGATCGTCTTGCATCCGGTTCAGGATCGCACGGTCAGTTTGGTCCAGCATCATGCGGCGACCTCCTTGGTTTGAATCAGCGCGCCGGTCTGCTTGAAGCAGCGGGTTGAGAACAGAACCTTGTTCCGTGCACCCGTCAGTTCTGGCAGGGCCGTCGCACGGGTCAGCACGTCCAAAGCCTCGCTGCGGGATCGCGCGTGGATCATGGAATACAGGCGATATGGCCACACACCGGGCACCGGGTTGCGCTCGTAACACAAGGTCACACCGGGGAAAGCCGCCAAAGCGGGGCCGGCTGTATCGACCTGCTCCGCTGGCAGGTCCCAGACAACCATCGCATTGGCCGACCAGCCAAGCGCCCGGTGACGTACGATGACGCCCAGCCGCGAGATGATACCGGCCGAATGCAACGCGATGACTCGCGCCATCACATCATCAACGTCCCGGTTCAGTGAATGTGCCAATTCTGCATAGGGTTCAGCGACCAGAGACAGTCCCGAGCTGAGCGTTTGCAGTAGACATCGATCGCCGTCGCGCATGGCGGATGCATCCACCTGACGCGCTGTGGGCACATTTTTGATCCCTCCGATCATGCGGAACCCAAGATCAACGTTGAAAGGGCGCACCAGCCGCAAATCCAGTACCAGCAGCCCGGTGACCCGGCTGATCCGTGCGAGGGTAGCATCCACATGCGCCCGATCCGGGCCGGTAGCGACGAACCAGAGGTTCCAAGCGTCCTCGCGCTGATAATTGTGGTTTACACCCGGCTCGGCGTCGATCAGGGCGGCAACCTCTTCCAGCCGCTCCTCCGGGACGGACACTGCTGCCAGCGTACTGGCCGTCACCACGCCGGGTGTGATGGTTGCGCCAACCCGCGTGATGCGGCCTGTGGTGCGCATTCTGGTCAGGCGGTGGATGACTTCGCTTTCGTCCAGTTCAAGAGCGGTTCCAAGAACCTGAAACGGGCGTTCGGTCACCGGGAAATCACGCTGAAATTCATCCAGCAAGCGGCGGTCGATCGGGTCTGTAATGTGTTGCATAACTTACAGACCCGTTTTGTGCGCACGCGCAGTAAAGAAGATACCCGACGGGCTTTCGGCCTCGATCTCACGTAGTTTTTCGAAGCTACGCGTGTCATAAACCATGACCTTGTTCGCATCGCGCACACTGATCCAGACCTCGTGCCCGCGCGGTGTGAATTCCATGTGCAAAACGGCAGGGCCGGGCTTGAATTCGTGGATGATCTGTTTGCTGACGGTATCGATGACCTGAATGGTATCGTTCAGCGGGTGGGCAAAGTTAACCCAGACCTGCCGCCCGTCCGGGCGGGCCATGGCAAAGACCGGCTGTCCGTAGGTTTGCGTGCGTCCGGTCTCGGTCAGGGTGGTGGAGTCGATCCACAAAACCTCGTGGTGGCCAACGGCGGGCAAGGCAAATTCGGACCCTGTCAGCGCCCAACCTTCCAGATGGGGCATCTTGTAGACCGGCATTTCCTCCTGACCACGGCCATAGCCGGGTAGAACGCGGATCGGTTCCGGGTTGTCGGACCACAGATCAAGCGCGGTCAGACCATCCTCGCCAAACAGGCCGGTGATATAGGTGCGGCCATTGGCAGTGATCAGCGCGTCATAAGGGTTCTTGCCGATATCGGGGATCTTGGTGATCTCGGGCGCGCCTTGTGCGAAATCCGCGATCCATGTCTCACCCGTGTCCCACATTGTGAAAACGAAACGGCGACCCGGCGCGTCGACCAGACCAATCGTTTTGCTGCCGGTGGGAATGTCAGCCACCTTCTCCAGCGTTTGCGCATCAAACACGCGCACACCGCCGGGTTCGTAATTCGATACCGCTACAAGGGCGCCATCGTCCGAGATTGCGCCGCCAATGGCGTTTCCGGACTGCACAACACGGTTCACGATCTGGCGGGTGACAATGTCAACCTTGGTCAGGCCTCCGTCGCGGCCAAAGACATAGGCAAAACGTTCATCCGGTGAATAGACCAACGAGGCGTGGGACAGATCGCCCAATCCTTCTATCCGGGCCAGAGCTGCACGGTCGGACTGGTCCACCAACAGGACCGATCCGCTGGCACGTTCGATCACCAGCCCAAGGTCTCCTGTTGCCATCGGCTCGGCCTGGGCCGTGGTCATCATCAATGTCGCCGCAAGGCTGAGGATAAGGTGTTTCATTGTGCCTCCTGTTCCAGCAGGTATCGGGCAATCCATTCGGCCTCTTCTTCGCTGATCAGGGGCCGCCACGGGGGCATCGCCGTATCGGGGATGCCGTCAAGGATGACGCCGGTCAAAACCTCGGCGTCATAATGCTCCAGTGTTTTCGAGCGCAGATCAGGCCCCAGGCCGCCTTTCAGCGATAACCCGTGGCACGAGCCGCAATCCTGATGCACAAGTCTTTTCAGTGCGTTGGGATCAATGACATCAGCAGCAAAGGCGGACGTTGCGGCCAGAACCGCAGTTGTCAGAAAGGTTCGGGCAACCCACCCCTTGTGGCCGGGCACATTTCTGTTCGGCGCGGGACACGGCACACGATTTCTGCACCCTAGCTTAGCCATGAGCCCGTTCCAGAATGTTCGCCACGGGCTGTTCGGCGTAGAGTGAGACAACTTTGCCGATGATGAAAAGCGTTGGTGCCTTCAACCCGGAGGTGCGCACGTCGTTGGCCAATTGGTCCAGCCGTGACACCAGCCGGCGTTCATCGGGTGTCGTCGCATTTCCGATGGCCAGAACCGGTGTTGATCCTGGCAGGTTTTCGGTCATCAGCCCCATGGCGATCTGGCCGATATTGGCCACACCCATATAGACCACCAGTGTCGTGTCCGGGTCGGCCAGGCGTTTCCAGTCCAGATCCAGCACTTTGTCTGCCTGCCGGTGTCCGGTAACATATTGAACCGAGGTGGCCAGACCGCGATGGGTCAGCGGCACGCCGGTCGAGCAGGACGCGCCCTGCGCCGCCGTGATCCCCGGTGCGTATTCGACTGCCACGCCATGGGCCATCAGATAAGCGGCTTCTTCCGAGCCGCGGCCAAAGATCATCGGGTCGCCACCTTTCAGACGGGCGACCGTGTGACCTGCGCTGGCCTCTTCCAGAAGGATTTCGTTGATCCGGTCCTGTGGGACGGTGTGGCATTTGGGCGCTTTCCCAACAGGGATCAGCCGCGCGCCTTCGGCGTGCAGATTCAGGATATCAGCAGACACCAGCCTGTCATAGACCACCACATCTGCTTCCTGCAGCATTCGCAGGGCACGCAGCGTCATCAGTTCGGGGTCGCCGGGGCCTGCACCAATCAGAAAAACCTTACCGCTCATGTTCAAACTCGCTGGGTCTGAATGTCTTCGAAACCCGGGGTTTCCTGCGCGAATCCAATGCTTTTGCGGGACGTTGCTGGGTAGGCCGGGCGTGTCATGAGGGCAGATTGGCGCAATCGAAAACCAACCTCCTTGACATAAGTTAAGGAGCGCGGGATTTGCGCCCGCGCCCCTCTGTTCAGCCTATGAAAACACCCGGGATCAGGGCTCGACAGTGATCACCCCGATCATGTTCTGTGTCTCCCAATGGGGCCCGCAGAGATAATCCTGAGGGCCGGGTGTCAGGAAGGTCATTTCAACCGTTTCTTCCGGGAACAACCGGTCGCTTTCGGGTTCGCTGCCATCTTTCAGCAACACACTGTGGCTGGTGCGCTTGTCGACATTCACCCATCGGACAGTTGTACCTGCCTTTACGGTCAGTTCGAACGGGCAGAAATTGTAGTTGTACATCAAAACCACTTTGGCGTCCTCGACCGAGGCCGAGGGGTGGCCGAACAGCTCGACATAACGTTCTTCGGCTTCGGCGCAGATCTCGGCGGTTTCATCTGACCAGGCTGGCGCGGCAAGAAGCAGCAGCGCGGGAAGAAGGCGGTGGGGTTTCATGGTCCATGTCTCCTTTCCAAAGTAATTGGGGCCGGGAGAACCGGCCCCAAACTGTTATTGCTTGACCACGTTGATAAACGCGCTGTCGTCGTCGAGCGCTAGGCTGGTATCCAGCGTTACGTGGTGGAACCGTGCGGCGGCAAAGTCATCATGGATGGCAAAACCGACCGTATAGGTTTGACCGGCCTCCAGCGGAACATCGCCGGGTGCGCCTGAGTTCAGCGGACGTGTGAAAACAACCGTCCACATGCCACCAGACAGGTTTGCCGAGGCTGCAATCTCACCATCATTGACCACCCGCTGTTCCAGCAGATAACCATTTGTGGCACTGCCGTCCGCGTAGACACGCATCAGGTCAAGATAGGTACCGTCAGCCAGATACTGCTCGATTTGTTCGGCGGCCTGCAACTTGTCCCAACCGCCCAAAGCCTTGCCGCCTCGACCTTTGATCTCGATCTCGGTGCGGCTTTCGCTGAGGTACTTGGTCACGGTGTCCTGAGCGGTCAGGCGACCGGAAACATCCCCGTTTGCGGCAATTGCATCGGCCTCAGGCGCAAAGGGCATATGGGTGTTGTCGGCGTGGCACGACGCCCAGCACCCGACCTGATCGCCCAGCTCGATACCGGTTCCGGTGATCATCATAGCGACCTTGATCTGGTTTTCAGGATCCATTTTGCCGCCATCGACAAACGGAGCAGGGTTGTGCCCCGCATCCGGCCATTGCAGACGGATGTACAGGTTTTCGTCATCATGTGCCGCCTGAACGGTTGCGTCGATCACACCGCGTTTGCCGGGGATCGGAGTGGGTTCCAACTCGCCACCGGCAACGATCTTGTTACCAATCGCATCCAGTTCCTTGGCATGACAGGTCGAACATTGATCGCCACCTTTGGTCAGCGGACGGGCCCCGCCATGGGTTTTTCCGTTCTGCACCCATTCAAACGACGCCTGGCCTGGATAGAACAGTTTCAAGTCCGCACTGGCCACCGCATTCCAGTCGATGTTGGCACCGACATCGCCGCTTTCACTGCTGGCAGGTGTTGCCGAACCATCGGTTGCAGCCGCTGCCCGCTCTTCCGCGACAGCGGCGTCAACTGCTGCCGCAATCTGGGCCTGAACGGCCTCCTGCTGGGCTTTCTTTGCAGCTTTCTCAGCCTCGGCCTCGGCAGCTTCCTTGGCTTCGATCCGTTCAAGGCTGGCAAGGTATTCTGGCGGAATTGGTCGAATGAAGGCCGGATTTGGCGCTTCAAGCTCTTCCAGATATTCGTCGGATGCGCGGTCTCGGATGTTCGAGTGTGCAATGCCCTTGTGGCAGTCGATACATGTCTGACCGGTTTCCATTGCGTTCAGGTGCTGCTGACGTGCACGCGGACGCTGGAATTCAGGCATCATCGATTCAAAGTCATGGCAGTTTCGACATTCACGCGAGTCCGTTGATTTCATCCTCTCCCACTCATTCATGGCAAGATGAATGCGCTTGGCTTCGAATTTCTCTCGGGTGTTGATGGTGCCGACCATCTTTCCATAAAGCTCTTTCGAGGCTTTTATTTTGCGGATGATTTTGTGGGTCCAGTCCTTGGGCACGTGACAGTCCGAGCAGACCGCACCAACGCCCGACCGGTTCACGTCGTGGATCGTGCCCTGGTATTCCGCATAAACAAAATCTCGCATCTCGTGGCACGAGACACAGAATTCCTTGGTATTCGTGGCTTCCATGGCGGTGTTGAACCCACCCCAGAAGATGATGCCGGCGGCGAAAGCCGCAGCAATACCGGCCACGGGCATTCCCCACAGGAAATACCGGCGCCAGATCGGTTTTTTCTTATCCGGTTCGGAAGTCATATCCGGGCTCCGTTTTGGCTGTCTTGTCTGGCCTTGGGTGGCAGGCCGGTGAGTTTGGCGGATCTGTCAAACGAGGAAAGGGCGGGCGAGGGGCCCGCCCTTTCCGGTTTAGGTTGCGAACCCCTCAGGTGACGTGGTTCGACCGGTTGTGGACATTGAACTTGCCGGTTGGCGCGTAAAGTCCGTCAATCCGACCGATCTCTTCCAATGTCTTGGCGTCGAAGATCACAATCTGACCGTTGGGTTCCTTCGAGTCCGACAGGTTCCACTTGGAAACCCAGACCTCGGTACCATCGGCGTTGAATTCGAAGTGAACAGCGGCGCTGCCTTCGTCTTCGGTGATCTGGATGGTTTTCACGATCTCGCCGGTCTCTTTCGAGATGACCTGAACCGATTGTTGAATTTCCGGCTCGGGGTGTTTGGTCTGATCAGCCCAGATGTAATCCGAGTTCGGGTGGGTGCGGACAAACAGGCCGGGGCCGTCGGTTTCCACCTCGTAACAGGTTTTCCACGCCTGATCCGGGTGGCCTTCTGGGTCGTTGCCCCAGACTGTCACGGTACCGACACCCAGGTGGGTTGTGCCCGCCACAGGTCCGCAGTTCGGGTCAATCCAGTTCGCGCCCGGGCCGGGGTGCGGCAGGGCAGCGGTGTCGATCATAGCCTCAAGCTTGTGCGTTTCGGTATCGACAACGACCATCTTGTTCGATGCGTTTGCCGCGATCTGGAAGTACCGGCCTGTCGGGTCGAAGAACCCGTCATGCAGGAACTTGGCCGAGTTGATCTTGTCAATCCGCAAGTTGTCGAGGTCGGTGTAGTCAACCTGCCAAAGCTGACCCAGCTCTTTCACGGCAACGATCCAGGTGGGTTCGTTCGGCGTGGTGTAGATAGCGGCCACACGGGCTTCTTCCACATACTCACCATCTACGTTTGTGCCACGGGTCGAAACGACTTTGACCGGCTCCATGGTCTGCGCATCAACGATCGCAAAGTGAGGCGGCCAGTACCCACCACCGATGACGTATTTGCCGTCACCGGACACGGCGACATCGCGCGCGTCATAGGCGATCTTGACTTCCGAAACCAGCATCTTGTCCGGCGTTTGCCAGAGGTCGATCTTGGTCATCTTGCCGTCACGGCCCATTGTGTACCAGAAACGTCCAGGTGTTTCGGGTTCGGTGATGTTGTGATGTTCCGAAGCCTTCAGGACGTGCACGGCATAGCCGGTCGGAATATGCGTCAGCACTTCTTTCGTGTCACCGTCGATGACGGCAACCTTGCCCACATCGCGTTCGATGACGACAAAGAAGTTTTCCCAGTTGCGGCCGTGAAGCGGCTCGGTCGGGTAGTCTGCTTCTTCGACGTAAACCTTGCGGGTTGCCTTCATCTGTTCCAGCGACATTTCAGGCGGCTTTGGGGCCTCCATCATGATGTAGGTCGCCATATCCTTGATTTCCTGCTCGGACATGATGTCCGAGAAGTTGTTCATCCCGCCTTCAGTTCCCCAGGCGATGATTTTCTCAAGGCGTTCCTGACCCAGTTTCAGGGTGCCGCCTTCGGTTACGGTGCCGTCGGCTGCGGTCTTCTTCCAATGCGGCTCCAGGTTTTTACCGGTAGCGCCTTTGCGCAAAACCCCGTGGCAGCCTGCACATTGTTCAAAGTACAGTTGTTTCGAAGCTTCAAAGGCTTCGTCGCTAAGTGTTGGCTCGTCGGCAAAAGCTGGAGCAGCGACGCTGCCCAACAACATTGCCAATCCGACCCCAAAAGCGCGGCCGGTCTTGTTGTAGCTGATTCCAAGTGACATGATCACTCTCCATTTGCGTGGTGAGGCAATGCGGAGACTGATCCATCACGGGATTGTCATCCTTGACCAAAGTCAACGGGCGCGGCGCTAACTTCGTTCTTTGGGCAAAAACCAGACGCAGATTTCAGCAATAAAACCTGTTTTTTTCGCACATGTTTATGGCGTCTTGATTTCGGTTAAGTGCCCCAATCCCGTCGGACGGTACTGCTTGTTGAACGACAAGATGGGCCATGGAGAGCAGGCATGTCATCTGCAATATCGCGCATTTTCAGCGAAGGGTTTCGGATATTTTTCCTTTCCGCCGGTCTTTATGGTGTGTTTGCTGGTGTCGCCTGGGGTGTTTGGCTGGCCTCACTGGATGGGCTCTTACCCTATGCCGAGCAAAGTTATGGAATGCCCCCGGTCATGTGGCATGCCCATGAGATGATTTTTGGCTATGCGACGGCAGCACTGGGTGGGTTTTTTCTGACCGCAGTTCCAAACTGGACCGGTACGCCGGAAGTGCGGGCGCGCTTTGTCACGATCGTAGCGCTGATCTGGATGGCGGGGCGGCTGGCTGTGTGGTTATCAGGGTCGCTCTCTCCGACTACCGTCGCAATTATCGATCTGAGCTTTGTTCCAATTCTTGTCCTGAAAATTGCCAGCCAGCTGGTACGCAGGCCCAAGCCACAGAACATGATATTTCTGTATCTTCTGAGTTTGGTATGGTTGGCCAACCTGATGGTTCATCTGGAATGGATTGGACTCACCACAGACACGCTGAATACCGGAGTTCGTGCAGGGCTACTGACCTTGTGTTCAATGATAGCGATACTGGGGGGGCGTATCACACCGGCCTTTACGCGCAATGCAATGAAACGCGACGGTGTGCCCGAAGCCTTGTGGCCGGTTTCAAACGCGGTGCTGGAAAAGGCCGTGATGGCGCTTGCCCTTATGCTGCCGTTGTTGGTGCTGACCTTGGGCAGTGTTTCCTTGGCGGGTATCTGCGCGTTGCTGCTGGGCGGCGCCCAACTGATGCGCATGGCACGGTGGAGAGCGGGTTGGGCGCTGCGGCAGCCGATCCTGATTGCTTTGCACCTGGGCCTGATGATGCTGGCCCTTGGGTTGTTGCTGTGGGGGTCTGCCGTCATCGGATATGGTAATGAGATCGGCGCGCTTCACATTTTGGGGATCGGGTGCGTTGGTGGCATGACCCTTGCCGTCATGAGCCGCGCCGCCCTTGGCCACAGCGGCCGGCCCCTTGTTGCACCGTCGCCAATGGCGGTCGGATACGGGCTGATGGCGGCGGCGGCTTTGGTCCGCTGGTTGGGGTCCGGGCTGGCAGGTGGATATATGACGGCCATGCTGACGGCTGACGGGTTATGGATTGCCGCAATCGGGTTGTACCTGTTTGCCATGTGGCCCGCGCTGACAGGCCCGCGCGCAGCGAAGCACGGCTGACACGGAACCTTAACCGCGTATTACTATTCAGAATATCAAGGGGCGTTCGTTCTTTACATGGCGGGACACGAGCGCACGAGCGCGTCTTCCGTTTTCAGGTATGTGCCGCACAGCTTGAGGAACGTACATTGGGGTCTCTAGTTCCGGAAACAGGTCGAAGATTTCCGCCCTTGCTTCTGGGGGAACGCTGGACAGAGCCTGTGCGCCGACAAAAAGGCTTTCTGACGGGGCACCTTCTGCGTAGATGATTTCATGGCGGTCGAACAAAAGATGGAGATATGTGACTGACACGGTGTCATCTGCAACGCTGATACCAGGGCTGGCGACAAGAATACGAGCGGGGACCAGGATTTCCTCTGCGTCGAACATTCTGACGGCGATTCGGGATCGAACCAGTATGCGGTGCTGTGGCGAAACAAGCAGGTCGCGTTTTGGCAAGTCACACCCCAAGGCCCCGGCCTTGATGAGGATTGGTAGCAGCTTGGGTTTTTTCACCAGCTCTTCATGCGATAGGTTTCGCGTCCCGATCCAACGTATGTGTTGCGGTCCATTGTCGGCAGTGACGACCATGTCACCCACCTTCAGATCCTCGATGGGTATCGGACCTTCTGGCGTCATGATAAGTGTTCCGGCAGCAAAGCACGGCACGTCAATAATGGCAGCAGGGTCAGTTGTGTCGGGCGCATTGGTCGGCGTGACATTCACGATGTTCATCGAGTAGGTCGTACCGGGCACAAGAGGTTCAGAGGTAATATAGCCGCCCAATACGCCGTCAACTTCGACGCGATATACAGTGATTGTGCCTCCGCCTGGTTTGGACAGAATGTAGGATTCTTCCAGGTATATTGAGCCACTCAAATAGGTGGTCGAACCATCGAGGGTGGTGATAGTACCGGTCTGCGTCAGGTCATCGCCGTCTTCGTCGTCAAAGCGGTCACCGTTGAAAACATCCCCTGTATCGACAACAGGTGCTCCGCCTCCGTTTTGAATAAAACCACCAGCTGCGTCAGTCACACTAAACAAACGTCGATCCGTGTCGGGATCAAAATTGACATCCAACGTAACCGTGTCCGGCCCAATCGTATTCACCGTGATTACACCAGGGGTATAACCGATATAGGAATAGTTCGCCATTTTCACCCATCAATCATTGAAACGGAATTTTTCACCTTTTTCTCAGGTGGTTGAATAGGTCCTTCATGTCAAAAAGTCGACGCGAAAGTGTTCACAATTGCCTCAGATTTAAAGGCAATCCCAAGGTCATTTCGTTATTTTCGCTGTTTGCGGATGTCTGATCTCGTTCCTGAGGATACTTTAGAAGTCTTGACTTTCGTTAAGGCAGCCCTGTGACCCGCACGTCATGTTGCCTGCACTAGCTAATCTGCGCAAAGGAGAGCGCGATGCGAGAAGTCATGACAAAGAGCATGGCTCGCAATATTTTCTATGGCGGGTCACTGTTCTTCATCCTCATCTTTCTGGCTCTATCAGCCCATTCACACCTGTATATCGTCAATTCCGAAAATGCCGCGAAGCTCGACGAAAGTGTGGTTCGGGGCAAACATGTTTGGGAAAAACACGCCTGTATCAACTGCCACACGATCCTTGGTGAAGGGGCGTACTTTGCCCCTGAGGTCGGCAATGTGATGACACGTTGGGGCGTGTTGGACGACCCGGAATCGGCCTTTGAATCCCTCAAGGGCTGGATGGAGGCACAACCCACCGGCATTCCCGGTCGTCGGCAGATGCCGCAATTCAACCTCAGCGACGAAGAGATCCGGGATCTGACCAACTTCCTGATCTGGACGGACAACATCGACGCTCAGGACTGGCCGCCCAACGAGGCTGGCTGAGAAGGGGAATGGAGCAATGAAATACGAATCTCAAAAAATCGCCTATGCCTACTTTGCGGTAGCCATGGCGCTGTTCGCGATACAGGTGATCGGCGGCCTGCTGGCCGGCTTCATCTATGTATTCCCTAACTTCCTGAGCGAGCTTCTGCCGTTCAACATCGTGCGGATGCTGCACACCAACGCGCTGATCGTCTGGCTGATACTGGGCTTTTTCGGTGCGGCCTATTTCCTGATCCCGGAAGAGGCCGAGCGCGAAATCCACTCGCCCAAGCTGGCCTATTTGCAGCTGATCATTCTTGTGGTCGGTACGTTGGGCGTGGTTTTGACTTATGTCTTCAACCTGTTCGAAGGCAACTGGTTGCTGGGCAAAGAGGGGCGCGAGTTCCTTGAGCAACCCAAATGGGTCAAGGCCGGTATCGTCGTCGCCGCGCTGATGTTCCTTTACAACGTGTCGATGACCGTTCTGAAGGGCAAGAAGACCGCAATCACCAATATCCTGTTGTTGGGCCTGTGGGGTCTGGCGCTGCTGTTCCTGTTTGCCTTCTACAACCCAGGCAACCTGTCCCTGGACAAGCAATACTGGTGGTATGTTGTCCACCTGTGGGTCGAAGGTGTGTGGGAACTGATCATGGCGTCGATCCTGGCCTACCTGATGCTGAAGCTGACCGGTGTGGACCGAGAGATCGTCGAGAAATGGCTTTATGTCATCGTGGCCGCTGCGCTATTCTCGGGAATTCTTGGAACAGGTCACCACTACTATTGGATCGGCACCCCCGGTTACTGGCAGTGGATTGGGTCGATCTTCTCAAGCCTCGAGGTGATCCCGTTCTTCGCGATGATGGCCTTTGCCTTCGTCATGGTCTGGAAAGGCCGTCGTGACCACCCCAACAAAGCCGCTCTGTTGTGGTCGCTGGGTTGTGCAACGCTTGCCTTCTTCGGTGCCGGTGTCTGGGGCTTTCTGCATACGCTGCACGGGGTGAACTATTATACCCACGGTACGCAAATCACTGCGGCCCATGGTCACCTGGCCTTCTACGGCGCCTATGTCTGCCTCAACCTTGCGATCTTCAGCTACGCGATGCCGATCCTGAAGAATCGTGATCCTTACAATCAGGTGCTGAACATGGGCTCGTTCTGGTTGATGACCAGCGGTATGGTCTTTATGACCTTCGTGCTGACCTTCGGCGGCACCGTGCAGACACACATGCAGCGCGTGGTCGGAGATTACTTCATGGACGTACAAGACCAGATCGCAATCTTCTACTGGATGCGTCTAGGTTCCGGTATCGTCGTGGTCCTTGGTGCGCTGCTGTTCATCTACTCGATCTGGGTTCCCCGGAAAGAAGTCATTGAACCCGGCGCGGCTGAAACCCCTGCGGAGTGATGGATATGGACGGCTCCATGAAACTGAATGAGGGGGCGGCAAACGCCCCCTTCTACCTGCCCCAAGGCGATGAATGCGATGTGTTCACCGCGGCTTATAACAACGACTTGCCAGTTCTGCTGAAAGGTCCGACGGGCTGCGGCAAGACCCGCTTTGTGGCCCACATGGCCGCAAAACTTGGCCGCCCGCTTTATACCGTAGCCTGCCATGATGATCTGGCGGCTGCTGACCTGATTGGCCGTTATCTGCTGAAAGGCGGGGAAACCGTCTGGGTCGATGGCCCCCTGACCCGCGCAGTGCGCGAAGGCGCGATCTGCTACCTCGACGAGGTGGTCGAGGCCCGTAAGGATGTGACTGTCGTTCTGCACCCGCTGACCGATGACCGGCGCATCCTGCCAATCGACCGCACTGGCGAAGAGCTTGAAGCCGCACCTGGCTTCATGCTGGTGGCGTCGTACAACCCCGGATACCAGAATATCCTGAAAACCCTGAAACCCTCGACCCGGCAGCGGTTCATCTCTTTGGAGTTTGATTTCCCATCCGCGCAGATGGAAGCCGAAGTGGTCGCACAGGAAAGCGGTCTGCCGCTGGAACGTTGCAAGCCGCTGGTTCGGCTGGCGGGTAAGCTGCGCGGGCTTAAGGGTCAGGATCTTGAGGAAGGCGTTTCCACCCGACTGGTTGTTTATGCCGCAACACTTATCGCACAAGGCATGTCCACCGACCGCGCCATCCTCGCGGCCATGATTGAACCTCTGACAGATGACGAGGATATCAAACGCGGGCTCCTCGATCTTGTTACGGCTGTCTTTGGGTGAGGCCGGCCGATGGTCAAGATCGATTTTGAGCCATGGGAACCCGAAGAAACGATCGGGAAACTGTGGCACACCCTTGCCAGCCGCCTCGATGCACCCCAGGTGCACGATGGAGCCGCGGTCGACCTCTCTGAGGTCGCGGGGCGGCTGGCCGTCCTCTTTCGAGGGCTGGGCGGTGGTCCGGGCGTAGAATTGCGCCCGGTCTCGCCCGAGGTTTCACATCACCGCCTAAGTTGGCGTCGGCGTCTGGCGACCGAAGTGGAGCTGATGCCGCGCGCTTCGTTTGATGGCGAAGTCTTGCGCTTGCCGGACCGGTTGGCGGTTTTTCCTGCGCGCGAAGCCAATGGCGCGCTGTATGTCTGGCTGGCCGCTGCGGCTGCCCATGCGGGAACGCGAATTGATGAAGACGATCCGCTGCGCGCCGACCTGCGCGCGTTGATCGCTGCGCAGAGAATGGTTGATACGACGCTGGACGACGCCCCCGGCCTGCGCCCGCTTTACACCGAACTTTGCAAGGGCGTGCTGCATCAGCGCGATATCCCCAACCTGCCACCGATTGAAGACGCAGTTGAAGAGCTGATCCGCCATAAGTTGGGTGACCCTCAACCGCTGTCGGCGAAAGCCGAGCAGCTTCTGACACTGGACGAGGACCTGATCGCCCCTCGCGGCTATCAGCCTATGCGCCCGGTTCCCCTGTGGCCCGAACTGCGCGCAGTTGGCTTTTCCGAACATAACGAGGTGGAAAACCCCGAAACTGAAGGTCCGCCCGAGGAATCCGGTGAGAAAACCCACCGCGCCCGTCGTCGCAAATCGGATCAGGCCGAGCGCAGCGACAGTTTCATTCTGCATAAGTTCGAAGCCATCCTCAGCTGGGCCGAGTTCCTGAACATCAACCGCCGCATCGACGATGATGATCCCGACAATGCCAAGAAAGCGGCCGATGACCAGGAAGAGATTGGCCTGGGTCAGATATCAAAAGCCCCGCCAACGCGGCTGAAACTGCACCTTGATCTGGCACCCGAGGATGTGAACCGGGAGCGTCTGTCCGGTCGCATCCTTTATCCCGAATGGGACGTGCGTTCGGGCCGATATCTAGCAGATCACGTCAACGTCCTGCTGTCGGATGCGGATATCCGCGACGATGCTGCCGCGTTTGGCAAGGACCCTGCCACCGCCCGCCGTATCCGCGCGGTCAAACGCCAGTTCGAGGCGCTGCGCCCTGGACGCGTGATGACACGCGGCCATCTGGACGGTGACCAGTTGGATATCGAAGCCGCCGTGCGCGCCGAAACTGACCGCATGGCCAGTGGCGAAAGCAACGACCGCATTTGGCAACAATCCCGCCCCGAGGCGCGCGATCTGGCAGTCTCGATCCTGCTGGATGTCAGCCGGTCCACTGAAAGTGCCGTAACCGGTCGCGCCGTGATCGACATTGAACGTGAAGCCCTGGCTGCTTTGGCCTGGGGCCTGAACGCCTGCGGTGACGATTTCGCCATTCATGCCTTCAGTTCGCTGAAACGTCAGCGCGTATATATCCAGCGATGCAAACGGTTTGATGAGCCGATGGACGCCAAAGTTGAACAACGTATCGCGTCACTGCGACCCGGTCACTACACGCGGCTTGGGGCCGCGATCCGCCACTGTTCAAAGGATCTGGCAAGTCAGACCCGCAAACGCCGCCTGTTGCTGGTGATCACCGATGGCAAACCCAATGACCTTGACCATTACGAAGGGCGTCACGGTATTGAAGACACCTGCATGGCCGTGCGTGAGGCACGCCGCGCCGGGCAATCGGTTTTTGGCGTCACCATCGATAAAACCGGCAAAAGCTGGTTCCCCCGCATGTTCGGACAGGGCGGTTTCGCTGTTATCCCAGATCCGCATCGCCTGACCATGGCGTTGCCGCAAATATATCGCCAATTGGTCGGTGCATGAGCGAAACCTCCTTCATCGACGAGCTTCCGGGCGAATTGCTGATGTGGGTTCTGATTATTAGTGAGCTGCTGGTTTTTGGTGCGGGGCTGATCGCGTTCATGGGCGTTCGCCTGACCGACCCTGCAGGCTTTGCCGAGGCGCAATCGCATCTTTATCGAACAGGTGCAGCCTTTAACACTGCAATACTGGTCACATCTGGCTACCTGGCCGCGCAGGCCCTGAACTGGCGCCGCGCAGCATTCCGGTTCAAGGCCAGACTTGCCCTGACAGGGGCGGCCGTACTTGGGATCGCATTCCTGGTTGTCAAAAGCGTGGAATATGCTGGAAAGGCGGGGCAGGGCATTACCTATGAAACCCACCCGTTTTTCATGTTCTACTACCTGCTGACAGGATTTCACGCGGCGCATGTTCTGGCCGGGGTGTGTATCCTGTTGCTGGTCGCGTGGCGCGATGATCCTCGTAACATCGAGGCGGGCGCACAGTTCTGGCACATGGTCGATCTGGTTTGGATCGTGCTGTTTCCCGTGATTTATCTTCTGGGATAAACAATATGCCGGCAACTTCATCTTTTGCTAAATACTCCCGCCGGAGGCGTCCGAACTCACTCACCGGCGCGTGGCTGGCGCTTTTGGCGCTCAGTCTGGCTTCAACGCTTTTGACCCTGATGAAAACGCCTGACGCACTCATTGCAGGCGGTATCCTGCTCCTTGCCCTGATCAAAACCCGTGTGATTCTGGCCCGATATCTGGACCTGGCTGAAAGCCCGGGCTGGCTGCGTGGCTTCACCTTGGTTCTGACGGGCTTCTCTGCTGTGATCTTCGCACTTTACCTGATCTGAAAAAAGCCGCCCCTAAAAGGGACGGCAGGTTACCAAGCAAAGGGACGCTTAGGTTATTGTGCGGCCATTGGCATCCGCGCGATCTGACAGCGCTGCCACAGCGCCGACAGGGCGCCCACCAGATGATCGATATCCTCATCCGTATGAACGGGTGACGGCGTGATCCGCAGGCGCTCGGTTCCTTTTGGAACCGTGGGATAGTTGATCGGCTGAATGTAGATGCCAAACTCCTCAAGCAGGGTGTCCGAAATGAATTTACACTTCACAGGGTCGCCAACCATCACCGGGATGATATGGCTGGGGTTGGGCAAATGCGGAATGCCCTCGGCATCCAATCGGGCGCGTACCTGCGCCACGCGGGTCTTTTGCAAGTCACGCTCTGCACTTGAATGCTTCAAATGCCGGATCGATGCGGCAGCGCCGGCTGCAATCGATGGGGGTAGGGCAGTCGTGAAGATGAAGCCACTGGCAAAGCTGCGGACAAAATCACACAGCGCGGCTGAGGCCGCGATATACCCACCAACCACGCCGAACGCTTTGCCCAATGTACCTTCGATGACAGTCAGGCGATCCATCAATCCATCGCGTTCAGCAATCCCGCCACCGCGCGGGCCGTAAAGGCCGACGGCATGAACCTCGTCCAGATAGGTCATCGCGCCGTATTTGTCAGCCAGATCGCAGATTTCCTTGATGGGAGCGATATCGCCATCCATGGAGTAAACCGATTCAAATGCGATCATCTTGGGTGCGTCGGGATCCGCTGCGGCCAATTTGGCGTCCAAATCCGCCAAGTCGTTATGTTTCCAAATCACCTTCTGGGCACGCGAATGCCGGATACCTTCGATCATCGAGGCGTGGTTGAGCGCGTCAGAAAACACGATCAGCCCGGGAATTCGCGCGGCCAATGTCCCCAAAGCAGCCCAGTTCGACACATATCCCGAGGTGAACAGCAACGCGGCTTCTTTCCCATGCAGATCAGCCAGCTCAGCCTCAAGCAGAACGTGATCATGCGTGGTGCCCGAGATATTGCGCGTACCGCCAGCGCCTGCTCCGCAGCGGTCCAGTGCGTCGTGCATGGCAGAGATCACCGAAGGGTGCTGACCCATGCCCAGATAGTCATTTGAGCACCAGATCCGCACATCCCGCTGAACCGGCCCGTCGGTTTGACGCGCGTTCGGAAACGCGCCACGACGGCGTTGCAGGTCGATGAAAATCCGGTAGTTGCCTTCGTCTTTCAAAGTGTCGAGGCTCTGGCTGAAAAATTGCTCGAAGTCCATCTGGCGTGCTCCCCGGATAACTGAAATTTCGTTGAACCTATGCCAGAGGCGCCCGCCCTTACATGACAATAGTCAAGTTGGAGACTGAGAAAAGGGTGGCACCCCCGCGCTGGCTTTGGCATAGCATATCTCGGGGTTGATCATCCGGGGGTGTTCCCGGAGCGGACGAATAAGGGGCTGCCTTCTTGTCACACGAGGCACAAAAGATAATTGCGCGGCAGTCACTGCTCTTGCGAAGCCTGCCAGAGCAACATGTCGATACTCTGCTGCGTCAGGCCGTCTGGCGGCAATACGACCGGGGCGAGACGATCTTTCTGCAAGAGGAAGAGGCCAAGGCCGTACATGTTGTACTGGCTGGTTGGGTCAAGCTGTTTCGCATTTCCCCGACCGGTGCCGAAGCCGTGGTGAGCGTTTTCACGCGTGGTGAAAGCTTTGGCGAAGCCGTTGCGCTGCGCAATGTGCGCTATCCCGTTTCGGCCGAGGCGGTATCTCCCTGCGAGATCATGCACATCCCAAGTCCGGTGCTGCTGTCGCTGATGAAGCAAGACCCGGAAATCTGCGTATCGATCCTGGCGGCCACATTCACGCATCTGCATTCCCTGGTGGCGCAGCTCGAACAGCTCAAAGCCCAGACCGGTGCGCAGCGTGTCGCGGAATTCCTGCTGAACCTGTGTGATTGCGATGCCGGCCAGTGCGAAGTTGAGCTGCCGTATGACAAGATGCTGATCGCCGGGCGTCTGGGGATGAAACCCGAAAGCCTGAGCCGCGCGTTTTCGAGGTTGAAACCAGTTGGGGTTAAGATCAACCGAAACCACGCGGAAATTGCAGATATGGATGTATTGCGGAATTACGCGGAAAGCGACCCGAGCGAGAAATAGAGCCGCGTGACGGTTGCTCTGTATAGTAAACTGGCCATTCCCGGTCTGCGATCTTTCCGGCAATCACTATCTTTCCTATTCTTGCTGGATATGCCCTATCGGGCGTGATGCTGAATGGGTGAGTTGATGGAACACAGGCATGACGATTGAACAGCTACTGGCCGGTTTTCCCCGCGCGAGACTGATGGCAGCTGCTACACCGATCGAACGGCTCGACCGTCTGTCCGACCAGCTTGGTCTGGATCTGTGGATCAAGCGGGATGATCTGACAGGGTTGAGCTTTGGCGGCAACAAGACCCGACAGCTTGAATTCTATATGGGCGAGGCACAAAAACAGGGGGCAGATACCATTCTGATCACCGGCGCTGTGCAATCCAATTTCGTGCGCACGGCTGCCATGGCTGCATCGAAGCTTGGGATGGAGGCCGTGCTTCAATTGGAAGAGCGTGTGCCGGATATGGGAGAACATTATTATTCCTCGGGAAATGTACTTCTGGCCCGGCTTCTGGGTGCCGAGCACATGCACTACGATACCGGAGAAGACGAGGCCGGGGCCGACAATGCCCTTCACGCGCGGGCAGATCAGCTGATCGCTGAGGGCCGAAAACCATATGTAATTCACTTGGGCATCGATCATCCGCCCTTGGGGGCGTTAGGTTATGTGGCCGGGGCTGCCGAACTACTGGATCAGATCGCCGATTTCGACGTGGCGGTGGTGCCATCCGGCAGCGGTTCGACCCACGGCGGGTTTTTGGCCGGGCTGCGGCTGGCTGGCAACACGGCACCTGTTTATGGCATCTGCGTTCGCCGCGACCGCCACCAGCAATATGCGCGGTTGCAAAAGGTATTGGAACGGTTGGCGGGTATGATGAAGTTTGACCCGGCTCTGGTCATGAATGACATCCTCACATGGGACGGCACATTGCCCCCTGGATACGGGCGGATAGGTCCGTCCACACGGAGGGCGCTTGAACAGATGGCGCGTGCCGAGGGTGTTTTTCTTGATCCGGTCTACTCGGCCAAAACCTTTGCAGGTTTGTTGGAATTACTTGAAAACGGCACAATTCAACAGGGCCAGAAAGTTGTGCTGTTGCATACGGGTGGGCAACCCGCGCTGTTCGCATATCAGGAAGAGCTGTTCCCGGCCTGAGAGCCATCCGGGAAGCCACTGTAGCGGAAGTCGCGCTTGGCCAGCCAACTCGTCGTTTCGAAGCGCGCGACGCGGTTTCACGTGACCTATGTCAATGACAGTACCGCGGATGTCGTGTCGGTTGAGCGAGCCTAGCCCACCTTAGAATGGATGGAAGGCATGTTCGCAGAGTTGGAGGCTGGATATGGCTGATGGATGCGGCTGTGATCGACACGCGCATATGTATCTGAGCGTGGATGAGGCCCTGCGCCGGGGCCTGTCCGCTGCTGATCCGATCACAGAAACGGAAACGCTGCCTTTGGCCGCTGCAATTGGGCGAGTATTGGCCTGCGACTGTTTCAGCAAGGTCGATATGCCCGCTTTCGACAATTCGGCAATGGATGGCTATGCGGTTCGAACAGCCGATCTTGACGATACCGACCTGTTCCAGATGCCGGTGGCGGGTCGCATCGCGGCGGGGGACAGCGGATCTCATGCTGCACCTGTGGGTAGCGCGCTGAGGATTTTTACCGGAGCGCCCGTTCCCTCTGATTACGACGCCATCGTCATGCAGGAAGATTGTGATTTTGTGGAGGGACAAATTCGCTTCAGCCGCCGTCCAAAGCCCGGGCAACATATCCGGCGTGCCGGTGAAGACCTTCGTGCCGGAGCGCCGATCCTGCGGCGCGGCTGCGAGATTGGCCCGCGTGAGGTGGCAGCCCTTGCTTCCGCCGGGTATGGCGAGGTCGTGGTCCTCCGCAAGCTGAAGGTTTTGATCTTTTCAACCGGCAGTGAATTGCGCCAACCGGGTGAGCCCCTTGGGCCGGGGCAGATCTATAATTCGAACCGTTACATGCTGCTTGCGCTGTTGCAGAAGCCTTGGATTGAACTCACGGACCGGGGGCAGGTTGAAGATGATCCCGAGCTTTTGAAACAGGTCTTGCTGGACGCGACTGAAACCTCTGACCTGATTATCACAACCGGTGGTGTTTCTGTCGGCGATGAAGATCATATGCCGCGTCTGTTCACCGAGATCGGTGGCGTGACGGATGTGATGAAAGTCGCAATGAAACCGGGCAAGCCCATCATGTTCGGTCGGCGTGGCCGTGCGCTTTACATCGGTCTGCCTGGTAACACGGTTTCTGCTTTTGTGACCTGGCAAATTTTCGGATCGCAGATGATGGCGCGCCGCGCCGGTCTGCACCACACACCGCACGCAGCCGTACAAGCAGTTCTGTCGGAACCTTTGTACCGCACCGCAGGCCGACAGGAATATCGCCCGGTTCAGATTGACGGTCACACACTGGACGGACGGCCCCGATTGCGTCTGATGGAGCCGTCCTACAGTGGTCGTGTTGCTTTGCTTGCGCAAGCGGATGGATTGGCGATCATCCCGGCAGAAGTGACGGAATATCCCGAAGGGCAACGCCTTGAGCTATTGCGGTTTTAAGCCCTAAGCGCTTTTCCTGCGGCATCAAAGGGCGGTTCATGCAGGATTGTGGCCCTGTGTGGGCGCCCCAGAACCATAACCTCGACCTCATCACCTGGCTGGGCATTTTTTACATATCCCAAGGCCAACGACATTCCGACGGTGTAGCCATAGGTGCCTGAGGTCACCCGACCGATCCCTTCACCGTTCTTGAAGATCGGCTCGCCACCTGTTGCATCCGCGTTGGACGCTGTCACATCCGTTTCGTTAAGGTGCAGGATAACCAGGTCTTCCCGAGCTGGGTTCTGCAATACTTTCTGCGCAGCTGCCTTGTTGAGGAAGTCCTTTTCGAATTTGCAGAGGCGATCAAGATCCACTTCATGCGGCCAGTATTCCGGGCTGTATTCGCGGCTCCAAGACCCATAGCCCTTTTCGACCCGCATAGACATCAGTGCCCGACTGCCAACAGGGCCAGCCCCGAACTCTTTGCCTGCCTCAATCAAGGCATTGTACAGTCGTGCTTGATCTTGGGTGGCGCAATGCAGCTCCCACCCCAGATCGCCAGTAAAGGAGACGCGCAGGGCAAGGACCTGGACTCCCGCCAGCTCGATCTTGGCGGACCGCATGAACGGGAAATCTTCGGTTGCCAGCGATGTGTTGGTCAGACGTTGCAGGATGTCACGGGATTTGGGCCCGGCCACGTTAAAGCCGCACATCGCTTCGGTTTTGCTTTCGAAAGCGGTGCCTTCAGGCAGCGGAACCTGTTTGAAAAAGCGTTTGTGATACCGTTCTGCCATGCCCGAGCCGATCACCCAGAACTCGTCATCAGCCACGCGGGTGACGGTAAAGTCGCCTGCAATACCGCCGCGCTTTGAAATCAGTGGGGTCAGACAGGACCGACCAACGGTTTTGGGCATGGTGTTTGCAAAGACGGCATTCAGCCAGTCTGCTGCACCCGGACCCTTGCAGACATATTTGGCGAAATTCGAGATATCGATGATCCCGGCACGGTCGCGCAACATCCTGCATTCCTCGCCCACCGGTCCCCACCAGTTCTGACGGGTAAAGCCATTGGTGTCTTTGGTGCCGGGCGTTGCGGCAAACCACAGCGGATGTTCCCAACCGGCGTTCAGGCCAAAAACCGCGCCCATGGCTTTCTGCGCCTCATAGATCGGGCGAACCCGTGCCGGACGACCGGCGCTGCGTTCTTCATTGGGGAAATGGATCGCGAACCGATGACTGTACTGATCTGCCACGCGCGCTTTGGTGAATGCCTTGGTGGCCCAGCTGTCAAAACGCGCCAGATCCCAGGCGAACATGTCGTATTCCGTTTCACCCTCGATGATCCATTGCGCTGCCATCAGGCCCATGCCACCCGATTGCGAGAAGCCGGGGATGATACCATTGCAGCAGAAATAGCCGTCGACCTCGGGCACCGGCCCCATCAGAACGTTCGAATCCGGAGACCAGATCATTGGGCCGTTGATGACACGCTTGATCCCGGCTTCACCAACCGCGGGCAGGCGTTCGATGGCGTTCATCACGTTCTCTTCGATCCGTTCCAGATCATCAGGGAACAGGTCGTGGGCAAAATCCAGCGGCGTGCCTTCTTCGGCCCAGAACCTCATGTCTTTCTCATAGGCGCCGACCAGCAAGCCGTTGCCTTCCTGACGCAGGTAATACTCTCCATCCCGGTCCGACACAGACGGCAGGCGGGTGCCGTGGCTTTTCACATCCGCCATGGATTCGGTTACGAAATACTGGTGCTCTGTAGGTTGCAGCGGCAGTTCGATTCCAGCCAGTGCAGCAACCTCGCGCCCCCACAGGCCCGCTGCGTTCACCACCCAGCGTGTCCTGATGTCACCTTTTGGCGTTCTGACGATCCAACTACCATCCTCCTGCTGCTCGGTTGCGGTGACCGGAGTGAAACGGTGAATCTGCGCCCCACGTTGACGTGCGCCGACCGCATAGGCATTGGTCACGCCCGACGGGTCCACATTGCCGCCATCGGGTTCGAACATCACGCAACGGATACCGTCGTAATTGACCAGCGGGTTCAGCTTCTGGGCTTCCTCGATGCTGATCTCATAGAAATTCATTCCATACAGCCTGGCCTTTGCGGCCTGTAGCTTCAGCTGATGTTCGCGCTCTTCTGTCTGGGCCAAGTATAACGAGCCGGGCTGGAATACTCCGCAGCTTTGACCGGTTTCAGCTTCCAGCGCTTTATACAGGCTCATCGTGTAATGCTGGATGCGGCTGATATTGGTACTGTCGTGCAATCCGTGAATGTTGGCGGCTGCGTGCCAGGTTGACCCCGAGGTCAGCTCGTCCCGCTCTAACAGAACAACATCCGACCATCCCAGTTTGGTCAAATGATACAGGATCGAGCACCCGATTACTCCTCCGCCGATGACCACGGCCTGAGCTTCGTTTCGCATTTTGGCTATCTCGCGCGTTTTCGTTCGCGCCTGTTCTTTCATGAAGACTGGCCCATCGACAATGTCGACAAAATTCGAGATCGAATGAAGTCAGCTAAACTCAAACTTTGAAAATTGCCTTGCGGCGCGATACGCTTAAGCAAATGAGCTCGTCAGAACGTCAATCGGTGTGCGCGGCCACGTTCAAACAACTTCAGGTTCAACTCATCTGCCTCCGGCGCGCCGTATTCCAGCGCAAACACAAATGCGTGGGTCAGATAGAAGCACGCGGCTTCATGATGCTGGCGCTCTTCGGCGAGAATCGCCGCTTGGTGATACAGCCGGATCAATGCGGGTACATCTTTTTCCGCATGGGCCCGCAAGAGTTGTTTGTCGAGTTCGTCCAGATCCACTGTGACCCTTTCAGCGAATTCACACCGGCTGTCCTCTAGGAGACAAAAGACTGCAACGCGGTCCCGTCTGCTGTTGTTACAACCGATCCGCGATCTGGTCAGAAGGGCCTGACCAGATCAACATTTCCAGGATTGCTTACACTTCAGCCCGGGCTTTTTCGATCTGAGTTGCCACCCAATGATGAAAACAATGGGTCGGGCCGTCCATAGCGGGCGAGAAACGGCCGCCATCGAATTTCACGCCGTGACGGCCTTTCTGCATGCCTTCAACCACAAAGACGTCTTCCTCGAACACCGTTTTCCACAGTTGCGCATTCTTGGCGCGCAGTGCCTTGTGTTCTGGCGCGTCTTCCGGTTTTTTGGCGTAGTAGAGCTCAATCCGTTCGTTCGAACGCTCATGGGTGATCGGATCGATGAGGAAGGCAAAGCCGTGGTCGCGCTGAACACCCAGCAGGGTATTCGGGTAAACGACGATATATTCCGCGCCGTCATTCCACTGCTCACTCAGATTCTCGAAATCATCCAGCTTTTCGCCATCGTGACCTTCGAACTGGCGGTAGACATAAGTGCCCTGACCCGAGTATTTGCCCAATTCGTTGATGTTGTAGTGATCTTCCAGACGCGAATAGCTGTTCAGGCCGGGATGAACCCAGGGCAGGTGATAGCTTTCGCAGTAGTTCTCAACAGCCAGTTTCCAGTTCGAGTTCAACTCAAGGTAAACCGATGCGCCAACGCCACCGTGATACATCGGTTGATCGAATTCTTTCCAGCGTTCCATCAACTCGCCATGGACATCTTCGAATTCCGGCGCGTCGCCGCTGACATTGACAAAGACAACATCCCGCCAGACATAAGAGCGGATACGGATAAGGCCCAACTCGGCGAAATCCAGATCCTCATGGGTGTTTTGCCCGGGGCCACCGACATGAGGGGCGGTCCGGAGTTCACCATTCAGGCCATAGCACCAGCTGTGATAGGGGCAGCGGATTGCGCCGCGGATCTTTTGCGGCTTGTCGACCAAAATCATGCCGCGATGGCGGCAGGTGTTCTGGAACACACCGATCTGACCGTCGCGATCACGAACCATCAACAGCGGCACACCCAGGAAATTGATCGGATACGCATCTCCCGCCTCGGGAATGTCTTTGCCAAAGCCGATGCCGGACCAGTTCGCAAACAAGACCGCATCCCGTTCTTCGGCAAAAACTGCGGGATCAATATAATGCTCGTTCGGCAGACCCTTTGCGGTGTTTACCGGTGTCAGAACAGACGAAAGCGGTGCGTGCTTGTTCATCGGCCACTCCTGAGTGATTTTGAATGAGTTTATCGCTGCATCCATTGGCGGCTGAGGCCGTCCACGTTCAATACTAAAAATCCTAATGGCAAATTGAGGCAGGCTAAACCGAGCCCTGAGACAGTTCGTTAAGCAACCAATTCTTGAGAGCCAGCGCCCCTTCCGAGAGCTGATCGTCCGGGCGACCGACAAGATAGAAATTGTCCGGGGCGGGCAGGCTGAACTCCTCTAATGCCACGAGTTTCCCCGATGCGAGCATGGGCTGGACCAGACGTTTCCACCCCAACGCAAGACCCGCGCCTTTACGCGCGACCTGAAGGGCAAGCGCATAGCTGTTCACCCGCGATCCCACAGGAACAACCCCGGAAAATCCGAGGTCATGGAACCAGGATGACCAGGTCGTCCAGGTGCTGTCCTGCGTTTCAAGATGGATCAAACGCCGCTGCACGAGGTCTTCAAGACTGGCCCCTTTAAGGTCCGCGGCCATCTGGGGGCTGCAAACGGGTGTAAGGATATCGCGGTACAGTTTCGTGTGCGTGAGTTGCGCGTTCGCGTCCCGGCCATAGCGGATGAACAAGTCGATATCCGGCCGGTCCGTGAACGCCTTGTCTTGTGCCATCTGGTTCACTTTTACGTGCGGATAATCCTGCCAGAACCGGATGACAGACGGCGACAGCCAAAGTGCGGCGACGGCAGTGGTTGACCCAACGGTTACGTGGTTTTCGGAATCATTGCTGCGAATCTTTTCAAGCACCTTTGAAATCTGCCGGAACGAAGTGCCGAGTGCCTCAAACAGGTCTTGCCCATCCTCGGTCAGTTCCACGCCGCGGTGCTTTCGGACAAAAAGGGCCGCGCCCAGCTCGCTTTCCAGCGCCTTAATCTGATGACTGACGGCACCAGGCGTCACGGAAAGCTCGCTTGCGGCTTCCTTGAAACTGAGATGCCGAGCGGCGGCTTCAAAGGCCGATAGTGTCGTAAGTGGAGGAAGGTTGTAGTGGCGTCGAGACATGGAGGTTTGTTGGCTTTTGAACTCTGGGTGAGCTCAATTCACCCGAATGTTAGAAATTTTGCAATTGAAATCTATCTTTTTTCCTGTTGTTTGCTGAAAGACGCAGAATGTACGCCACGTGAGACCGAACAGGACAAGTGATGGATACTCAAGTTGCCCGCCTTGTGCGAAAAACACCACTCAGTCCCGACACCTCTGATTTCTGCTTCGAGATCGAAAGCGGGCGCTTCACCAGCCTCGAGCCCGGGGCGCATGTGGACATCCATCTTGAAGACGGTCTGATACGGCAATACTCGCTGTGGAGCTGGAGCCAGGATGGACGCCTGATCAACGTGGCCGTCAAACGCGAAGACGAAGGGCGAGGCGGGTCACTGGCGATGCATGACCTGCAAGAGGGCGCGACCGTGGAAATTGGCGGTCCCCGCAACCATTTCAAACTCGAAAGCCATGATCGGCACGTCACTTTGATCGCTGGCGGTATCGGGGCCACACCATTGGTTGCAATGGCACGTGAGTTGCTGAACCGAGGGCAGGATTTTCGTGTCTACTATCTTGTTCGTTCGAAAGAATACGCGGCGATGGATGCGCAATTCCGGGCGCTTGGACTGGATGAATGGTATCATTTGCATTGTGATAACACAGACGGGGTATTCGATCTGAGATCGGTCATGCAATCGATGCCGATGGGCGCAGACGTTTATACCTGCGGCCCGGAACCGATGCTGAATGCGGTACTGGAAGCAGGTGCCTTGCTGCGTGGCGGCGCGATACACTTTGAACGGTTCGCCGCCGCGTCGGACATTGAACATGCCCCGAACGCCGATTTCCAGATCAAGATCCAGTCGACCGGCGCGGTCTATCCCGTTGGCAAGGACCAATCTATTCTGGAGGTTTTGCAGGCCAATGGTGTGCAGGTTGATTTCGGCTGCTCCGAAGGGCTTTGCGGAACCTGTATCGTTGATGTCGTGTCCGGCGAAGTTGATCATCGCGACGGTATACTTACTCCGCAAGAGCAGGAAACGCATGAGTTCCTGTGCACATGCGTTTCGCGGGCCAAGTCGGACAAACTGGTATTGAAACTGTAGAAGGAACCACAATCACGCCCTTTACTTGTTCTCGCTAACACGTGTTTCGAGTAACCGAGAGCGTCGTTTCGAGTAGCATAAGGGTCGGATTCTTGGGTGAGCTGCCCTAACCTCTGTCATAGGTTTTCCCGAATTGAAGGGCGCAACCACTTCTTGCGAAGCTGCTACCAGGTTCAACGGCAGACAGACTTGCCACAACGAACCAACAGCTTTTGCAAGCGAACACAATCTGGGAGGAAAAGAGCGGTGGGCGATCCCACATGGTGTGTGGTCTTCCCCGTAAATCTCAGCTGAGTTGCAGTCAACTCGCTGATCGTTTGGTGCATTGGGCATGTTTGTTTACGCCGTCCCGCGCGGTGCACCCCAAGCAGAAATCCAAAGAACAAGAAACGGCGAACACACGGAGGAAAACGCAATATGTCGATACCCGATCCATTCACGGACGTTGAGATAAAGACGGCGGATGCCGGTTTTTATGAAAACTACAGCGTCCCAATTGCCCTGATCAGCAAGGCCATCATGGTCGCGCTGGTTCTGTGGGCATTGGTATTCCCTGCAAATGCAAACGGCACGCTTGGCAGCCTGAACGGGCGGCTGCTTGAGCTTTTCAACAGCTTCTACATTGTCATTGTCGGGTTGTTCCTCGTTTTTCTGGCCGTTGTCGCCGCTATTCCGTCCACGGGTCGCCGTGTGATGGGAACACCCGGTGAAAAGCCCGAGTTTTCAAACTTCTCATGGTTCTCCATGATGTTCGGCGCCGGCCTGGGTGTTGGTCTGATGGTTTTTGCAACCGCAGAACCGTTGGGGCTGTGGGGTTCGAACCCCGAAGTCGTATCCGAGGCGGTCGTTGGAAATACACCCGAAGCACTGCAGTCGGCTTACCGCTATACCTTCTTGCACTACGGGTTTCACGCTTGGGCCATCTATGTGGTGACCGGTTTGTCGCTGGCATATTACGCTTATACCCGCGACATGCCTCTCACCATCCGTTCGGCGCTGACGCCTCTGTTTGGCCGCTTCGTCAATGGTTTCTTCGGCCATGTGGTTGACGTACTTGGCGTTGTTGCAACGATCCTCGGTGTTTCCGTCACCATCGGCTATGGTGTCAGCCAGTTCATCGACGGGCTTTATGCCATCACCGGTATGGAGTGGGTCATGGATCTGGGTGGTGAAGTTCCAACCCCCAGCAAAGTGGGTCTGATCACCGGTCTGGTCGTCATCATGTGCCTGTCGATTATTTCGGCCGTATCAGGCGTTGGTCGTGGTGTTAAATACCTGTCGAACCTGAACCTCGTATTGTCGATCATCCTGTTGGGCACGTTTGTTGTTTTCGGCTCGTTCGTCTTTGCTATGACCACTTATGGCACTGCAATGGTCGACTATATCCTGCATATCCTGTCGCTCAGCTTTAACGCTTATGGTCCACTGTCAGTTGAAGCCTTCGCTGCGGCTTTGCCTGCCGAAGCACAAGCCCATGCCAATGATCTGATGGGCGGAGCTACCAATGCGTGGGGCAGCTTTGACGGTTTCAAGAGTGGCCTGGAAGGGGCAGCAGCAGAGTTGGATGAAGCAACCCTGGCAGCCGTTTATGCGGCGGGTGAGCAGGGGCGTCAGTTCGGCTGGCAGTCGGGTTGGACCACGTTCTACTGGGCCTGGTGGATCGCGTTCTCGCCCTTCGTGGGCCTGTTCCTCGCGCGCATATCGAAAGGACGCTCTGTCCGCGAGTTCATCGTAGGCTGTGTGTTCGCCCCGGCTTTGGTGTGCTTTGCATGGATGACTGTTCTGGGAGGAACTGCGATTGATCTGGAACTGGCAGGCGCCGCAGAAGGTGCAATCATCGGTGCATCGAACACCAACAAGCTGTTCGTGACACTATCTTACATGATTGACGGTGGTCTGCTGTCAATGCTGAACGTGATGTGCGTGATCCTGATCATGACATTCCTCGTCACGTCGGCAGACTCGGGCATTCTGGTGATGAACACCATCATGTCGGGTGGCAGCCAGGAGACGGGCATCAAGCACCGCATCATCTGGGGTGTCATCCTGACGGCTGTGATCGGCGCGCTGATCCTCGCAGCCGGTGAAAACAACCCGATGGATGCGCTGCGAAACGCGATGATCATCGGTGCATTGCCCTTTACTGCTGTGATGGGTCTGATGTGTATTGCTCTGGCCAAAGCTTTGTTCCGCGACAGCCAGCGTGACAAACACGCCGCTACAGGTGCACAAGCCGCCGAATAAAGCGAAAGCTTAGTTTATGACTTGATCAGGCCGCCCGGAAATGGGCGGCCTGATTTCATTTTGCGCAGACACTGGCCACGACCCTCAAACAACGGAAAAGTGCTGGCCAGCCCGACCTTGGTGAGACACCAAAACCATATCTCAACGAAAAAGCCCCGGTAAAAACCGGGACTTTTGAGCATCTTGTCGTGAAATGCCTACATGCAGGCTTCAACGGCGCGTTTGGTCATGACCGACACAAGATGCGCCCGGTATTCCTTGCTGCCATGTAAATCAGCGATCATGTTGGCGGGGTTAATCCGAAGGTCCATCAAGGCGTCCGGGCGAAACTCCTTGTTCAGCGCCTGCTCGGCTTCGCTCCAACGGAAGACGCCATCCTCACTTGCCCCGGTCACCGCCACGCGCACGCCGTCCGTGAAACGGGCCAAATATACCCCAACAAGTGCAAACCGCGATGCTGGTTGCAGGAATTTTTGATAGCTTGCCGCCTGCGGAACCGGAAAGCGGATCGAGGTGATGATCTCTCCTTCATCCAGGGCTGTGGTGAACATGCCCTGAAAAAAGTCATCTGCCGCAATTTGACGCGCGTTGGTCACCACGGTTGCGCCCGATCCCAGCACACCCGCCGGATAGCAGGCAGCCGGGTCATTGTTCGCAACCGAACCACCGATGGTTCCGCGATTGCGCACTGCCGGGTCGCCAATTTGTCCAGCCAATGCCGCCAGCGCGGGATAAGATCCTGCAGCGTCGCGAGCAACGACAGCGTGAGGTGTTGCACCCCCAACAGAGACCGAGCCGTCATCATCAACGCAGACGCCTTGCATCTCGGCAATGCCGCCCATCGACACCAGTCTGGACGGTGCCGCCAATCGCTGTTTCAATGTCGGGATCAGGGTTTGCCCGCCTCCCAACGCCTGCGCATCCTCTGTTGCCAATGCTGCAACTGCGTCAGCAATGGTCGAGGGCTTCTCAAACTCGAAATTGTACATTTCGTTCTTCCTTTCCGAAAGGCGCTGATCCGCCCTTCATCTGGCTATAAATATCCCAGGGAGCGCGAGGGGCTGGCCCCTCGCACCCCAACCTCTCAACCATGCATCGCAGTCCAAACGCGTGACGGGCTCATCGGCATGTCGATATGATCAACAGCCCTTCCACCCGAGTTCAACGCATCCAGCACCGCGTTGACCACCGCTGGCGGTGAGCCGATCGCTCCGGCCTCGCCGCAACCCTTCACGCCCAGCGGATTGTGCGTACAGGGCGTCTGGCTGGAATGATCCACGCCGTAGAACGGGACATCATCGGCGCGTGGCATCGCGTAATCCATGTAGGACGCGCTCAGCAATTGGCCGTTCTCGTCATAGGCACAGTTCTCCAGCAAGGCCTGACCGATGCCCTGACCAATACCGCCATGCACTTGTCCATCAACGATCATTGGATTGACGATATTGCCAAAGTCATCTGCAGCCGTGAACTTCTCGATACTGACCTGACCTGTGTCTGGATCAACCTCGACCTCACAGGCATAAGCCCCTGCCGGGAAAGTAAAGTTGGCCGGGTCATAGAACGCGGTTTCCTCCAGCCCCGGTTCAACTTCCAGCGGATAGTTGTGCGGGACATAGGCCGTAAGAGTCACATCCCCCCACGCCACCGACTTGTCGGTCCCCGCAACACTGAACTGACCGTCTTTGAGTTCGATATCTGCCTCGGACGCCTCCAACAGGTGGGCTGCGATCTTTTTGGCCTTGTCGATCACCTTTTCGGTGGCCTTGACCATAGCCGAGCCGCAGACCGCCAGCGAGCGTGAGCCATAGGTGCCCATGCCGAACGGGATCTTCGAGGTGTCCCCGTGCACGATCTCGACCATTGACTCGTCGATGCCGATCATGTCGGCCACGACCTGCGGAAAGGCTGTTTCATGGCCTTGCCCGTGGCTGTGTGCGCCAACCATCACACTGATCGAGCCGGTGGCGTTCACCCGAACTGTCGCCGCGTCGTAAAGACCTGCACGGGCTCCCAACATGCCGACGATATTCGAAGGCGCGATACCACAAGCCTCGATATAGCAATTGACGCCGAGACCGCGCAGCTTGCCTTTGGCCTCACTCTGCGCGCGTCGTGCGGCAAAGCCCGCAAGATCAGCAGCAGCCTCAAGCTTGTCCATTGTCCCGTTGTAGTCCCCGGTGTCGTAAGTCAGCGCCACTGGCGTGTCATAGGGGAACTGCGTGACAAAGTTCTGGCGACGCAGGGCGATCGGATCGACACCTAACTCGCGCGCAGCCTTGTCGATGACACGCTCCAGTTGGAAGGTTGCTTCGGGTCGACCAGCGCCGCGATAGGCGTCCACCGGCACCGTGTTTGTGAACATCGCCTTCACATTCACCTGAATGACCGGGGTCTTATAGTTGCCTGCCATCAGCGTCCCATGCAGCCATGTCGGAACCGAGCTGGAGAAGGTCGACAGATAGGCACCCAGATTGGCATAGGTGTTGGTCCGCAGGCCGATGAAGTTGTTATCCGCATCCAGAGCCAGCTCAATCGTGCTGACATGGTCACGACCCTGCGCATCCGACATGAACGCCTCGGACCGGCTGGCCGTCCACTTGACGGGGCGGTTGCAGGCCTTGGCGGCAAAGGTGCAGAACGCTTCTTCTGCGTAATGGAAAATCTTGGTGCCAAAACCACCGCCCACATCCGGGGCTACGACGCGGACTTTGTGTTCCGGCAGACCCAGAACGAACGCGCACATCAACAAACGGATGACATGCGGGTTCTGCGACGTGGTATAGAGCGTATATTCATCTGTGCCCCGGCTGTACTCGGCCACAGCCACGCGCGGCTCCATCGGGTTGGCGACCAGCCGGTTGTTCACCAGATCCAAAGTGGTGACATGCGCCGCATTGGCAAAGACGTTATTCACCTTGGCGTCGTCGGCCTCACCCAGCTGCCAGTCATAGCAGATGTTGTTTTTCAGATCGTCATGAACCAGCGTCGCGCCATCCTGCGCGGCGGATTTCATGTCGATCACGGCGGGCAGTTCCTCGAAATCCAGATCAATAGCCTCGGCCGCGTCACGGGCCTGTTCCAGACTGTCAGCCACCACGGCGGCAATGGGATCGCCCACATGGCGCACCTTGCCCTGTGCCAGAATTGGGTGTGGTGGTTCCTGCATCGGCGCGCCGTGCTTGTCGGTCACTTCCCAGCCACAGGGCATTCCGCCCACGCCTTCAAAGTCTTTGCCGGTGAATACTCTGACCACACCGGGCATACCTTCGGCGGTTGATGTATCTACAGAATTGATCCGACCATGCGCGATGTCGGACCGCAGGAAATATACGTAAGCCTGACCACGTACGTTGATGTCGTCGGTATAGTTGCCTGCTCCGGTCAGAAAGCGGACGTCCTCGCGCCGCTTGGAACTGGCTCCGATGCCACTGTCTTTGGGCATTGCTTGTTCTCCTCCCATAAACGGATGCTACTGCACCCTTCACTTGTCCCACGGGCGCAACGTTTACGCCCGCAGCGGCATCATTCCGCGGCGATACTGCCGACGTCCTGGCCTGAGGCGGCCATGATCGCCTTGACGATATTGTGGTACCCGGTGCAGCGGCACAGGTTGCCTTCCAGGTACTTTCGGATTTCGGCCTCAGATGGGCGCGGGTTGTCTTTCAGCAGCGCTGCGGCGCTCATCACCATACCCGGTGTACAGAACCCGCATTGAAGGCCGTGATGATCCTGAAAGGCTTGCTGGATCACGTTCAGCGAACCGTCCGCATTTGCCTGACCTTCGATGGTGCCAACATCAGCACCGTCGGCTTCGATCGCCAGCATATTGCACGACTTCACGGCCTGACCATTCACATGTACAACGCAGGCGCCGCACTGGGCCGTATCACAGCCGACATGCGTGCCCGTCAATGAAAGTTGCTCGCGCAGAAAGCCGGACAGTAATGTCCGGCCCTCGACCTCGCCGCTTACGGCCTTGCCGTTCACGGTCATGGAAATTTTCATGACTTTCTCCTCCCTGAGTTCCAACTGTTCAACCGCCCAATACGCGCTTGAACCAACCTTTTTTTGCTTCGTCGCCTTCACCCTCGGCAGAAGGTTCAGCTTGAACCTGATCCGAGGTTTCCGGATCGGGTGTTTTTTCGGGTTCGACCGCGTTCTGAAAATTTTCAAAGAACCGGCCGGCCATTTTTCTGGCGACGCCATCGATGACCCTGCTTCCCAGCTGGGCCAACTTGCCACCGACACGTGCGTCGACGGTATAGGTCAGCAGAGTACCTTCGGGCACATCAGACAAACTGACATCGGCCGCACCCTTGGCAAAACCCGCAGCCCCACCCTTACCTTCACCCGAGAGCTTCACGCTTTCAAGCGTTACGATATCAGAAAGGGTAACGGCCCCTTTGAAGGTCGCTTTTACGGGGCCGACTTTCTGCACCACCGTTGCTTCGAACCCGTCATCGACCGAGCCGGTCATTTCCTGACATCCCGGAACGCATTCTTTCAGAACCTCAGCCGACAGAAGCGCGTCCCAGACCTTGGATCGCGGCGCGGCAATGACGCGGCTGTCACTAAGCTCCATTTCTCTTCTCCAGGTGTTTTTTCTTACGCTACGTGGTGTTTTTCGCCCTGCCTATTAGACCTTGGGTGTAGGTGACGCCGAGCCGGTCTTATGTACGACTTTGGGCCAGTAGGCGCAGATTACTTTCGTTGTTAGGATTGGGTAAGCTGGGGACAATCTGATTGAAAAAAGGCAATACCAAATGCTTGCTGACTCCGTTGTAAGGTCTGGCTTCGAGAAAGTGCTGATCGTCGATGACCACCCCCTGTTTTGCGACGCGCTGTCGATGACCTTGCAAAGCGTGGCGCAGATCGGCGAAATCCATACCGCGGACCGACTGGAAGGCGCGATGGAACTTCTGTCAGGGGGGCTGAAACCGGACGCGGTCATGCTGGACCTCAACCTGCCGGATGTGGAGGGGCTGGACGGCCTTGTCCGTCTGAAGGCTGCTGCGAATGCCCCGGTTATTGTGGTGTCCTCGATGACGGATAATCGCGTTGTCAGTCAGGTGATTCAGGCGGGCGCATCGGGTTATGTACCCAAGCATAGCCAACGCGATGTGTTTCGCCTGGCATTCGAGACAGTGCATTCCGGCAAAGTTTTCGTGCCCGAAGGATGCGTTCTGATCAATGTTGAAGAGGATGAACACGCCGACGCGGTCAATCGGCTTGCGACGCTGACAAATCAGCAGGCCCGCATTCTGCAACTGATCTGTGAGGGCAAGCTGAACAAACAGATTGCCTATGACCTGTCCATTGCGGAACCCACGGTCAAAGCGCATGTCACGGCAATCATGCGGAAACTGGGTGTGCAAAGCCGGACGCAAGCCGTTCTGATTGCAAAGAAAGCTTCGTTTGCCAGCGTCTTGCAAGACCAAGGCTAAGCGTCATACTCTCACCACATCGTCGCGCTTTAGGGAGGAGGCTCGATGGACCAAGCAGTCGGGTGGACGACAGCCCGGACCGGTGCGACAGGCATCGTCAAAACGGCTTTCGTGCGTTACGACACCGGGCAGGCGCTTGGGGTGCTCGAACGTCAATTCGGGGCTGAGCCACTTGCGCTGGTGATATTGTTCGTCAGTCCGAACGCGGACGCGGCTGCGGTCATTGCCAAAGCCGAGCAGGTGTTTGCGCCTACGCCGGTGGTTGGCTGCACCACCGCCGGAGAACTTGCGGATAGCGGTTATTGCGAAGATCAGATCGTCGCAATCGGCCTTCCGCAATCCCATTTCGACACGCGTACGGTCCTGGTTTCCGATCTGAACGATTTTGAGGCGGAAAGCATCATCAACGAGATGATCCACAACCGAAATGCCATGATGGTCACGGCGCCCGACTGGAACCATGAATTTACATTCCTGATGATCGACGGATTGTCGACCAAAGAGGATGCGTTGACCTCCGAGTTGGCCGTCGGCTTGGGGCCGGTGCCATTGTTTGGCGGATCGGCCGGTGATGGAACCCGGTTCGGGCGTACCTATGTGCTGCATCAGGGCAAAGCACTGAGCAATGCTGCCATACTGACTCAGGTTCGTACGCGGTGCCCGATCAAGGTGTTCAAAACTGATCATCTGGTTCCAACGACCCGGCGTATGGTCGTAACCAAGGCGGATCCGGCAAAACGCATCGTTGAGGAGATCAATGCCGAGCCCGCCGCCCGCGAGTACGCCCGTATCCTTGGCAAGGATCCGGAACAACTGACGACATTCACCTTTGCGGCGCACCCCGTTGTTGTGCAGATTGGTGGGCAGCATCACGTCCGCGCCATTCAGCAGGTGGCGGGCAACGGGGACCTTGTCTTTTTCTCGGCCATTGATGAAGGGCTTGTGCTGACGCTGGCCGAACCAAGGGACATGGTCGAGCACCTTGAGGAAGAAATCGGCCTTCTGACCGAGAAACGGCAACCCGACACAATTCTGGGTTGCGACTGCATTCTCCGCCGACTGGAAGCGCAGGAAAAGCAAAAGACTCGCGAAATCTCGGACATTCTGGCCCGCAACCACGTTGTCGGATTTTCAACCTACGGAGAGCAGTACAACTCAATCCATGTGAACCAAACTCTGACGGGTGTTGCGATTTATCCACCCGAGAAAGAGTAACGTATGATCGAGCATCTTACTGACCCGTCGGACTCGGTTGACCGCCAGAACGAGAAACTTCGCAAGATCGCCGAAGCGCTGATGCGTCGGGTAGAAGAATCCACCGATGCGTCAGGCGCAGCTTATGCGCAGTTTCAGCGTGCGGCCGTGCTTGAACAAGAGGTCCGCGCCCGGACGAATGATCTGGAACGTGCCCTTGAATTGCTGAACGATTCCAATGCCAGATTGGCACAGGCGAACAAGGACACCGAAGCCGCACGCGCGGATCTGGCCAATGCAATCGAAACGGTGCAAGAGGGGTTTGCCCTTTTCAATCGCGACGAAAAACTGGTGCTGTGTAACAGCCGTTTTGGTCTGCATATGCCCGACATTCAGGAGCGGCTGAGCCCGGGATTGAGCTTTGCCGAATATGTCGAACTGGTCAGCCGATCAGGGTTTCTGTCCCTGCCTGAAACAATGACACCGACAGACTGGGCCAAAAGCCGCCTGGATCGGCACACGGACGATCATGTGGTGTTCAACGTCCGGCTTGTTGGCAATCGGTGGTCACAAGTGTCCGAACACCGCACGCCGGATGGCGGCACTGTTATTCTGCAAACCGATGTGACCGATATCATGCGGATCGAACGGCAGGAGCGTGACCGGATACTGGATGACAAGGCCAGGCTGATCCGCGCAACGCTTGAACATATTGAACAGGGCGTTTGCATTTTTGACAACAAACACCGTCTGATCGGGTGGAACAACCGCGCTAGCGAGTTGCTGGCCATTCCAATCGCACAGTTTCAGACGGGAACCCGGTTTGAATCGCTGTCCAATCGCCTTGGCGCGAACATCAGGTTCCAGAAGGGGGTAACAGAAGCCGATCTTCTGAACTGGGTGACGCGGCAAACCTATCGCCGTCCTCTGCAATTTCAGATGCACCGTGGAAGGTCGAAGATACTTTCTGTTTTTGCGCAGGAAATGCCCGACCGCGGTTTTGTGATATCCTTCACCGATGTAACCGCAGAACGAAAATCCGCCCAGGCCTTATATGAGGCCAAAGAATTGCTGGAACAGCGCGTAACATCGCGCACGATGGAACTGGCTGACGCTTTGAACGAGGCCGAGCGTGCAAACGCATCCAAGTCGCGATTTGTGGCAGCGGCCAGTCACGACCTGTTGCAACCTCTTTCTGCGGCAAAGCTTTATGTTGCATCGCTGGGCAGCGGCCTGGATAAAGACGACGCAAAGACCGTTGCAGGCAAGGCTGAAAGTGCGCTGAACAGCGTTGAACACATTCTGGAAGCGCTGCTGGATATCTCGAAGCTGGATTCAGGACGGGCCACCGCGCATTTGTCGACCATATCAGTGAGCACGCTGTTTTCGCAGATGGAAGACGCATTTCGCCCGGTGGCGCAGGCAAAAGGGCTTGAGCTGTCATTTGTTGACACGAACGCGCGTGTGACCAGCGACGCCAGCTATTTGCGTCGGATTTTGCAGAACCTGCTGTCGAACGCGATCAGGTATACCGAGACCGGAAAGGTTCTGGTCGGTGTGCGGCGTCGCAAAGGCGCAATTGCCTTGCAAGTCTGGGATACAGGTATCGGTATCGCGTTAGACCAAAGAGACATCGTCTTTCAGGAATTTCAGCGCCTGCATTCTGATGCCAGCGCGGCAGAGGGTATGGGATTGGGCCTTGCAATCGTGGAGCGCGCCTGTGGGCTGTTGCAACATCCAATCCAGCTGTTTTCCGAAGTAGGCAAAGGCACTGGATTCTCGGTCGAAGTGCCGTTGGCGCGGGAAGAGCAGACCACATCTAGCAGCGCCCCTGCGGCCCACGATCCGGGCTCCAAGGTACTTGGTAACACGGTCGTATTGTTGATTGAGAATGATGAAAACCTTCGTAGTGCACTGACCATGACCATCGAATCCTGGGGGGTCGAGGTTTTGGAGAGCGAAAGCGAAGACGAAGCAATCAATCTTCTTCGTGAAATTGACATTTTGCCCGATGCAATAGTTGCCGATTTTCAGTTGAACCACGATAGAACCGGTGTCGACGCCATACATGCCCTGACGAACGAATTTGGACCTCTGCCCGGCTGCGTTATTTCGGCCAACCGATCACCTGAACTGGCCAGGCGCTGCAAGCGCGCCAATCTGCCTTTGCTCTACAAACCGCTTGATGCGCAACTTTTGCGGTCAACGCTGGAGTCATCAATTGAACAACGCAACTGAGCAGCACTGGAAACGTGTATGTTTTCAGGCGATTTCTGTCTGTGGGTTGGCACCTGTTCGATGTAGCATCGACAAAACCTCTGCCTTCCAGCCGGCTTTGATCTGCAACGCTAGCTGAGACGGAGGCCGGTGGTTCGGTGACAGGATCGCATATTCATACCTCAACGGTTCACTGAAGGGCAAAAACACGACACGGTCGTTTGAAATGTTCAACTCCCGCTCGGTAACGACTGTCAACGGATCGACAATCGTGCAGCATTGGCCCGATCCGACAAAAGGGATAAGCGGCAGAAAATATTGGCAGGTCACGGTTGGCGTATAATTCGCCGAGACCATCTGAAACGCTTGTCGCACTTTTTCCTGAAACGGATGCGTGTCATGCAGCCCGCCCATTGGAACTCCGTCAAGATCGGATATCGTAACGGCGCTTTCTTTCGCCAGAGGGTTGTCTCTGTCCAGCGCGCAAAAACAGTCGCCGCTTATGATCTCGGCTGAGAACTGTGGTTGCTTACCTGTCGGATGCTCAAAATCCGCAAACCCGAAATCGATGTTCTGAGTACCCGCCAGTTCCATAATCTGCGGAGAGCTGCGGGTTGAAAGTGTGATTTGTATATCGGGGTTTCCACCAACTGAACGGCTGATGAAATTCGGAAAGGCAAAAGTGGAAGGGCCTGGCATCGCTGCAATATTCAAGCTACCGGAACTCCCTTTAAGAAGTCCGTGCATCGTACTGGAAATCGTAGATAATCTGTCCAGAATACCAGTGGTTTCCGACAATAGGTAGTGTGCTTCCGGTACTGGAATCAAACGGCGCCCTCTTCGTTCGAACAGGATCAGCCCCAAACTTTTTTCTAGGTTCTTGAGCGCAAGGCTGATGGCCGGCTGTGTCCGGTTCAGTTTTTTTGCGGTTTGAGAGATAGAGCCGCTTTCCATCACCTCACGAAAAACAGTCAATTGAGTAAGGTTCATTCCACATCCATAAGCCAAACTTCAGTTTAGTTAAATATAACAAATTTGTATTTATGGTAAATCTCCATAGGCTGATTGGATCAGAGTTCGGACAAACCGAATCCAATGATCCAAAACTGGGAGTTTACGATGAGACTGATGAAATGCCTGACAGGTCTGGCTTTGGCAGGCGCTATGGCCGCGCCTGCACTTGCACAGGACCCAACTTTTTTCCGTATTGGCACCGGTGGTGCAGGCGGCACTTATTTTCCGATTGGCGGAACCATCGCAAATGGGATCTCGGCCCCTCCGGGCTCGCGCCCCTGCGAAGAGGGTGGTCAGTGCGGCGTACCCGGCCTGATCGCGATTGCACAATCAACAACTGCGTCAGTCTTTAACAACGCGGCAGTGGAGAATGGCGAGCTTGAGGCCGGTCTGGCCGCCGCTGATGTCACCCGTTCGATGTATCTGGGCGAAGGCAAGTTCGAAGGCAAGCCGCATCCCAAGCTGCGCATTGTGGCAAACCTGTTCCCAGAGGATCTGCATCTGGTTCTGCCCGCAGGTCAGACCATTGGTGACCTGAGCGATCTCAAAGGCAAGCGCGTGGGTATCGCACAGGCGGGTTCAGGCACACAGGTGGCCGTGCTGCAGATGCTGGATGCATGGGGCGTGAACCGCGATAACATGGACGAAGCAGAGCTGAACAACAGTCAGAGCGCCGAGCGTCTGGCCGATGGGCAGCTGGACGCGTATTTCTACGCAGCTGGCTGGCCGGTCGCCGCTATGGTGCAGTTGTCATCGACCAAAGGTATGAACCTGCACTCGTTCAGTGACGAAGACCTTGCTAAGATCAACGAGATCATTCCGGCCTATATCCCTTCCGCCATACCGGGCGGTGTGTATGAAGGGATTGACACCGAAACCAAGACCCCAGCGGTCAGCGCTATGCTGGTTGTGTCGTCGGATCTGTCCGAAGAACTGGTCTATCAGCTGACCAAAGCACTGTGGAACGACAACACCCGAAAACTGCTGGACAACGGTCACGCCAAAGGCAAGCAGATCACAGCTGACACAGCTTTGGACGGAGTCGAAGCACTGGGTGTCCCCCTGCATCCTGGTGCAGAGAAGTTCTACAAAGAAGCAGGCCTTCTGCAGTAATCGAACCTCATTGAAGCCTGTCGTCGGTGCCCCTGTGCGGGGCACCGCACTCTCCTTACACGCGCAATCAGAGGGCCATCATGTCCGAGACCGAAACACGCGATGACCACGACCTGACAGCCGAAGAACTGGCAGCCATCGAAGAACAGTTCGACGAAGGCGCCGCAGTACGTCAGGTTACACCGAACACGGCCAAGGTTCTGCGGGTTGTTGCCCTGTTATTCGCGTCCTATGAATTCTTCACCGCAGGTTTCGGCTTGCCGGCGGACCACTGGCACATGGGCATTTATCTGGCCCTGTTGTTCATACTGGTTTACGCGACCATTCCGATTGTCGGGGCTAAAAACCTATATGCGCTCAAAATCAGCAGGTTTCGTATTGGGAACGTCCCGCTTTATGACCTGGTATTCATGGCATTTGGCATCGTTGCGGCGCTTTACGTTGGATTTGCCTGGCGCGGTATTCCCTTTCTCGGGATCGAGGAACAGACTTTTCGTATGGGTAATCCCAACAATTACGATGTCTTTCTTGGCGTGGTTATCATTCTGCTGGTACTTGACATCGCCCGTCGCACGCTGGGTTGGGTGCTGCCGCTGATTATCTGCGTATTCATCTCTTACGCTCTGCTTGGTCCTTATTTTCCCGGTTTGTTGCAGCATCCCGGTGTAAATTTCAAAACCTTCGTGTCGTCGATGTACTTTCCGCAGGAAGGCATCTATGGCGTCACGCTTTGGGTCGTTTCGACCATAGTCTTCCATTTCGTTTTGTTTGGTGTGATCGCGCAGCGCACCGGGTTGGGACAGTTGTTTATCGACAATGCCACCATTCTGGCGGGTCGCTATACAGGTGGCCCGGCCAAGGTATCGGTCGTTTCATCGGCATTCTTTGGAACGATCTCGGGGTCTTCAGTCGCCAACACGGTTTCAACCGGAGCGCTAACCATCCCGAACATGAAACGCCTGGGTTATCCGGGCCATTTCGCGGGCGGGGTCGAGGCCGCTTCCTCGGCGGGCGGCCAGATCACCCCGCCCATCATGGGAGCCGCGGCCTTTATCATGGCCGAGTTCCTGGAGGTGCCTTACACCACTATTGTCATTGCGGCGATCTTCCCGGCGCTTCTGCACTACGTGGGTGTCTTTGCAGTTGTGCATCTGATGGCGCGCAAGCTGAACCTGAAGGGTCTGACGAAAGAGCAATTACCGCAGCTTAAAGCTGTCTGGGCTGAAGGTTGGGCCAATATCGTGCCCCTGATTGGCCTGCTGGTGGTGCTGTTTACCGGTTACACGCCATTCATGTCGGCCTTCTGCGGCATATCGCTGGCGGTGATCGCGGGTATGTCGCGTATCAAGCAGCCACCAACGCTGATTTACGCGGCGGCGTTTCTGGCCTTTGTGTTGTGGAAATTCTCGGATGGCGGGTTCGACCTGACAATGACCGCGATACTCTGCGCGCTGTCTGTGACAGCCACACTGAACCCACAAAAACGTATCGAAGTGCCCGAGATGCTGGCTGCTGTCGAACTGGGCGTAAAATACTCGCTGGCGGTGGGTGCCGCTGCCGCCGCTGTCGGTATTGTTGTGGGTGTGATCAACACCACCGGTATCGGCTTTCGTATCGGATTTATGGTCACGCAAGGGGCAGGCAATCTGGCGGCGGATCTTTATAATATGATCTCGTTCGGCAGCTTCCAGCTGTTTGCAATCGAAGACCTGCAACTGTTCATCTCACTGATCTTCATCGCTGTCGTCTGCATCTTGATGGGGGCGGGTATTCCGACCACCGCGCTTTACATCATGCTGGTTTCTGTCGCGCAGCCCGCGCTGGCTCAGTTGGGTGTTCCGCCCATCGCAAGCCACCTGTTCGTGCTTTACTACGGTGTGGTATCCGAAATTACACCTCCGGTCTGTACCTCGGCTTATGCGGCAGCTGCGATCGCCAACTCAAATCCGTTCCGCACCGGGCTGTCCGCGTTTACGCTCGGGTTGGGCAAGGTGATAGCGCCGATGGCATTCGTCTATGCGCCGGTTTTGTTGTTCGTGTCTTCCACTGGGTTTGATTTTTGGGAATTCACATATACTGCGACAAGCTGCATAGCGGGGGTCATCGCTCTGTCCGCGGCGGTCGTCGGCTATTGGCTGCAACCGCTCAACGTATTGTCTCGTATTCTGATTGCCTTTGCCGGGATCATCTTCGTGGCACCCACGTTAACGGCAGACCTGATCGCGCTGGCAGTGGCGTCACCCGTGATCGTTGCGCAGTTGATCGCCCGCACCCGAACTCAAGCAACGGCCTGACATGTCTGAACGTGTTACCATAATCGGCGCCGGGATCGTCGGCATCTGCTGCGCGCTGTCATTGCAGGAACGTGGCAAAACCGTGCGGTTGATTGACCGGGGAGAGCCCGGGCAGGAGACCTCATTCGGTAATGCTGGTGTCGTCTCGCCATGGTCAGTGATCCCCCAAGCGGTTCCCGGTATCTGGAAGGCAATCCCCCGGATGCTGCTGGACCCCAAAAGCGCCTTGTCCGTCAGGGCCTCGTTCTGGCCGAGGATGGTCCCTTGGGGCCTGAGGTTTTTGAAAGCATCTGATGAACGATCGGTCCGCCGAATCTCGGATGCGATGGAGCTTCTTTGCAGACCGTCGATAGAGTTGTATCGACGTCATTTGCAGAACACTGGTTATGAAGACCTGATTGTCGATTCCAACTACATCCATGCTTTCCGACACCCGAATCAAGCTGACCTGAAGGCGCTGGGATATCTGATCCGACAGGAGAAAGGTGGGCAACTCGAGAGGATCGACGGCCCAGAGTTGCGCCGAATTGAACCCGCTCTATCCGAGGATTTCGAAGCAGCGATCCTTATCAAAGGTCAGGCACGGATTACATCACCCGGTCAGATTGGCGCGGTTCTGGCTGAAAAAGCGCGCCAACAAGGCGCTGAGTTTATTCGGGCCGAAGTTCGAAAACTGAACCGTACCGACGAGGGGCGGTGGCATCTGACAACCCAGACCGATACGCTTCAGGCTGATACAGTCATATTGGCTGCAGGTGTGTGGTCTGCCGAGCTTTTGAAACCTTTGGGTCTGTCTGTGCCGCTGGCTGCTGAACGCGGGTACCATGTTCAGTTCCCCGCACCTTTGGCGAGCCTTCAGAATTCGGTCATGGATGTGGATGCCAAAGTGGTTGCCAGTTCGATGCAGGGCGGGCTGCGTGTGGCAGGCACCGCCGAGTTTGCGCGTGTAGATGCCCCGCCCGATCCACGAAAACAGGCGTTACTGACGCGACAAGCCAAGGCAATGATACCGGATCTTAATACCGCCGACACGCAATTCTGGATGGGGCGCCGCCCATCGTTTCCAGACAGCTTGCCTGCCATCGGGCCGATTGACGGACATCAGGGATTGTTCAGCGCTTTCGGTCATTCCCACTATGGCCTGATGATGGCGCCTAAAACCGGAGAGCTTGTGGCCGATCTGGTAGCTGGACAGCGTCTGAACATCAGTCTGGACCCATTTGCCTTGTCGCGGTTTTAAAACACGCGAAGCGACTTCTCGAGAAGGATCACAACGTCATGCCGATCTACCCAGGTGGACAGAATATCTGCGGGGCATCCATCGGAGTTTTGTGCCTGGAAAGCTATTTCCCCAAACCTCCGGGCCATATCAAAAACCCATCGAGTCTTCCGTTCCCGGTGCTGTATGAGATGATTGAAGGCGTCACAGTACCAAAGCTGCTGAACAACCCGACACCAGAGTTGCTGGAGCCCTTCATCAAAGGCGCGCAGAGGCTTGAATCCGAAGGTGTGCGGGCCATCACTGGCAGTTGCGGGTTTCTTGCATTGTTCCAGAAAGAGCTGGCCGAAGCCGTGTCCGTGCCCGTTTTTGCCTCAAGCCTGATTCAGGTGCCGCTGGCTTATTACATGACCGGTGCCAGTGCACCGGTAGGAGTGATAACCGCCGATTCCTCGGCGCTGACGCAACGCCATTTCGATGGGGTTGGGGCAGGAGATATCCCCGTAGCTGTGCAGGGTCTTGAGAACACGACCGAGTTCGCCGAAGTCATCCTGCGCAATACGCGCACCCGAATGGATACCGATCTAATTGAGGCTGAAGTTCTGAATGCTGTACGCAAACTGAAACGCGATACACCGGAAATCCGTTCGCTGGTACTGGAATGCACCGATCTACCGCCTTACGCGGCCTCAATTCAGAAGGAATTGAGCCTGCCGGTTTATGATCTGGTGACCTTGGCACATATGGCCCATTCGGTAAGCACGCGTAGCCCGTATCGCGGACTTATGCCGTGGGTTTGATGTGGACACTGCCTGGCGTGCTGACTTGATGAACAGCCAAACTGAAACGGCCTGACTGCGGAGTGAACCAAGGGTCTTCCCCTTGCCGAAACGGCTGGTTAAGAAGTTCTTCCACCGTCGCTTCAGGAGGCACCATTGGACCGTATCGCCCGCACTATCGCCACCGAGATTAAGGCACGTTCCGAGCAGGTCGGTGCCGCGATCAAGCTATTGGACGAAGGAGCAACCGTGCCTTTTGTCGCCCGATACCGGAAAGAAGCAACCGGAGGATTGGACGACACCCAATTGCGCCTGCTGTCTGAGCGGCTGGCTTATCTGCGCGAGCTTGAAGCGCGGCGTGAAACCATTCTGAACTCGATCAAGGATCAGGGCAAACTGACCGACGATCTGAGTAAATCCATTGCGCGCGCGGAAACCAAAGCGCAGTTGGAAGACATTTATCTGCCGTATAAGCCAAAACGGCGCACCAAGGCGATGATTGCACGCGAAAATGGGCTTGAACCTTTGGTTGACGCTATTCTGGCGGACCGCAACTGCGACCCTGAAATATTAGCCGCGGCGTACCTCACCGAGGCGGTAACAACGACCCGGGATGCTTTGAACGGTGCGCGGGATATTTTGACCGAGCGGTTGACAGAAAACGCCGCTCTGCTGGGCGAATTGCGCAGTTTCATGCAGCACGAGGCTCTGCTCAGCGCAAAGGTCATAGAAGGCAAGGAAAAGGACGGCGCCAAGTTCAGTGACTACTTTGACCATTCCGAATTGTGGGTGGACGTGCCGTCACATCGGGCATTGGCGATGCTGCGGGCATCCAAAGAGGGCATCGTCACGCTGGATATCGCGCCTGAACCGGAGTTTGGTGCCGCGCGGGCCGAGACGATTGTCGCCGCCCATCTACAGACACGTGGCACTGGGCTAGCAGACGTGTGGTTGCGCAAAGTCGCGGGCTGGACTTGGCGGGTGAAACTTTCGCTGTCCATGATGGTCGAACTGATGGCTGACCTGCGCAGCCGGGCGCAGGACGAAGCCATTCAGGTCTTCTCGCGAAACCTCAAGGATCTGCTGTTTGCCGCACCGGCAGGTGCCAAGGCGACCTTGGGCCTGGATCCGGGCATTCGTACGGGCGTAAAGGCTGCTGTTGTTGATGCAACCGGCAAGGTTGTCGCCACCGACACCTTGTACCCGTTTCAGCCGAAGAATGATCTGCGAGGTGCACAGGCCAGTATCCTCAATCTGATATCAGCTCATCGGATCGAACTGATCGCAATCGGGAACGGGACGGCCAGCCGTGAAACCGAAAGATTGGTTGCAGACACTCTTGCACTTCTACCCAAGACGGTGAAAGCACCAACAAAAGTTGTGGTGTCAGAAGCTGGCGCTTCGGTCTATTCCGCATCTGAACTGGCTGCGCGCGAATTTCCGGATCTGGATGTCTCGCTACGTGGAGCGGTCTCGATTGCGCGCCGATTGCAGGACCCTTTGGCCGAGCTGGTTAAAATCGAACCGAAATCCATCGGTGTTGGCCAGTATCAGCATGATGTGGATCAGCATCGCCTGTCACAGTCGCTGGATTCCGCGATCGAGGATGTGGTGAATGCTGTCGGGGTTGATCTGAACACCGCATCTGCCCCTTTGCTGTCACGCGTGTCTGGTCTGGGTCCGGCGCAGGCCGAAGCGATTGTCACCCACCGTGATCTGAATGGGCCCTTCCTATCGCGGAAGGATTTGCTGTCAGTCGCCCGCCTTGGACCACGTGCGTTCGAACAATGCGCCGGTTTCCTGCGCATCAGGGACGGTTCCGAGCCTTTAGATGCGTCTTCAGTGCACCCTGAAGCCTATGACATTGCGCGCCGGGTCGTTGCCGCCTGCGGTCGCGACATCCGAAACATCATGGGCCATGATGGCGCGTTAAAGGGGTTGCGGGCGGAACAATTTGTAACTCAGGATTTCGGCCTGCCGACAGTTCGGGACATCTTTGCCGAACTGGAAAAGCCCGGTCGCGACCCCCGCCCCAGTTTCGTCACCGCATCTTTCACCGAAGGCATCGAAGAAATCACCGATCTGAAGCCCGGAATGGTTTTGGAAGGCACAGTCACCAACGTCGCCGCCTTCGGCGCTTTTGTGGATATCGGCGTGCATCAGGATGGGCTGGTTCATGTCAGCCAGCTGGCGGACCGGTTTGTCAAAGATCCGCATGACGTGGTTAAAACCGGGCAGGTGGTTAAAGTACGTGTCGTCGATGTTGATGTCGCGAGAAAGCGCATTGGGTTGACCATGCGAAAACAAGGGGGTGGAGGAAACCGTCGCGGAGGATGAAGTGAACTGTGCTTCGGAACCCGTGTTTGACAGCGTCAGCTTAGTGCCTTGCACGTGTTCCAATCCATGATTACGACTAGGTTGGCAGGAATGAAGGTGTTGTTGGCACCCCGGAAAAATTGGGCTGAACGATCTTTTCTTCCATGGAGATTTGCAAAAACCGGGGTTCGTAGCGGTTGGCTGGCTCGTAGTCTTGGGTAATGTCTTAAACTCAACCTTGTACCAGAGCGGATCAGTAAACCTTAGGAACTTCACCTTTTCGCAAACCAGAGGATATGCATGACACATGTCGTGACACTGAATGCCGGATCGTCTTCGATGAAGTTCGGCCTGTTCGAACTGACAGAAGACGATCCAGTCATGGTGTGCACCGGTGTGGTCGAACGGATCGGTGAGCCTGAGCCAATCGTCAAGGCGCGGTCATCTGGCGGTGGAGTTCTGGCGAATGGCACGGCAGGAGATATTCACGATCACGCCGCCGCCCTGGACTGGGTACTGAACCTGTTGTCACGGGCCTTCCCCAGTTGCGAGGTCACCGCGGTTGGGCATCGTATTGTTCACGGCGGACCTGAGATCGATACGCCTTTGCCGTTGACCGCCGCTGCTTTGGAGGAGTTGGACAAGCTCTCTCCGTATGCACCTCTGCACCAGCCGCACAACCTGGCTGGCGTCAAGGCAGCTATGGAACGTTTTCCGAATGCCGCCCAGATTGCCTGTTTCGACACGGCCTTTCATCGCAACCACCCCTGGGAGAACGACGTATTCGCCCTGCCGCGCGAGTATTACGACAAAGGCGTCCGACGCTATGGTTTTCACGGGCTTAGTTATGAATACATCTCAGACCATTTGGCCAAAACCGCGCCGCTTTTGCACGCGGGGCGGGTTGTGGTTGCGCATCTGGGCAACGGTGCGTCGATGTGTGCCATGATCGGGGGGCGATCCGTCGGTTCGACCATGGGGTTTTCGTCGTTGGACGGTCTGCCGATGGGATCCCGTTGCGGTCAGCTTGATCCCGGTGTTTTGTTGTATCTGATGGATCAGGAAGGGTTGAGCGCCTCAGAGATTTCCGACCTTCTGTTTCGCAAATCAGGGTTGCTGGGTCTTTCGGGACTTTCAAGCGACATGCGCACTCTTGAAAAAGCAGATACCCGCGAAAGCCGACAGGCCATTAGCTATTTCACGTTCCGCATCCGCCGCGAACTTGGGGCAATGGCCGCAATATTGGGCGGTATTGATGCCTTGATCTTCACAGGTGGTATCGGAGAAAACTCGCGTCTTGTACGTGATAGGGTATGTTCTGGAATGGGGTGGCTGGGGATTGAACTGGATCCCGATGCCAACGCGGACAATGATCGGATCATCTCGACAGACCTGTCCCGAGTGGTCGCCATGGTTATCCCGACAAATGAAGAGCTGGTTATTGCCCGTGCGGCCGCCGATCTGTTGGCAAATCGGTCCCATCGGAAAAGCGCTTAACCCGGCTGATACGTCCAGCGATACGAGGGTGGGGTAGGCCCTTTGTTGCGACCACCTTGCTGCATCTGCTCCCAGGCATGTGCCAGAATACCTACTGATCGGGACAGGCAGAAAAGGCCGCGCGCCAATGGTGGCGCAAACCCAAGCTCGGCATAAATAACTGCGGTTGCGCCATCGATGTTCATCGGGACGGGTTTACCCTTACGCCGCGCAAGTTCTGCCTCGATTTGCTGCGCAATTCGCATGAATTGCCCATCGCAAGCACGGGTTTTCACCGCTTCGGCGACCAAATCCATCAGGCGCGGCGCGCGGGGGTCTGTGGGCGTGTGAAACCTGTGTCCAAAACCCGGAAGTATCTTTCCGTGGCTTTCGATCCACGCATCGATTGCCTGCGCCAAAGTGCCAGGGTAATGGCCCATAAAGTGGTAGAGTTCCACGGCCTGCTCGCCAGCCCCTCCATGAATGTCGCCCAACATGTTCACAGCGCTCGCCATCGCGTTGTTGAGAGGCAGGCCACAGGTAACCGCCATGCGCGCGGTTGCAATCGACGGTGCCTGAGGACCGTGGTCGACTGCCGCGACCAGCGCGGCTTCGAACAATTGGGCCTGCGCTTTTGATGGGCGGTCGCCGCGTACCATGAACCAGATCATCTCCGCAAAACCAAGGCGTCCGATCAGGTTTTGAATCGGCTCCCCGCGCAGGTCTATCCGGCCAGGTTCCATATCGATGATGGATGTTGCCCACCAATCTGACACATCGCTCATATGATCCCCTCTCTGCTCAGCGCGTCGACTTCCGCGTCGGTCAATCCGATTTCGGACCACACCGCCTTGTTGTCGGCCCCAAGTTTTGGTGGCGCGATTTGCGGCATTCGCCGGGCGCCATTCATTACGACGGGACTGCCTGCAAGTTGCATTTGTTCGCCGTGAACCAACAAAGAGCCAATCAGACCGCGATCGGAAAGTTGCGGGTCTGCAAGGGCCTCGGGCACGGTCAGAACTTGTCCTGTCGGTACCCCCAATGCGTTTAATTCACTCACCCACTCGGCCGCGGCCTTCGTCTTTAGGGTGCGTTCCAGTTCTGTACGTAAGGCGTGGCGGTTTGTTTTGCGATCTTCACGCGTTGCGTAGTCGGGGTTGTTCAGCAGGTCATCCCGCCCGAGACAGCGGGCAAGTGCCTGCCATTGCTCGTCCCGATTGGCCGCGATGTTGATCGGGTTGTCCCGCGTGGCAAATGTACCTGAGGGGGCCGAGGTTGTGTTCTCATTCCCATGCGCTCCGGGCGTTACGCCACCCACCAGATAATTTGAAACAACCCAACCCATCGTCGAAATCACGGCTTCGGACATCGCAACATCCAGATAGGTGCCGCGTGGGTTGGCGTTCAATGCCGCCGCGACTGCAAAGGCGGCCGTCATCCCCCCGACCGTGTCCGCCAACGGATAACCGACGCGATACGGTGCCGTGTCGGGGGCTCCGGTGATTGACATCACGCCGCTGATACCCTGCACAATCTGGTCATAAGCCGGATCGCCGCGCCGGGGGCCATCCTGCCCGAACCCGCTGATGGCGCAATAGATCAGGTTGGGATTGGAGTTGCGCAAAATTTCATACCCTAGACCAAGACGATCCATTACTCCGGGCCGGAAGTTTTCCACCAGAACATCAGCTGACTGGACAAGGCGTTTCAACAGCGCCTTGCCCTTTTCCGATTTCATGTCCAGCGTGACAGACTTTTTCCCGGCGTTCTGCGCCAGAAAACTGATCCCCATCCCCGCCTTGTTTCTGGCGGGATCTGCACCCAGAACGCGAGCAAGGTCGCCACCATCGGGGCGTTCGACCTTGATCACGTCGGCACCCATCAATGCCAGTTGGTAGCAGCAATACGGACCCGCGAGGACATTGGTCAGATCGAGAACCCGTATTCCCGCCAGCGGGTCAGTCACCTTCGGCAACCCCTTCCGCCCGGGCCTGGGCACGGCGCGCGCGGTAGCTGGGTAGGAGCACCAGAAGCGCCGCAATAACCAGCAGACCCAGCGTCATCGGGCGTTCCCAGATAAAGGCGATACCATCGTACAACTGCATGGACCGTGAGAAGTTGTCTTCCATCATACCGCCGAGGATGAAACCGATCAGAAGTGGTGCCAGTGGGTAATCAGCAAATTTCAACGCCGTTGCGCATACCCCAAAACCCACCAGTATCAGCAGTTCGGTTGCATTGTTCTGTCCGATATAGGCCCCCATCAGAGTAAAGAACAAAATAAAGGGAATCAGATAGTTACGCGGCACCGAGAGAACTTTGGCAATATAGGGGATCAGCGGCAGATTCAGGATCAGAAGCACCAGATTGCCAATGAACATGGACATGATGACCGCCCAAAAGATCTGCGGTTCGTCCAGCATAAGGCGTGGCCCCGGTGTCACATTCAGGGCAATCAATGCCCCAAGCAGGATTGCCGTCGTTCCCGATCCGGGAATGCCCAGGGTCAGCAGCGGCACGAACGAGCCGGTACAGGCGGCGTTGTTCGCCGTTTCAGGCGCGGCCAGCCCTTTGATCGACCCTTTGCCGAATTCGTCCTGCTCGGCCTTTGGGGCGATGTTACGCTCAACCGCATAGCCCAGAAAACTGGCAATCGTTGCGCCTGCACCGGGCAGAACGCCGATGAAAAACCCTTGGATAGACTGGCGACCAATCACCGGAGCAATGGCTTTGGCTTCCTCCCTGCTTATGCGCAGGTCCTTGATTTCACCTTCTTCGCCCTTAAGGTCCTTGGGTTTGAGAACAAGAAACAGCGCCTCGGGTAACGCGAACATGGCCATTGCAAGTGTGATAAAGCCAAAGCCCGACTGCAAATCCATGATGCCCATGGTGAAACGAGGCATATTGAACAGTACGCCTTCGCCAACAGTGGCCATGATCAATCCAAGGATTGTCATTATGATAGCCTTGGCAACCTGACCTGTTCCCGCAAAGGCGGCAATGGCCGACAAGCCGACAACCATCAGCGCGAAATACTCGGCTGAATGGAAAAGCAACGCGACAGAAGACAGGGCAGGGGCGAAGATCATCAAAAGCAACGCGCCGAACGTGCCACCTGCAAAGCTCGCGATTGCGGCAATGGTCAGGGCTTTGCCCGCTTTGCCCTGACGTGCCATCGGGTAGCCGTCAAAGCTGGAGGCGACGGTACCCGCGACCCCCGGCGCATTCAGCAGAATAGAAGAGGTCGAACCACCAAAAATGGCGCCATAATACACACCGGCCAGCAAGATCAGCGCGGCGGACGGATCGCCCATGGAAATTGCCACCGGGATCATGATGGCGATGATCGACATCGGGCCCAGACCCGGCAGCATTCCGATGAATGTGCCAATCAGACAGCCCGCGACGACCATCAGCAGATTTTGCAGTGAGAATGCCGTTTGCAGGCCTATCAGAAGTCCTTCAAGCATGTCAGCCTCCGAAAATGCCGGGCAAAGGGCGCATGTAAATGCCAAGGACTTCCTGAACCAGATACCAGACCGTACCAGTGGCGACCAGGGCGACGGGCAGCATGATATGCCATTTTCGTTCACCCAGGATAAAAGACCCAAAGATCAGGAAGGCCGAAGTTGAGATCAGGAACCCGACGGGACGCAGGCACAACGCGTAGACAACCATCAGAACCAGCAGCATGATCGCCTGACCAAGATGGTAATCGCCCAACCGCCGGTAATCGATTTCAGGTTCGCTGGGTTCAGCTTTTTCGAAACCCAGCAGAATGATCGTGGCCGTGATTATCCCCAGAATAGACAGCACTTTGGGGAAAGTGCTTGGCCATATGGGGTTTCTTTGCATGAAAGGGGGAAGACTACTGTCCATCGTGAACCAAGCGGCGTAGCCATATGTTAAACAAACACCCAGAAGAATGAGCGCGATCCAGCGATCCAGCGCCATGAGACCCCCTCCTTTTTTTCGTCGTCAGGGATGGCAGAGCGGGTTACCGCTCTGCCCAAATTGTATTCAGAGGAAGCCCAGCTTCTTCATCAGATCACCGATCTGTTGTTCCTGCTGCTCAAGAAATGACCGGAAATCATCGCCCGAGTTGTGGATGTTCACCCAACCGTTGCGTGCACGAACCTCTTCCCATTCCGGGGTGTCGTACATCTTGGCAATCGCGGCCTGGTAGGCTGCGAGCTTGTCCTCGGGCAGACCCGGGGCCGCAAAGAAGCCACGCCAGTTCACAAAGGTGGTGTCGATGCCCTGTTCTTTCATGGTCATCGCGTCTGGGGCGGCCTCTACGCGATCTGCCGATGTGACGCCGATGATTTTGACTTCACCTGCATTGGCCAGATCGACGGCTTCAGAGAAACCTGTAGACAGCGCTGCGATCTCACCGGACAGAAGGGCAGCCATGGCTTTGCCACCCGCATCATATGGAATGTACTTCACGCCAAGCGCATCTTTTCCGGCCGCTTCCATCACCATGGCTGCGACCAGGTGGTCCATACCACCAGGAACCGAGCCACCGCCGATGGCCGTGTTGCCCGGGTCGGTGTCGAAGGCTGCCAGCAGATCACTCATAGAGTTGATGGGGCTGTCTTTGCCGACAACAATGGCTGCGTAATCACCGATCGTACCCGACACCAGCGTCAGGTCGCGGAAGTTGTGAGGGAACACGCCAGTCAACGAACGGATCACGATTGGCGTGGAGTTTACCATCAATGTCCCGTGGTTGCTGTCGGCGTTTTCAATCAGATAGCCGATGGCTTTGCCGCCACCACCGCCTGACATGTTTTCATAAGACGCGGTGCCCACAAGACCGGCGTTCGTCAGCGCTTCGCCGGTGCCGCGGGCGGTACCGTCCCAACCACCACCGGCGCCGCCGGGGATCAGAAAGTGGATGCTGTCCACTACCTGGTCTTCAGCCAGAACAGGTCCTGCAAGACCTACTGCAGCTACAGCTGCGATAAGGGCGCGACGGCCCAGTGCGAATGTTGTCATGATGTCCTCCCATTTGACAACGGGCCGCATGGCGGCTCAGATTGGGAAGAACAAAAACACACCAACCTGACATCAACCTGTCACGCGCGAGAATAGTATAAAAGCCCGATGAAATTTCTGCTTGTCGAAGACAATCTAGACCTCGCAAACGCAATCAGTTCCCGCATGAGGTTAGACGGGCATGTGGTTGATAACGCGTCTACATTAGGTGATGCAACTGCCTTCGTTGAAACTCAGGAATACGATCTGATCCTGCTGGATATCATGCTGCCGGATGGGGACGGTCGCGATTTCCTCAAGCGGCATCGCGCGAGCCATTTGGACACGCCGGTGATCGTTTTGACGGCCCGCAGTCAGGTTTCGGATCGAATCGGCTCGCTTGATCTTGGTGCTGACGATTATGTCACCAAACCGTTTGATCATGCCGAGCTGGAAGCGCGCTGCCGCGCAGTTCTGCGTCGCAAATCCGGGAATACGAAGACAACGATAGAAGTCGGCGGCATCGTATTCGATCCCCTGGCTGGCCATCTGACCGTGGGTGACGAGACCGTATCGCTGCGCAATCGTGAACTGCGCCTGTTGGAATTGTTCATCAGCGCACCTGGTCAGGTTTTTTCGAAGCAAAAACTAACGGACCGGCTGTTTTCTTATGATGATGATGTCTCTGATAACGCGATCGAAGTTTATGTGGGCCGTTTGCGCAAGCATCTGGAACCCTCGGACCTGAAGATCACCACGCTTCGTGGGTTGGGATACAGACTTGACCATGCCTCCTGATCCCAATGTGTCAGGATCGCTGCGGAACAGGCTGGTTCTGACACTGATCGGCGGCGCGGCCATACTTGCGTTCCTGCTGTTTGTCGCAGTCCGAAACTATGCTGCGCAGGTCGCGCAACAGGGGCAAGACAACATACTTGGTGCATCAGTGGCCTCAATCCTCGATGCGGCCGCTTTGCGGGAAGGGGAGTTGGAGGTTGATATCCCATATGCCGCCTTCGCGATGCTAAGCACCCCTGCGGACGACCGGATCTTCTATTCTATTTTTCAGGACGGCACGTTTCTTTCCGGCTACGAAGATCTTCCCCCGTCCATCGGGCAGCGCGAAGGAAGGTCACTTTTTCAGTTCAGCAAGATCCGGGGTGAAACCATTCGTCAGGTCAGCGCCAGCCGGACTTTGGTGGGATTGGACAAACAAACCGAACTGGTGGTCGCGCTGGGGCAGACACAAGACGCGTTGGCCGAAACTCTGGACCAGATTTCGCGCAATGCAGCGATTCTGGGCGTAGGGTTCTTTGCCCTTGCTGCCGCTCTTTCCTTCTGGGCGACGTCCTCGACCATCGGGCAGTTGAATAGATTGACAACCTCTGTCACCCGCCGTGGGCCGCAGGATCTTAGCCCGTTCAAAAAGCCGGTACCCCGCGAAATGGCCCCGTTGGTTGCTTCACTGAACTCATTGATGGGTCGGCTTGATCAGTCACTCAGCCAGTCAGAAGACTTTATTGCCGAGGCGGCCCACCGTGTTCGCACCCCTCTTGCTACGGTCAGGTCCTATGCTGACGCCACTTTGCAAAGGGTTGAAAAAGAAGAAAACCGCGAGGCGCTGCGCTCGATGGTGCGCGCCATTGACGAAAGCTCTCGTGCAGCCGGACAGCTGTTGGATCATGCGATGATCACGTTCCGGGCTGACCACCTTGAGCGGGAAGACATTGACCTGAACGCTTTGGTCAGTGACCTTGTGCAGCGCCTGACACCAATTGCCGAGATGAAGGACTTGTCGTTGTCGCTTTGTGGCGACCCACAGGTCATGTATTCAGGTGACCCCATCCTCATTCAAAACGCCGTGCGCAACATGATTGACAACGCACTTAAATATGCTCCGGCCGACAGTTCTGTTCGCATCGAAGTCACGTCGGAGCCATGGGCTCAAATCCGGGTAAAAGACCGTGGCCCGGGGTTTCCCTTAAACGAAATTGACACTCTCACGCGTCGGTTTGAACGGGGTAAGAACGCAAGTGGTACCATTGGGTCCGGTTTGGGCCTGACCATCGCGCAGGACGTTGCAACAGCGCATGGTGGAGCGCTTGCCTTGTCCAACAGACAGGGAGGCGGCGCATGCGTTACATTATCGCTTTAGTCTTCCTTTGGTTTCCCGCTGTCACACAGGCGCAAGTCTGGGAGGATCGGCAAGTATTCAACGCCGAAGCAGACGAGGCACATATTCGGGTCATCTCAAGCACCGATACGTTTTTGTTTGAGCCTATGATTTCCAGCTTTATCAAGGAAAACCCTGACATTTCTGTCGAGTATTTGGTGACGGGTACTGCCGACATCGATCGGATCGTGCGCACCGCACCGGAAGATTTCGATATTGTCATTTCCAGCGCCATGGACCTGCAACTGAAACTGGCCAATGACGGTTATGGACGCGTGATTGATGACATATCGCTGCCATCCTGGGCGCAGTGGCATCGCAGTCTTTTCGCCTTCACGTTCGAGCCCGCGACCATCGTGATCAACCGTGCCGCCTTTTCCGGCGCGCCTGTCCCAGAGACTCGACAGCAACTGATTGAAGCTCTTCGAATGCGACCGGACAGCTTTCGGGGCCGGGTGGGAACTTATGACATCCGTCAGTCCGGTCTAGGGTATCTGTTTGCGACGCAGGATGCCCGTGCGTCAGAAACGTTCTGGCGCCTGATGGAAGTCATGGGCGGGTTGGATGTGCGTCTGTACTGCTGTTCCGGCGACATGATTGATGATCTTGTTAAAGGTGAGATCGCCGTAGCCTATAATGTACTTGGCAGCTATGCGGATGCGCGCGCCGGGCACAAGGATACGCTTGAGGTTATCCTGCCGTCGGATTTTCAGACGACCATGATGCGCACGGTGATGGTTCTTGAAGGTACACCCGTACCCGAATTTGCCGCGTCTTTTGTTCGTCACCTTGTATCAAAGCAATCCACGCAGTCAGGTGGGGGCCACACCCTCCCGCCTTTGGCACCTTTTGACACGGACGAAGAACGTGAAACGATTGGGCTTGATCCAGCGCTGATGACGTTTTTGGACAGATTAAAACGCCGCCGTTTTCTGGCCGAATGGGAAAGCGCAGTTATCCAGAGATAGCCCTGCCGTCATTCCCTAAATGCACGATTGAAGTAATCGGCCATCGGCTTGACCAGATAGGACAACGGGGTGCGTTCATCGGTTTTGATCAGTGTCTCAACAGGCATACCCGGCAAAAGCTCCTGACCGTTGAGACGGTCCAGCTCGCCATCATTCATAACCACTTCGGCGCGATAGAATGTAAAGCCGGACTTTTCATCCGTGAATGTATCGGCTGACACGTTTTTGACCTGCCCGTCCAATTCAGGCGTTTCACGCTGATTGAAGGCCGGAAACCGCAGGGCGACAGGTTGACCCACATGCAGCTGATCCACATGGATCGCGTCAACGCGCGCGGCGACAAGCAATGGCGTATCCTGTGGAACAACATACATCATGGGTTCACCCGGCTGAACGACAGACTGAAGGGCAAAGACCTGACTTCCATATACTGTTCCGCTGACCGGTGCGCGGATGTCCAATCGTGTCAGCCGCTCGGACAGGGACAGTCGGCGTTCCGATAGTTCAGCAACTTGCGCCTGTACGTCCCGCAACGTGGTAATTGCCTCTTCCCGGCGGGTTGCAGACAGTTCAACGATCTGGATCTCGGTTGATGCGATCTGCCCTTTGAGGCGGGCGACAGCAGCTTCCAGTCGGCCTATTTCACCTGTCAGGCTGGCTTCTTCCCGTTGCAGGGCCAGTACACGACTGGTTTGCGTCAATCCTCGTTTCAACAGGCTTTGCTGGTCTTCCAGCTCATCCTCGATCAATTCAACCTGACGGCGCAGCGAAACGAGTTGGGCCTGCGTGCCTTCAATCTCGCTCTCGATCTGAACCAGCTGCTTGTTCAGCTGTTCTTGCTGTTTGGATAGGGTTTCCACCCGGGCGTCGAACAGGTTTTGCTGACCTTCGATCAGGTCCAGATCAATGCTGTATTCCGTCTGAACCTCGTGCAACTGCGCCGCCAACTCTTGCGACGAAAGCCCGTCGCGTTCGGCCTGAAGCCGGACACGCCGTGTCAGAAGCTCAAAAAGCTGCGCTTCCACAATCGTCTGTTCGGACGATAGGAAAGTATCATCCAGCCGCAACAGCATCTCGCCCGAGGCGACCACATCACCATCGCGTACAAATATTTCGCCAACAACGCCGCCATCGGGGTGTTCTACCACCTGACGGTTGCTTTGTACCTCGATCACGCCTGAGGATACGATCGCACCTGCGAGGCGCGTCTTCACTGCCCAAAGACCCAATCCGCCAACCAAAATGGCAAGTGCGGCGAATCCCACCAGGGCGGGAATTCTCATACTCCAGGCCTGCGCCTGCTTCTTGGTCGTCTTTTTTGCCATTATTCACCTACGGGGCTAAGCTTGCGCTTAATCGCGCCCGCGTTCTGCACCATTGCGCTGAGAACCTCGTCACGACTGCCGAACCTGACCACTTGTCCTTTTTCGACAACGGCCAGATCGTCACATTCCGAAATGGCCTGCGGGCGGTGTGTCATGATGATGGCGGCTTTGCCTGCCGCCTTGAGCCCCCTCACGGCCGCGTTCAAGGCTTCGGTGCCATCCGCGTCCAGTGCCGAGTTTGGTTCGTCGAGAATAAGCAGAACAGGGTCGCCATAGAGGGCGCGGGCCAGAGCGATGCGCTGTTTCTGCCCGCCTGACAACTGACTGTCATTGCCTTCAAGGAAGGTACCATAACCTTTCTCCAAAGACAGGATCAGGTCGTGCGCATTGGCTTTCTTGGCTGCGGCCACCACCGCTTCGGAATCCGGGTTTTCTGACATCCGGGCGATGTTCTCGGCCACGGTCCCGTTAAACAGGGTAACCTGCTGCGGCAAATATCCGATATGGCTGCCCAGATCGTTGGAGTCATATTGATCCAGAGTGGCACCACCCAGTCGAATTTCACCGGCTGCCGGATTCCAAAGCCCCAGCAACGCCTTGGCCAGTGTCGTCTTTCCCGATCCGCTTTTGCCGATGACACCCAGCGCCTTGCCCGGTTGCAGCTTCAGATTCACGTTCCGCAACGTTGGCGTTGTTGCCCCGGGGGGAATGACAGTCAGCGATTTGGCTTCCAACTGCGCTTTCGGGATGGGCAAGCGAATCCGCTGCTCTTCGGGAGGGGTCTGATCCAAAAACCGGCTTAGGGAAGTCCAGGCCGTTCGCGCACGTTCGATCATGCCCCATTGGCCGACCGCTTGTTCGACCGGGGCGAGGGCCCGACCCAAAAGGATTGAACCCGCGATCATCGCGCCCGGTGTCATTTCGTTTTGCAAAACCAGCCACGCGCCCAAGGCAAGCATTGCAGATTGAAGAAACAGTCGTAACGACTTGGTCAAAGACGTAAAACTGCCTGTCCAGTCGCTGGCCGAAATGGTTTGGCGCAAGGCATTCGAACGCTGGTCCAACCACCGCTTTGTCACGTCCGCCTGCATACCCTGTGAGCGCACAACCTCTGCCGCTTGTCTCGCATGTTCCGCAAAGGCGTTTGCCCGCGCTGCTGCAGTTTGTGCTTCAGCGACTTTTCTGCTGGTCAGAGCCTGATTGAGCAGTGCAATCACGACAAGCAGAACACCGCTTGCCACGGCCAGCCAGCCCAGCAAGGGATGAAACAGGAAAATCGCACCCAGAAAAACAGGCGTCCATGGAATATCCATCACCGCCAGCAGAACGGGGGATGAGCACAGGTTTCGAATGGATTCCAAATCACGCAAGGCCGTTGCCGGGGCAGATCGTATTTGCGGCAAAAGTGAACGCCGCAGCGTTGCTTCGAAGACGCGCTCATCCAACTGTGACTGGAACCGTGCGCCGAACCGGGCCACGATGCGTCCGCGGGCAAAATCCAGCATCGCCATCAGCGCATAAAGCAACGCCACCAACAAAAACAGCGCTGTCAGTGTTTCCACTGCACGCGAGCCCAATACCCGGTCATACACCTGCAACATGAACAATGGGCCAGTCAGCATAAGCAGGTTCACAAAAATGCTGAACAAGAACGCCAAAGCAAGGAACGCGATCCCCTGATTGCGCACATTGCGCAGTTCATGCCGGGGGGCCGCAGATACGCGGTGTTCAGGTTTCAATGTTTTAAATCCATATTATCCGGAGATGCGCCCCCGCATTTAAAAAGTTAGATCAGCCTTGCCAAGTTTGCACATCTTTTTTTGGGCAAGAAACCGCGGGTCCCTAGCGTAAAGAAGCACTATTCAGCCGTAGCTGACAAAAATCTAACGGCAATTACAGGCGCCGCTGGGCGGGCGTTTCAGGATTACGGCAAATCGGGCGGAATACAGCAAATAGACGGACGCGCGAAGACCGCAGCCCGCCAACAAGCCGCAGGCGATTAAGGTTGCATTGATCCCGCCGCGAAATGACCGAGACCGGATTTTTCGACTTCAACTGTAAGGATGACAAGCTTTTTTTAATGTCGGACATTATTGTTTATTTTGTCCTACATTAAATGTAAAAGTGAATGAAATACGAATCGGAGAAGCCGCGCGTGGTCAAAAGAACGCCCCCAAAGGAAAAAGCTGAGAGTGTCGGCAACACCTTGAAGGTGCTACCGGCTGGCAGCAGCGGCCGGGACGTTCTGGAGGCTCTCTCTGGAATGATCGAAGTGGAAGGATTGAAAGTAGGGGATCGCCTGCCGCCAGAGATCGAAATTGCAAATCAGCTTGGGATCGGACGGGCGAAGGTTCGCGAGGCCCTGACAAGTTGGCAGAATATGGGCATCGTTGTACGGAACAAGAAAGCCGGGACGCGATTGGCGGCCGAGGTATCTGCCAATACGATCCATCTCCCACTCACGCTGAAGCTCGAAGCCGAAAGCCTTTTGCGAACACACGCCGTGCGCCGGCCACTGGAAATCGAGGCAGCAAGGTTGGCAGCACTGAATTGCTCAGACGCGCAGCGGCTTTTGATTTCGGCCCGCGTTGCAGAGCTCATAGCTGTTCATTCTGCAGGTGAGGATTGGCGGCCGGCCGATTACCGGTTTCACGCGGCACTGCATGAAGCGTGCGGAAATCCACTTTTCGGGCAGTTGATCCGGCAAATTCAAAAAGCTTTTCACGAAGTATATGACACGCCCTTCGGTCAACCACACTTGGGGCAGGCCTCAATTCCAATACATGCGCCGCTGGCCGAAGCAGTTGTCTCCGGCCGTGCAGACGAAGCCGCAAGTATTATCGGCGCGATCATGGACATGGTCGAAGCAGAAGTCCTAGAAATCATGGAAAGCCAGAATGTCTGACTACGAAGACCTTTCGACGCGTCTTGCAGCAACCTTCCCGGATGCGGCTGGTTCGGTCACGCCGCCGATCGTTCAAACGTCACTGTTCACCTTCGACAATTACCAAAGTTTTGAAGACCGGATGGCCGGAAGATCAGAAACGGCCATCTACACGCGCGTGGAAAACCCGACCGTCGCCGCGTTTGAAACGCTTATGGCTGAAGCCGAGCAAGGTCAGGCAGCCGTTGCATTTGCTTCCGGGATGGCGGCCATTTCCTCAACGCTGCTGGCATTTGTCAAACCCGGTGACCGGATTGCCTGCGTCGAACATGTCTATCCGGATTCATTCCGGTTCATGGAGCGCATCCTGCGCCCGTTCGGGGTGCATATCGACTACCATGCGCCGGAGCGTTTCGAGAACGACCCCGATCTGCTTGCCGATGTAACGGTGGCTTATCTGGAGAGCCCCGGATCGATCATTTTTGAGGCGATGGATCTACGTCGCGTCGCAGAGCATGCCAGACGCCACAATGTGTTGACGATGATTGATAATTCATGGGCAAGCCCGGTGTTCCAACGCCCCCTCGCATTGGGCATCGACATCGTCATCCACTCGGCCTCGAAATATATTTCGGGGCACTCGGACACGGTTGCGGGCGTGGTGGTTGCCTCCCGGGACCATATCGCCCGCATCCGTGATCTGACACTTCCTTTGCTTGGGGCCAAACTGGCACCTTTTGAAGCCTTCCTGCTGACGCGCGGCCTGCGCACGCTGAACGCACGCATGATGCAGCATCAAGCAACGGCCAACACGTTTGTTGATCGCCTGGCCACTGTTCCGCAGGTCAGGCTGGTCAACTCACCCGGTGCCAACGACGTGCCCGGGTTGACCGGGCGGTCCGGTCTTATGTCGGTTGAGTTTGATGACAGTGTCGACATCGCAAAACTTTCTGATGCCTTGAACCTTTTCCGCCTCGGTGTGAGCTGGGGGGGCTTCGAAAGTCTGATCCTGCCTGCGCGCGTCGGGCTTGCTCAGGCTGGTGAACAAAACTCAATGCAGAAATTTGGGGTCTCACCCAATCTGGTGCGCCTGAGTTTGGGGCTCGAGTCGGCAGAAGATCTATGGGCCGATTTTGCTTCGGCTCTCGCCGAAAGCGCGGCTTAGAACCGTTCGCTCAAAAAAACCAACAGGAGGAAAACATGAAGAAACTACTAACTGGAATGACGGCTGCGGCCGTGTTCATGGGTTCGGCATCTTATGCCGAGACCACACTGAAACTGGTCGAGGTTATTACAAGCCCCGAGCGTACAGAGGTGCTTCAGGGGCTGATTGATGAGTTTGAAGCCAATAACCCAGACGTCACTGTCGAGATTGTATCGCTACCCTGGGGCAACGCGTTCGAAAAGCTGGCAACAATGGTGGCAGGAGGCGACATCCCGGATGTGGTTGAAATGCCCGACACCTGGCAGGCCCTCTATGCCGGGTCCGATCAGCTGGTCAGTCTCAAGGATCATGTCGCCGGATGGGAACACGGGGCTTCGCTGACTGACAAGACAGTCGCCATGGGCAGCCAGGCGGGTGACCTTTATATGATCCCGTACGGCTTCTACCTGCGGGCGATGTTCTACAACAAGAAACTGCTGGCCGAAGCGGGTATCGACACTCCCCCGACTACGATGGAGGAGTTCAAGGCAGCCTCGGCCGCAGTGTCCGAGCTTGAGGGCAAGTATGGATACTGTTTGCGCGGTGGTCCCGGTGGAACAAATGGCTGGATCATGTTCGCCGCAGCCATGAACGGCACCAACGAGTTTTTCACAAAAGACGGTGTCAGCCGCATCAACGAGCCCGGCTCGGTCGAAGGCATCCAGTTCATGATCGACATGTATCAGAACGGATATGCGCCCAAGGACGCCGTCAGTTGGGGCTTTAACGAGATTGTGGCTGGTTTTTATTCCGGCACCTGTGCGTTCCTCGATCAGGACCCGGATGCACTGATCGCTATTGCCGAGCGGATGCCTGCCGAAGATTTCGCGGTCATTCCGATGCCTGTTGGACCTTCGGGCAAAGCTTTCCCGACCATTGGGTTCGCAGGCTGGTCGATCTTCAATGCAACTGAACATGAAGACGAAGCCTTTGATCTGGTTGCGGCCCTGTCGACGCCCAAAGCCAACGCCACGTGGGCAAAGCGTGTTGGCGTCATTCCGATCCACAAAGGCGCCGATCAGGATCCTCATTTCCAGACCGAGCAATTCAAAGGCTGGTTCGAAGAACTGAACGGTGAGCAATATGTGCCGACAACAATGCCAACCAACCTGGAGCAGTGGGGCTATTTTGGCAGCACACTTCTGCTGGAAACCAGTCAGGAAGCCCTGTTGGGGCAGCGCAGCGCGCAGGACGTCGCGGATGAGTGGGCCGAGTTTCTCACTGTTGAGCACGCCAAGTGGAAGGCAAAACAGTGATTTCGCGCATTCAGAAAACTGTCAGGCCCGGGGAAACCCGGGCACGACGCTCGCTCTACCTGCAATACATGGTCGAGCCTTTTTTCTATTTGTCGCCCGCAATTCTTTTGATCGGTGCGGTGATCATGGTTCCGCTAATCATCGGAATCTCATATTCGTTCCAATCCATTGAGCTGTTAAAGCCTTTTGCGTCTGGTTGGATCGGGTTTGAAAACTACGTTGACCTGTGGCGAGACCGCAAGTTCTGGATCGCGATGGAGAACACGCTGTTCTGGACCTTTTGGTCGATAACGTTCCAGTTTCTGCTTGGCCTTGGCCTTGCCATGCTTTTGAATACGCAGTTCTATGGAAAGAAACTTTTTCAGGCGCTTGTTTTCCTACCCTGGGCTGTCCCGACCTTCCTTTCTGCGCTGACATGGGCGTGGCTCTTTAACCCTGTCATCGGCCCGCTACCGCATTGGCTGGCCGCCCTTGGCATTCTGTCAGAGCCCTACAATATCCTTGGTGATCCCAAGCTTGCCATATGGGGCCCGATCACTGCAAATATCTGGTTCGGCGTTCCTTTCTTTGCGATCACACTGCTGGCGGCTTTGCAATCGATACCCGGTGAGCTTTATGAGGCCGCAGAAGTCGATGGCGCGACCCCCTGGCAGACTTTCACCAAGATCACGTTGCCGTTCCTTGCTCCGATGATCGCGATCACCGTGATGCTGAGGACGATCTGGATCGCCAATTTCGCCGACCTGATCTATGTGATGACCGGCGGCGGGCCTGCCAATTCGACGCAAATCCTGTCGACCTACATATTCACCACCGCTTTTCGCAAATTGGACTTCGGCTACGCGTCAACCATTGCTGTGGCGCTGTTGCTGATCCTTCTGATTTACGCCGTTATCCTGCTCTGGCTTCGCAAGAAGCTGGTCAAGATTTGAGGAGTTGACCATGTCAGCTGTCAGGAAACCCAACCCCCTGCTGGTTGTGGGTAAATACGCGGCACTTGCGTTCTATCTGATCTTTGCGTTGTTCCCGCTTTATTGGTTGCTCAAGATCGGGTTGACGCCGGACGCACTGATCTTTTCAGAGGGCACCCGCCTGTTTCCAAGCGAGGTGACCTTTTCAAACTTCAAAACGGTTATCTTTCAGACCGATTTTGTGGCCTATTTCCGGAACTCTCTTGTGGTGTCGCTGGGCGCGGCGTTCTTTACGACCTTGTTCGCGGCTGGGGCGGGTTATGCCTTTTCCCGCTTCGTTTTTGCGGGCAAACGCATCATCATCGCCTTGATGCTGGTCACCCAGATGTTCCCGCTGCTGATGATCATCGCACCCATCTACAAGATCATCGCGGACCTGGGGCTGCTGAATTCGCTGACAAGCCTTATCGTGGTCTACACTGCGTTCAACATCCCCTTTGCAACATTCCTGATGCAGTCATTTTTTGATGGCATACCCAAAGATCTGGAAGATGCGGCGATGATGGATGGCTGTACACGGTTTCAGGCGCTGCGCAAAGTGGTGTTCCCGCTGACATTGCCCGGGTTAGGGGCGACGCTTGGGTTTGTCTTTACTGCCGCGTGGTCCGAGCTCTTGTTTGCGTTGATGCTGATCTCGAAGAACGACGCGATGACATTCCCGGTTGGCTTGTTGACATTTGTTTCCAAATTCTCGGTCGATTGGGGGCAAATGATGGCGGCTGGCGTGCTGGCTCTGATCCCAAGTTGCCTCTTTTTCATCTTCATTCAACGCTATCTCGTGCAGGGCCTCACGTCCGGCGCGGTCAAAGGATAGGAGGCCAGATCATGGCACGTATCGAACTTCGTGATGTTGCAAAACGCTATGGATCCGTCGAGGTCCTGCGCAACATCAATCTTGAAATTCAGGATGGTGAGTTCATCGTTCTGGTCGGCCCGTCAGGCTGCGGCAAATCCACTTTGCTGCGCATGGTTGCTGGTCTTGAACCGATATCAAGCGGCGACTTTCTGATCGATGGCGAGCGTATGAACGATGTGAGGCCAAGGGACCGGGACATCGCGATGGTGTTCCAATCCTACGCTCTCTATCCGCATATGGATGTCGCTCGGAACATGGGTTTCTCGATGGAAATCCGCAAAGCTCCGGTGGCTGAACGCATATCAAAGGTCGCCCAGGCGGCAGAGACGCTGGGGTTGACCAAATTGACGGATCGCTTGCCCAAGGCCCTTTCAGGAGGTCAACGTCAGCGGGTTGCCATGGGGCGGGCCATCATCCGAGACCCACGTGCATTTCTGTTTGACGAGCCATTGTCAAACCTTGACGCGGCTTTGCGGGTCGAGATGCGGCTGGAGATTGCGCGGCTGCATCAAAAGCTCAGCGCGACCATGATCTACGTGACCCATGATCAGGTCGAAGCGTTGACGCTGGCAGATCGGATCGTTGTTCTGAACGCAGGCGATATCCAGCAAGTCGGCAGTCCGCTCGAGCTTTATGAAAGGCCGGCCAACAAATTTGTTGCCCAGTTTATCGGCTCACCCACCATGAATGTTGTGCCTGTATTGGGAACCGAAACAGGTGTGAATGTCGGGAATGGGGTTGAAATCAGGATACTCGATCAACCCCTTACCGCTCAGGCGAAAGAACTGGGTGTAAGGCCGGAACATATCGATGTTGTGGACAACGGCACCGGTGACCTGTCGGCCGTGGCGGATGTTGTGGAACATCTGGGGTCGGACACGAACATCTACGTCAATGCCGAGGGGATCGGCCCCATGATGGTGCGCAAGCATGGCAATATCCCGGTGAAATCCGGGGATCGCCTTGGTTTGCGCATTCAAGCGCAGAATGCACATCTGTTTGCTTCGGATGGTACAGCGTTGAGACGGGCTTGCTGAGATGGTGGATAATTTGGAAGATCGGGCTTCGCCGCATGCGATAAAACTCCATCCGCGGGATCTTTAGATGAACGATAACCAGTTATTGCTGCCGGGGTCGCAGTCCGAAGCCGGGTTTTGGGTTGAAACGTCAAGACATCGCGATTGGTTGATGAATCAGGCCATGCGGCAACTTACGTTCTTCAGCGCGAGCTGCCGGGATGAGCCCGGGTTCTATACACTTGGTCACGATGGCCGCCCGTTGCCCGGCAAGCTGCAGGAGCTGCACACGACGACCCGGTTGGTTCATTCTTATGCATTAGGACTTCTGTCCGGTTTTCAAGGTGCTGAACGGATCATTGATCACGGCATGATATATCTCGAAAGGCATCACCGAGATCGCGACCACGGCGGATATCTCTGGGCGTTGGATGGGGATCAGATTAAGGATGACCGCAAGCTTGCCTATGGGCACGTCTTTGTCCTTCTTGCCTCGGCAAGTGCGAAACTGGCGGGTCACCCGGATGCAGACAAGCTAATGACAGATGTCCAAAGTGTTCTGGAAAAACACTTCTGGGACGAAGAAGCAGGCCTGTTTCGCGATGAATGGAACAGGGATTGGACGCCGTTTTCCACATATCGCGGAATGAATGCGAATATGCACGGCGTTGAGGCAATGCTGGCCGCCTTTGAAGCCACAGGAGACGAAATCTTCCTGTCCCGCGCCGGTCGCATTCTGGACTTCTTCATTGGCAAAATTGCACCCGGTGAAAACTGGCGGCTTCCCGAACACTATTCGTCTGATTGGCAGATCAACCGGGATTATGCGGGTGACCCGATGTTCAGACCTTACGGAACAACGCCGGGGCATTCGTTCGAATTGGGTCGGCTTCAGCTTCAGCATTGGGATTTGTCAGGCCGAACGAACCCCAATGCTCCGTACAGGGCGCGCCGCTTGATTGCGCAGGCTTTGAATGATGCGTGGCTGCCTGGCGGCGGGTTGGCCTATACTCTTGATTTTGATGGTCGCGTTGCCAATGCTTCGCGGTTCTGGTGGCCCATCACCGAAGCCATAGGGGCGGTTGCCGCTCTGATCGCGCTAGACAGAAGGCCAGAAGACGAGGAGTGGTACAGAAAGCTCTGGACCTATGCGAGTGAAACACTTGTGGATCATCGACATGGCGGCTGGTTTCCAGCAGTGGATGGGGCAGGGGCTGTAGTGACATCTATTTTTGACGGCAAGCCGGACATCTACCACTCGTTGCAAGCCTGTCTGTTTCCGCTGTCAGGACGTTTGTCGAGGATGATGCCGCTTTAGGTTTGGAAAATCCTCAGTTGCGGCTTGTCTTACCCGAGTAAGAATCCGGTGCAGGGTCTTGTCGAATACCCGCAGACTACAAATCGTAGCCTGCGGCGGTGTCCGAATGTCAGGAGGTCGCTCGGTTGCCCCTGCATTCCAGTGTTATGCACTCCAATCAACCTTGAACTCTTCGCGAAATGCAAAGCGTTTCAAGTGGTCTTCTATGACTACTTTCCAGGAGTTCAAATCGCCACGTGGGCCGACTGAAGCAACTATGTCCAGCCCCTCGTCCGTCGCTTTCATCGCGACCGCACACCCGTTTTCAAATGAAACTTTCCCTTCAGTTACATCAAATTCTACTTGCCCCTTGTAGGACCAGTGCTTGCATAACTGCTGAAGATACTTGCTGGCCACATCTGTTGGCGCATTTCCTGACGCGCTCTGGTCCGGCAACATTTCCAACGCAGTTTCAGCCGCCCCGCGCATAGCCTTCGCAAAAAGTGTTACGTCGATATTCGTGGCCAGGAACGTAACCCCAAGATCCACGCACTTGCGCTGCATCACAGGGTCCAACGTCAGGATGCCCGCTGCCTTGCCCGCGGCCACGATCCGTTTCAACGCGTCCAAAACCGCTTCGACCACGTCGGTGTGGCCAGCATTGCCGATGTGGCCCATATCCGCGGCCAAATCTGACGGACCGATAAATACGCCGTCGACATCTGTGGTCAGAATGTCATCCAGTGCATCCAGGCCAAGGCGGTTTTCCACCTGAACCAACAGGCAAATCTGGTCACCTGCCGTTGTGAGGTAATCCGGAATCGCCGCAAAACGCGAAGCTCGCGCCAGAGCAGACCCAACGCCTCGAACTCCATGTGGGGGATATTGCACCGCGCGCACCAACTCCCGCGCTTGATCGCCGCTTTCAACCATTGGCACCAATATGCTTTGGATGCCAGCATCGAGATATTGCTTGATCATCCAGGTCTCGCCAATTGGCAGGCGCGCTACCGGTTGGCTACCTGTGCCTTCGATGACCCTCACTTGCTCAAGGATAGACCGCAGATCGTTCGGGGCATGTTCCCCGTCAACAAGCAGCCAGTCAAATCTGGATGTGGCGGCGATTTCGGCGGCATATGCATTGGCCATCCCAATCCAACATCCGATCTGGGGTTTTCCGGCTTTCAGTGCGGCCTTGAAGGGGTTTGTTGGCGCGGGCATTAAGGTGCTCCTTCAATCAAATTTGATATCGACCGAGCCGAAGGGTCCGAAATCGGCGTGAATTTCTGTGCTTGGCGGGCATTCGACGGGGCGAATGAAGCTGCCCGACAGGATCACTTGTCCGGGTTCAATACTTTGTCCGTATTGCGCCATGCGCCGGGCCAGCCAGACAACACTTTCAACAGGATCATTCAATACGCCGGCCCCAAGGCCGGTTTCCTCAATCTCACCGTTGCGGAAGGTCAAGGCACCAACCCAGCGCAGGTCGAATTCGTCAATCGCGTGGCGCTCTGTACCCAGCACAATCCCTGCATTGGCGGCATTGTCGCTGATCGTGTCAAAGACGGTTCTGGCCTTGCCGGTCTCGGGGTCCTGACGCTGAATACGTGTGTCCAGAATTTCAATCGCCGGTGAGACGTAGTCCGTGGCGGATACGATGTCGTCGCGGCTGACATTCTCGCCACCGACGGCGGATTTCATGATAAAGGCGATTTCAGCCTCGATCCGGGGCTGGATGAACCGGCCCGCAGGGACCATACCACCGTTTTCAAACGCCATATCATCAAACAGGATGCCGCTGTCGGGAATATCGATGTTCAGCGCATATTGCATCGCTTTCGATGTCAGACCGATTTTCCACCCGATGACCTTGCGCCCCTCGGCCAGCTTCTGGCGATAGATGGCGTTCTGCACCTCATAAGCGTCGTCCATACCCATCTGGGGGTGGCGCAGGCTCAGCAGACCGATCTGGTCGCCGGTGCGTTCGGCCTGAAGCAGGTCGGCTGCTGCGCGGGCATGCTCTTCGGGTGTCATGCCTTCTCATCCTCGACTGTGTTGCGCAGGGTGCCGATACCTCCGACAGAAACCTCGACCACGTCACCCGGTGCAAGATATTTTGGCGGGTCAAAGCGCGCGCCCGCACCGGTGGGGGTGCCGGTTACGATAAGGTCACCCGGCTTCAGGGTCATGAAGGTCGAGATATACTCGATCTCGCGCCGGATCGGGAACATCATGCGGTCGAGGGTGTCGTCCTGACGCAACTCACCATTGACGTGGGTTTGAATGCGGGCGTCATCCAATTGCGCCGGGTCGGTGAAGGGCACCAGCCAAGGGCCGATCGACCCTGAATTGTCCCAGTTCTTGCCCTGAGTTACGTTGAACTTGGCATGGCGCACCCAATCGCGGATCGTGCCTTCGTTGCACAGCGTCAACGCGGCGATGTGCTCATAGGCTTCGTCCTGCGATATCCGGCGACCCGCCTTGCCGATTACAATGGCCACTTCGCCCTCGTAATCCAGCGTGTGGTTTTCCGGCGGACGGATCAGCGGGCGGTTGTGGCCGGTAAAGCCGCTGGCAAAGCGGGGGAACAGCGACATATATTCCGGTTGCGCGCTGCCATCCTTGTATTCCGCATTTCTGTCCGGAAAGTTCACGCCGACGCACAGAATGCGACGTGCATCCGGCATCACCATTTCATAGGTGAAATCGGAATGGGTCACAGGCTTACCCTCGGCCGCCGCAGCCAACCGGCTAAACTCACCCGCAGCGATGACCTCATACAGGCTGGAAAACTCGGGGAAATCACCGTTCAGGGCAATCGCACCATCATCGGTAATCGCGCCAAAGAAGGTATCCCCTTCGGCGGTATAAGTAGCAAAGCGCATTAAGCCTCCTCGGCGGTGTCGATGCCGCCCATGCACAGGTATTTGAGTTCCATGAAGTCATCCAGCCCATGGCGCGAGCCTTCACGGCCCAGACCAGACATCTTAACCCCGCCAAACGGAGCTTCCGCAGTCGAGATCAGGCCGGTGTTGATTCCGACCATGCCATATTCCAGCTTCTCGGAAACTCGCCAAACGCGAGCCAGGTCGCGGGAATAGAAATATGAGGCAAGGCCAAACTCGGTGTTATTTGCCGCAGCGACGACTTCGCTTTCGGTGTTGAACTTAAAAAGGGGTGCAACCGGGCCAAACGTCTCTTCGGTCGCGACCGCCATCTCCGAAGTAACACCGGTCAAAATGGTTGGTTCAAAGAATGTGCCACCCATGTCGTGTGACTTGCCGCCCAGAATGACTTCGGCACCTTTCGAGGTCGCATCAGCGATGTGTTCGGCAACCTTGTCGACAGCCGCCTGATCGATCAGCGGACCAAATATGATACCTTCGTCAAAGCCATTACCAGTGGGCAAAGTCGCTACTTTGTCGCGCAGCTTGGCGGCAAAGGAATCGTAGACACCGGCCTGCACGTAAATGCGGTTGGCACAAACGCAGGTCTGACCATTATTTCGAAACTTGGCGATCACCGCTCCTTCCACAGCGGCGTCCAGATCAGCATCATCGAATACAATGAAGGGCGCATTGCCACCCAGCTCCAACCCCAGTTTTTTGATCGTTGGCGCGCATTGCGCATATAGAAGCGTTCCGATCTCGGTCGAACCGGTAAAGGTCAGCTTCTGCACTGTCGGGTTCCCGGTCATCTCGCCGCCAATGCCACGGGCTGAGCCGGTGACGACCGAGAACAGCCCCGCAGGCAGGCCCGCTCTTTCGGCCAGAACCGCCAACGCGATAGCTGAGAATGGAGTCTGGCTGGCCGGTTTCAGAACCATGGAGCAGCCCGCCGCCAGAGCAGGGCCAGCCTTGCGCGTGATCATAGCGTTTGGGAAATTCCACGGCGTAATCGCGGCTACAACCCCGATGGGTTGTTTGATCGTCAGGATGCGTTTGTCTGGCGCGTGGCCTGGGGTGACATCACCATAGGCGCGGCGGGCCTCTTCTGCGAACCACTCAATGAAGCTGGCACCATAGGCGATCTCACCTTTGGCTTCGGCCAGTGGCTTGCCCTGCTCAGCTGTCAGGATGGCGCCCAGATCGTTCTGGTTCTCCATCATCAGTTCGTACCAGCGACGCAGAATTTGACTACGCGTTTTGGCGGTGCGTTTAGCCCACTCATGGCGCGCGGTCTCGGCAGCAGCAATAGCTTCGGCGGTTTCGGCGGCGCCCAGATTGGGAACATGACCAATAACTTCGCCGGTGGCAGGGTTGGTGACGGCAAGGCCGTTGGCCGGGTCAGCTTCAATCCAGCGTGTACCTACAAGGGCAGCCTCTCGCAGCAAACCGGGGTCTTTCAAAGGAAACATTTGGGGACCTGCATCAGTTCGAATTAGATAGATCAACGGCTTGCCCCGCCAAAAGGCACCAGGGGCAAGCAATCGGAATGGAAACCGCGATCCTCAGACCGGGAATATGACGTTAGTCTGACCGGTGCCCGAGGACGGGAAATACTCGGTCACAACCTCGCATTTCTTGTCGTAAGCGTCCCAGCCGAGTGCGCCGTATAGCATCGCGGTATCATGCATCGAACCTTCACCGCAGCAGAAGTTGGCATAGTCACCCAGCATCTTGAGGAACGTAGCGTGATCGCCGTTTTTCCACATTTCCAGCACGTGCAGATCCATCTGGCGATTGAATTCTGAGCTGATTGTGAAAGTGCCGTTATTGGCGGCATAGTCCTTGTTGGCCCAGATCTTGTGCGACAGCGAACCCGACGCAACCAACAGCACCTTTTCGTCGCTGGCCTCGACTGCTTCGCGGATTGCCTCGCCGACGATACGGCTCTCATCATGAGCGTGCACGGTGCACCACGCACCGATCGACACCACTTTCATTTCGTGTTCACGGCTCATGAACCGCATCGGCACCAGCGTGCCGTATTCCACCTCAAGGCTGTCCAGGTGATGGGCCAACGTATAAGCACCCTTTTCGGTCGCAATCCGCGCAATCGCATCACCCAATTCGGGGTTGCCCTCATATTTATAGGGCAGGTCCTGAATGAACTGCGGGAATTCATTCGACGTGAATAGACCCTCAAAATGGTCGTTGGCGTTTATGTGAAAGCCCGCGTTCAACACCCAATGCGTATCACAGATGACAACCGTTGTTGCGCCCAGTTCCTTGGCGCGACGAGCAATCTCCCGGTGGCCATCAATAGCCGGTTGACGCTTGCCTTTGATCGGTCCTTCCTGCTCGGACATGAGCAGGGTAGGCACGTGAGTCATTTTGGCGGCAAGTACGATTTCTCCCATGGTCTCCTCCTGGAGTTAGAGTTTCTTCGCGCGTATTTCGAGTGCAGTCGGTTACAGTTTCCCCAGCTGCATGATGTTGTGATTTCCGGTTGCGAAGCCGACGTGTTTTTGTTCCATGTAGAACTCGAAGCTCCAGTTGCCGCCGTCGCGGCCGATACCGGATGCTTTGACGCCGCCGAACGGGGTGGGCA
>NZ_JBQFYZ010000012.1:0-111561 GCF_056541905.1 Ruegeria sp. AF5
GCGCCACCTGCCTCGGTCCCATCATCGCCGCACCTCCGCTCATAAAACGAGTGAATCAGCGACAGACCGACCAATCAATGGACTTTTTCAACACTATCTCCGCAATCTGTGAGTTCGACGAGGCCCGGAGTTCGCGCTTGCGGCGAATGTCCGGAAAGCGGGCTGCAACCGCAGAATTCAGAACTAAGGTCGAACGGCAGGATTGGGCCGGTGCCGATGCCATTCTATTCGTGAGTGTGCGTTTTGTTGGGGTCATAAATAGGTTTGGACACAATTGCGGCGCTAGTGTTGAGACCATTTGCCGAGACGCTCAGCGTGGTCCCGATTGAAAGTCCGGGCTGAACATGGGCGACGGCAAGAGATTTGCCCATCCGGTGCGAATAGCAGGGGCTGTTGATGGTGCCGACGCGTCGACCGTCTAGCATCAGGGCTTCACCGCCTTCGACCATGTCCGGGTGGTCGATGTCGAGGCAAACGTTGTTGACCTTCTCAGCGCCTTTCGCCGCCATGACCGCCGATTTGCCGCGGAAATCACCCTTGGTGCTGCTCACCGTGAAGCCCAGACCAACCTCCCACGGGGTGTTGTCCTCGGTCATGTCGTAGCCGTAGAACAGCAGGCCCGCTTCGATGCGCACCTTGTCGAGCGCAGTGAAGGAACAGGGCATTACACCTGCCTCGACCAGTTTGTCCCAGATGTCGGTGATCACCGAGCCACCCGCGAAAATCTCGTAACCGCGTTCACCAGAGTATCCGGTGCGTGAGATGCGGCAAGAATGGCCGAAGAGCGTTGCTGGCGCGTGCTCGAAATAGGACAGAGTGCTCAGGTCGATATCCGTATGCGCGTTTAGAATATCCAGCGACGCAGGTCCCTGAACCGACAGATCATGCAGATCATCGGTGAACTGCACCTCAACATCGCGCCCTTCCGCCGAAGCCTGCAAGAGCGCCATCGTGTCGCCCGAACCATGCACGATCATCCATTCGTCGCCGCCGTTGTTTGACACGATCGCGTCGTCGGCGATCCCGCCCTGATCAGTCAGAACGCATAGATAGGCCGCCTTTCCCGGTTTGACCTTTGACAGATCGCGTGAAGTCAGGTGATCGAGTACCGCCTGAGCGTGAGGACCACGCACGAAGACCTTTTTTAAGGGTGACATATCAAACATGCCCGCGCGCTCGCGGACCGCATCGTGTTCGTCGCCCGGATCGGTGTTGTAGGTCCAGGCGGTGCCCATCCCATTCCAATCCTCCAGCCCCGAGCCGAGTGCCGTGTGGCGGGAAGCAAGGGCGGATGTGCGGCTGAGTTCTTCGGTCATGGGTGTTCCTTTCTAGTACCATTCGTCCGGCATCTGTGCCTTGCGCTCGGATACGAAGTCCTCAAGCGCGACTCGGATGTCGGGTTTCATTTCGGGTTGTTGATAGTCGTCCAACATCTTTTGCCATCGCGAGGTGGCGCGTTGATCAGCGGTCAGCGCGCCATTTTCAGACCAGGTCTCGAATGGGCCGGCGTCAGATATCTGTGGCTCAAAATTCGCCGTCGTGTAGTGGCGCAGGGTGTGACTGGTCGACAGAAAGTTCTCGCCCAGATCCGTCTCATAGTAGGCATCCCGGCCAAAGGCCTCGTTATCGGTATCGAAACCTTGCAAGAGCTTCAGCATCGCACCGCAATGATCGAGGTCCATGATGAATTTCTCATAAGACATCACAAGCCCGCCCTCGAGCCAGCCCGCTGCATGCCAGACCTGATGCGCACCAGAGAGCAGCGTGGACCACATCGCGCCGGTGCTGTCCTGCATCGCCTGCCCGTCGGGTGCGTTGGACGCGGTGATCTGCCCCCCGCCAGAGCGCACCGGCACGCCCAGCCTTCGACCCAGTTGCGAAAGCGCCATGGTGGTCATGTTCGCCTCGGGCGAGCCAAATGTCAGCGCGCCGGTGCGCAGATTCATTGTCGAGTGGAACGAACCGAAGACCACAGGACAACCGGGGCGCACAAGTTGCGCAAGAGCGATGCCAACCATGGCTTCGGCCAGCGTCTGTGCCGCCACCGCAGCCGGGGAAAGTGGCCCCATGGCACCGGCAAAAATCGCGGGCGACACACAAACGCATTGGCCGGCTTCTGCATAGATGCGCAGGGCCGAAGACATGGTGTCATCATAGATCAGCGGCGAGTTGGCGTTGATATTGGCCTGCATCACTGCGTGGTGTTCCATGGCGTCGCGGCCGAAGACGAGGCGGGCCATTTCGATACTGTCGCGCGCGCGCTCAGGTGCAGTGACAGAGCCCATGAAGGGCTTGGTCGACAGCGTCAGATGCGCCAGCATCATGTCCAGATGCCGCTTGTTCACCGGAACATCTGTCGGCTCGACAACCGTGCCCCCCGAATGGTGCATGGTGGGCGCAAGATAGGCCAGTTTCACGAAATTGCGGAAATCCTCCAGCGTCGCATAGCGCCGACCCTTTGCCAGGTCGCTGACAAACGGCGAGCCATATCCGGGCATCAGCACAACTTTGTCGCCGCCAAGTGTCACGGTCTTGGCCGGATCGCGGGCATGTAGCTGAAACTCAGCCGGAGCCGTGGCACACAGCGCGCGAACATGGCCCGGCTCAAACCTTACACGTTCAAATTCGACCCGCGCGCCCGCTTTTGCGAAGAGATCCAGCGCCGTTTGGTCCCCACGGAACTCGACACCGATCTTGTCCAATATCCAGTCGGCCTGATCTTCGATGCGGGCCAATGCCGTTTCATCTAGCAATTCGTATGCAGGTATCTTGCGGCCAGTGAACGGCGGGCTCTCGCATGGCGCGTTGTGACGGGACAGACGACCCCTGCGCGCGCTGCTGCGGCGACCCTGAGGTGCTGACATGCCTGATGTTGCGTTTAAAGGTTCCAACGCGATCTCTTCGCTTTGTAAGACTGATTGAAGTTTTTGGGTTTAAAAATATGTTTGAAAATCGAAATTTTCTGTCCGCTACGTACAAATAATTTATACTCATCTTTATGACTGCCCGCTTTCATCACCATGATCTGCTGAGGCTTTTTGCCGAGATCGCACGTCATTCCAGCTTTTCGATGGCGGCTGTGGCACTTAATATGACGAAAGGCGCGATCAGCTATCAGATCAAAACGCTTGAGGCCGATCTGGGGATGAGCCTGTTCCAGCGCACTCCGCGCGGCGTCACTCTGACCGGAGAAGGGTTGAAGCTATTGGCGATCTGCCAGAGCCGATACGAAGAGATCGAAACCGAAATTCAGGTCTTGAAGGGGGTCTCGACCCTCTCTCTGACAGTTGGTGTTTCGACCTATTTCGCGGCGCGCTGGCTGTCGCCACGTCTGATGACCTTCATGCAAAGCCACCCTGATGTGCAGCTTCGCATTCAGCCGATGATCGAATTCTCGGCACATGAATTGCAGGGAGTGGGTCTGACAATCCGATGGGGCAACGGGAACTGGAAAGACGGCATCGTGACACCGTTCATGTCCATGCCGCCCTTTCCAGTGGGCAATCGGGCCGTCGCAGACCTGGTCAACAGGCTGGGCATGCAAGCCGCGATACCGCATCTGACCCTGCTTAGAGATCGCGATGACAGCACCGCCTGGTCCGATTGGCTGAACGCCGCAGATCTGCCCACGCAATCACGGCGGGATGTGTTGATCGTGCCGGACCCGAATGTCCGAGTTCAGGCCGTCATCGACGGGCAAGGGATCGCTTTGATGGATGATCTGGTTCGGGATGACCTTAAGGCGGAACGGCTTTTTCGATTGTCCGAGATCGATTTGTCCGATTACGGATATTTTCTGGTTCAACCCCACAGCGCTGCTTCGAGTGAAGCAGTGAAGGCTTTCTCGAACTGGCTTCTCGGCGAAGCCTGAAAAGACCCTCTCTTGAGTATTCTACCAGAAATTATTATACGATGTATAAATACACTGCATGAGACTCCGAATTTGCCCACAGGACATATCATGATGGCGATGAGCCTGGACGGCTTTGTCGCGCGGCCCGATCACCGGTTGGATTGGTTAGAAAAGCAACCGACCGAGGATGAAGATCACGGCTTTGTTGCCTTTCAGGACAGTGTCGATGTGATCGTAATGGGCTCGGGCTCTTATCGGACGGTGCGCGGTTTCGGAGCCTGGCCCTATGCCAAACCGGTTGTGGTTCTCAGTCGGACGATGAACGCCGACGACATCCCAGACGATCTGCGCGACAAAGTGGAGGTGTCAGACATGGCACCCGAAGACTTGATGGCAAGCTTTGAGGCACGAGGTTTCAACCGCGTCTATGTGGATGGCGGCGCGATCATTCGCTCGTTCCTGAAGGCCGGGCTGGTGGAAGACATGCGGATCACCCTTGTTCCCATCCTGATCGGTGAGGGCATCCGGATATTTGGCGAGACCAAGGGCGACGTCGATCTGGAACTGGTGTCGGTCAACAGCTTTCCCTCGGGTCTGGTGGACCTCGATTACAGGCTGAAAGCCGCGTGACAAAGGCGTCTTTACCCGGGCGGCCGCCGAAGGCCGCTCAGCGTCTTTCGAAACAACTGATCGTGAAGACTGCCTTGCCGATCGTCCAGGACAAGGGCGTTGACGCGCTGTCGTTTCGCATGCTTGCGGATCGCCTTGGGGTCACCCCGATGGCGGTGGCCTATCACGCCGGCAGCAAGAAACAGCTTCTGTCCGATCTGGTGGAATACGCATTCGCCGGCGTCCTGGATGGCGTGAAGGGGGGCACGCCGGTAGAGCGGTCCCGAAGCATCATGGCGACCTACTATGGGTATGCCTTGAAGAACGCCAACCTTTTGCGCGCGATCCTTGAGGATGTTAAGCTGATGAGCGCGGATTTGACAGACGTGGCGGCGGACCTGAAGGCCAGCACGGACCAGCTTGAATACAGCGATGGCGGCGATGTTCTTGTTCACTTGCTGATCGACTATGCGCACGGGTTTGTGCTCTCCGCATCCAGCGGAGCAAACAATCCCCTAACAATTGAAGACTATCTCCGCGGTATCGACTGGATTCTTAGTCGAGCGGCTGGAGGCCGTGAGACCATTAAATGAAAAGCACGCGCCTCAGAGGTGCGATCCACGGATATTATGTCGACGTGAACACCATATTGGGCTTTGTCTTCGTGTCTGTAGGTGGGATTGTCGGCTTAGGGGGCTGATCTAACCCAGCAGACGTTGACCTCGGAGCAACCTCATAATTTGCGCCCACAATTGATAGCAAACCTAAGGCTCGGAGCCTTCCCCAGGCAAAAATGGTGCGAGTTTCAGGGTTGGGTGTTCAGCCGCCCTTCGATAAACCATGCATGGTTCCACGATGTTAGTTTTCTTATGCCACCCGCCTCCTGAATAACGGGATGCCCTTGGATAAAGTTTCGTTCCTGCTAGGTCATGCCACCCTGCAGCAGACCCAGAAATATGCGAAGTATGCCAGGCGCCCCGCTGCCGATGAGGCTAGGGCGATGCTTAATCAAAACACGGCCTGAAAATATCGCTGGCCCCGGATTTGGCCTCCATATGGAGTTACTATACTTTAAGTGGAGGCCAGATGCCTTACAGGATGTTGTTTTTATTGACAAAAGTGGTGAGCCGTGCAGGATTCGAACCTGCGACCCACTGATTAAAAGTCAGTTGCTCTACCAACTGAGCTAACGGCCCACTCTTTTATTGGATCTTCTCGATCCGTGGCGCTCTTTACGGCAATTTCCCAACCGGGTTCAAGCCCTTAATTTGCGCCTCGTTTCGCTGAAACAACCTGTGTTTCCGGCGACCCGATAGGCGGCCTACTTAGGCAGGTGGCGCAGGGGGGTCAACCCCTTTTTTCACGATTCGACGCGACAGGGTGGATTCATGTTCCGACCGACGCTATATCGCCGCCATGCAACAGAAACTCGATACCGGATTGCCCTTTGTCAAGATGCATGGGCTGGGAAATGACTTCGTCGTCGTTGACGCGCGCATGCAGGATGTTTCGATTACCCCGGCTCTGGCCCGAGGAATCGGGCATCGGCATTTTGGTGTGGGATTCGATCAGCTGGCCGTAATCGAAAACGGTGCGGCGGACGCGCATCTGGTGTTTTATAATTCGGATGGATCAACTTCGGCGGCGTGTGGCAACGCCACAAGATGCATCGCACGAATGTTGATGGATGAGACGGGCAAAACCCAGCTGACGTTGACAACCGAACGTGGAACACTTTTTGCGCAGGACGCAGGTGATGGGCTGACCTCGGTCAATATGGGTCTTCCTCAGTTGGAATGGCACGAAATTCCGCTGGCTGAAGAGATGGACACGCTGGAACTGCCCATCGAGGGAACCCCGACAGCGACGGGTATGGGCAATCCGCACTGCACGTTCTTTGTTGAAAACGCCGAGGCGATTCCCTTGGCCGAGTTCGGCGCGCGCTATGAACACCATCCTTTGTATCCCGAGCGCACCAATGTGCAGGTGGCTCAGGTTGTGGGTCCGGATCACATCCGCATGCGGGTGTGGGAACGGGGCGTGGGCATCACCCTGGCATCAGGGTCGTCATCCTGTGCAACCGCGGTGGCTGCGGCGCGGCGTGGGCTGACGGGGCGAAAGGTGCAGATTGATCTTGATGGGGGAACCCTTTGGGTTGACTGGCGCGAGGATGGTGTCTGGATGACCGGGTCAACCTGTCACGTCTTCTCGGGCACGTTGTCGCCCGAGTTCTTAGGGACGCTGGGATGAACCCGCCTAAATTCACCACATTGGGTTGCCGCCTGAACGCCTATGAAACCGAGGCGATGAAAGAGCTGTCGCAACAAGCCGGACTGACGGATGCCGTGGTGATAAACACCTGCGCCGTCACAGCTGAGGCTGTGCGCAAGGCACGGCAGGAGATTCGGAAACTGCGTCGTGAAAATCCGAACGCCCGGCTGATTGTTACCGGGTGCGCCGCCCAGACAGAACCCGACACCTTCGCGCAGATGGCCGAGGTCGATGCGGTGATCGGCAACACGGAAAAGATGCGGCCAGAAACCTGGAAAGGCATGGCCGCCGACTTTATCGGCGAGACCGAGGCCGTTCAGGTCGATGACATCATGTCTGTCACCGAAACGGCCGGGCACCTGATCGACGGGTTTGGCACACGCTCACGCGCTTATGTGCAGGTTCAGAACGGCTGTGATCACCGCTGTACCTTTTGCATCATTCCCTATGGCCGGGGCAATTCCCGCAGCGTGCCTGCCGGTGTTGTGGTGGATCAGATCAAGCGGCTGGTGGATCGGGGCTATCATGAGGTGGTGCTGACTGGCGTCGACCTGACCTCATGGGGGGCCGATCTGCCTGCACAGCCCAAACTGGGCGATCTGGTGATGCGCATCCTGAAGCTGGTGCCGGATTTGGCCCGTCTGCGGATCAGTTCGATCGACTCGATCGAAGTGGACGAGAATCTGATGCAGGCCATCGCAACCGAACCACGCCTGATGCCGCATCTGCACCTGTCGCTACAGCATGGCGACGATCTGATCCTGAAGCGCATGAAACGCCGCCACCTGCGCGACGATGCCATTCGGTTTACCGAAGAGGCTCGGAAACTGCGCCCCGACATGACCTTTGGTGCCGACATCATCGCAGGTTTCCCGACCGAGACCGAAGCGCATTTCGAGAACTCGCTGAAACTGGTTACCGATTGCGATCTGACCTGGCTGCATGTTTTCCCATATTCGAAACGCGAAGGTACTCCAGCGGCTCGTATCCCGCAGCAGGTGAACGGCAATGTAATCAAGGATCGCGCAGCCCGTCTGCGTGCGGCTGGGGACGTTCAGGTCAGGAAACACCTGTCAGATCAGGTCGGTAAAACCCACCGGATCCTGATGGAGAACCCGCATAAGGGGCGGACGGAACAATTCACCGAAGTTACGTTCAATGCACCTCAGCCCGAAGGCCAGATCGTAACCGCCCGAGCCATTGGGGCGATTGATCACAGTTTGGTTGTCTGAAGGTCCGCAGCCTCGCCATCTGCGATAAGCAATTCTTCCATGAATACGCTTATCAGCTGCGCTCGCCCGTCAACCCCGGCTTTGGCATAGATCGAGGCGGTCTGCGCGCGCACGGTTCCTACGGCCCGCCCCCGGATGCGCGCGATGTTTTCGTTATCCAGCCCTTTCAGAACCAATAGACCCACATCACGCTCGGCAGTGGTAAGTCCCCAACGGTCGAAGAACGTGTTGATGACGACGCTCATTTCACCCTGCGCGGCCTGTAGGCCAAGCTTGGTCTGTTCCACCCTTGCCAGCAGGCGTCGAAGTTCAATCATGAAAAAAACAACTCCGGCAAGCAAAACAAATGCGACAAAAGCCTCAAGACTTACATGAGAAGGCCCCTCGCCTTCCTTCAAATCCAGAGCAACGTCGCCAAGGTAAAACACCACGCAAAGTACCTGAACAACGATCATTATCGACATAAGTACAGCCCGGTGAGCGTCTGCATCGCCGGGCCGCCAATGGCTGCTGATCCATTTGATCATTTGGTTGACCAATCCTCAGGTATATTCTTCCGCCCTGTTATCATAGCTTTTGCCAAAGCGACACCTGTTCGCCTCTGATCAATGACAACCCCGGCAACATGCAGCAGAACAGACAGCATCAGCCAGTTGAAGGCCAGTTCGTGCAGATCTTCGACCCATTCGATGCCAAAGAACCGAACTGTCCCCATCATGAACCCTGTCACACACAAAGCCAGCAGTGTCGCCCAGAGGTTATAGACCATTAAGGCCCCCAGAGGGTTGTGTGAAAGGTGCACGCTTTGGTCACCACGCCCCATGTCGCGCAGGTGGTTGAGTGCCGAACGGGGGCTGAAAGGGAAGGCTGCAAACCTGGCAAAAGCCGGACCCGTTAACCCCCAAAGCAACCGCAACAAGACCAAAGCCAGCACGACATAGCCCACATATTCGTGGAACGCGCCCTCGGGATTTGATATCCCCGCATTGATCAGAACGCACAAGACTACGACCCAGTGAACCAGCCGGACCAAAGGATCCCAGACCTGAACGTCGTGGGCGCCTGTGCGCCCACGATGCATCAATTCTGTTTCAGACATTCTGGTTACTGATCCTCAATCTTGACGACTTTACCGCTTGCGGGATCAACGTAAACCTCGGCCAGTTTACCATCCTTGACGACATAGGCTTCGATCTTGCCGTCTTCCGTCTCGATTTTGCGGACATCGAATCCCATGCCTGTCAGCGTTTGCCGAATTTCGGCTTCGGATTTTCCAAGCTCGGCATCGGGTGCGAGATCCAGTGCCAATACCGGCGTTGCAAATAGAATTGAGGCAAAAAGAATAGGAAGTTTCATTGTCGTGACTCCGTGTTTCAGACAAACGGCAGTTGATCAGCCGTTGTGGCTGATGTGCGCCTGTGAAGCTGTCCAATCCATTGACCCGGCGCTTATTTCGGTCAAATAAGCGCGCGCTGATGGAGGCTTGGAAAAAGAAAACCCCCGCAACCTGACGGCGCGGGGGCTGAATTAGTAAAATCCGGTAGGACGGATCGGATCAATCTTCCTTGCGGAGTTTGCCCTTGTGCGGTGCCCAGAGGCGCTTGTTGACCAGGTACAGCAGCACCGACAGAACGGTCAGGAAGATGACACCGACAAAGCCTGCGTTCTTGCGGTCTGTCAGCTTTGGCTCGGCCGCCCACATCAGGAATGCGGCAACGTCCTCGGCCATATGCTCGACCGTGTTCGAGTGCCCGTCTGCGAACTCGACCTGCTCGTCAGCCAGCGGAGGCGCCATGGAAATCCAGCCGCCGGGGAAGGCGGTGTTTTCGTAGAGCACTGCACCCGCTTCTTCTTTTTCGTGGCCAGTGTAGCCGTGTAGCAGCGAGGCGATGTATTCCGGGCCACCCATGCCTTTGACCAGCTGGTTGATGCCCAGACCATAAGGCCCGTGGAAGCCAGCACGTGCCTTTGCCATCAAGCTAAGGTCCGGAGCGCCGACGCCGGTATTGGCCGGGAAGTGATCGGTGGGAATCGCCGGGCGGAAATCGTCCAGCTCGGGGTCGAAGACTTCGAAGTTGCCAGCAGCGTATGCGATGACTTCTTCTTCCGAGTAACCCAGCGCTTCCAGATCGCGCAGCGGCACATATTGCAGACCGTGGCAAGCCGCGCAGACCTCGGTATAGATCTGCAGGCCGCGTTGCAGCTGATGCTGATCCCAGGTGCCGAACGGGCCTTCGAACGAGAAGGCGAAATCTTCGATATGCTGCTCACCACCACCTGCTGCAATGGAAGCAGCAGGGGTCAGGGCCAGAGCAAACGCGGCGCCGATTGCAAGTTTCTTGAACATGTTTCCGGTCCCTCTTCTTACTCGGCCGGCGTGGCGTCGGCGTCAGCCTTGCCATAATGCGCGTTGAAGTCTTCTTCGATGGTCTCGGGCTGGGCCAGAGGTTTCTCGATCACACCAAGGATCGGCAGGATCACGAAGAAATAGGCGAACCAGTAGGCCGATGCGATCAGCGAGAAGGTCGCATAGGGTTCTTCCGCAGGCATCGCACCCAGCCACATCAGGGCGAAGAAGTCGATGATCAGCAGGTAGAACCACCATTTCAACATCGGACGGTACTTGCCCGAACGCACGCTCGACGTGTCCAGCCAGGGCGCCAGCGCCATGGCCAGGATCGCACCAAACATCGCCAGAACACCGAAGAACTTGGCGTCAACGATACCACCGGTGATGAAGCTGGCGAACTGAACAACCCAGACTTCACCGGTAAAGGCACGCAGGATCGCGTAGAACGGCAGGAAGTACCATTCAGGCACGATATGTGCGGGTGTCGCCAGCGGGTTGGCTTCGATATAGTTGTCCGGGTGGCCCAGATAGTTCGGCATGAAACCGACAACGGCCCAGAACACGACCAGGATCACGGCCAGCGCGAACAGGTCCTTGATCACGAAATACGGCCAGAACGGCAGCGTGTCTTTCTTCGCCTCGTCCTTCGAGCCGCGACGCACTTCAACACCTGTGGGGTTGTTGTTGCCCGTGGTGTGGAAGGCCCAGATGTGTACCACGACCAAAGCCGCGATGATGAACGGCAGCAGGTAATGCAGCGAGAAGAAGCGGTTCAGCGTGGCGTTATCCACCGCGGGTCCGCCCAGCAGCCAGGTCTGGATCGCGTCACCCACAAACGGAATGGCACCAAACAGACCGGTGATCACAGTCGCACCCCAGAAGGACATCTGACCCCATGGCAGAACATAGCCCATGAAGGCCGTGCCCATCATCATCAGGTAGATCAGCATGCCGACGATCCACGTGATCTCGCGCGGGGCTTTGTATGAGCCATAGAACAAGCCGCGGAAGATGTGGATGTAGACCGCAACAAAGAACAGCGATGCGCCATTCATGTGCAGGTAGCGGATGAAGTAACCGCCATTTACGTTGCGCATGATGTGTTCGATGCTGGCAAATGCCATGTCGACATGCGGCGTATAGTGCATCACCAGAATGATACCGGTGACAATTTGCAGCGCCAGGCAGAACGCCAGAACGATGCCCCAGATCCACCACCAGTTCAGGTTCTTGGGGGTCGGGATCATGAGGGTGTCATACAGCAGGCCAACAATCGGCAGGCGGCTGTTCAGCCATTTCTCGCCGTTTGTCTTCGGCTCGTAATGATCGTGGGGAATTCCGGACATAAGTTTGGGTCTCCCTTAGCCGAGTTTGATTGTGCCGTTGTCCACCCACTCTGCGGGCGGAATGGGCAGGTTCTCAGGCGCGGGGCCTTTGCGGATACGACCAGCAAGGTCGTAGTGTGAACCGTGGCAGGGGCAGAACCAGCCACCAAAGTCGCCTGCATCACCCAGAGGCACACAGCCGAGGTGGGTACAAACACCCATCTGGACGACCCATGCACCCGGCGCTTCGCCTTCCGGCGACGGCATCACACGGTTTGCGTCGGTCGCAGGGGCATCGGCGCTCAGGTTAAAGTTGCGGGCCAGCGGATCGGGCAGCGCATCAACACCTTCGGCGTCCTGTTTCTGAGCTTCCTGAATCTCGGCACCGGTGCGGTGACGGACAAAGACGGGTTTTCCCAACCATTTGACGGTCAGCTGCGTACCCGGCTCAACACCGCTCACATCCACACGGATCGAGGACAGCGCCTGAACGTCTGCCGATGGGTTCATTTGGTTGATCAGGGGCCATACGGCTGCACCCGTTGCAACGACACCTGCGCCGCCAGCGACGTAGTACAGGAAATCTCTGCGGGTGCCTTCGTGGTCTTCTGCGTGGGACACGAGGTTATCTCCGATTGTCTGGCGCCCGCGGACGGGCAAATAGCTCGCGCACCGCACGAATGCGGTGTCTTAACCGCGCTTACTATCGGGGAGAATAGTGTTCGTCCAGCGTTCATAAACGCGCAATACGCCGCATGTGTCGTTTCCAGCAGCTGCGGAGAGTGTTTTTTGGTGAATCTCGCGTGCGACTTTGTCGGCAACTTCGATTCATGCGTCATTGATTCGCTTTCGCACCCCGCCTTCCGCCACCCGGGTTGGGTATTTGAAGCCTGTCCTGGGTGCCGCTGATTTGCGCCCAAAAGGTCCATAATCAAGACTTCGAAACGGAGATTGTTTTCAGCAAAAACATACTCGCTAAATAGATGATTTAAATTACAAATTGCACGCGCCTCACCTGTTGCACTTTCCGCGCGAATAAAGGACAGCGCAAAAGGCGTGCGAACTCCTGCAAGGAGACCCCAATGTCAAAGATCATTCTGGCCGCTGCTTTGTGCACAATGGCCCTGCCCTCTCAGACCCTTGCCGCGGGCGACCCCGCGAAAGGTGAGGCGATATATAACCGTTGTTCTTCGTGTCATGCGATCATCAAGGATGGTGAAGTTCTGGTCAAAGGTGGAATCACCGGCCCGAATCTGTATGGCGTCGTCGGTCGCGTGGCCGGGTCCGAAAACGATTATCGCTATGGCAGCGAGCGCCTGCCGATCGGCATGTTCACGGATGACATGATCCGTGCCGGCGAAGCGGGTCTGGTCTGGACCGAGGAAAACATCGTTGCTTATGCGCAGGATCCGATCGGCTTCATCAAGGAATTTCTGGATGACGAAACTGCCCGTCCGAACATGAGCGTCAAACTCAAGACCGGTGCAGACGATATTGCCGCTTATCTGGCTACCTTCAGCCCCCAGTAAACCCGGCGCCTGATGCTGGTTAAGCCTTGTGCATCAAGGCGGCCAGCCGGGCGATTTCACTGCCAAAGCCAGAGGACACCTGATCAGCGGCAGCATTTCGCGCATCTTCGGGTTTGTTCTGACCAAGCTTCCACGTGCCCTGAATATCTTCAACCTGCATGCGGCACGGAACGATCATGCGCATCATCTTGTTCAGCGCGTCCGAGGACATTTTTCCCGTGACCCATGGGGCCTTGGGCAGCAGCCGCTTTTCATAGAATGCAGATTGGCGGTCAAGTACGTCACGCAACTCGTCCTGCGGGCGTAGCTCAAGCTTTCCGATCAGGTGTACGGCGACATAATTCCATGTCGGAACCTGATCTTCGACCCCGTACCAATCGGGCGAAATATATGCATCCGGCCCCTGCACCGCGATCTTTGCGCGCTGCGGTTCGTGCAGCGCACGCACGACAGGATTCGAGCGCACAAGATGCAGGTCAGCCATTGATCCGTCTTCGGACAACAAAAACGGGACATGACTTAATAACGGGCCCTCTTCCGCAGAGAGTGCCAGAACGCCAAACGCCCGGTCGCGGGCGAATTCAATATGACGCGCACGATCCTCGGCGCGAAAAACGGGGTTAGGGTGCATGAGTGTCCTCCTGTCAAATCTCTTGCAGCGTCGGACAGTTCTTGGCAAGGTCCGCCTCGTTCTCAGGGCGGGGTGGAATTCCCCACCGGCGGTATGCGGGCCACGGCCCGTAAGCCCGCGAGCGGCCCCGGCTTTCGGGGTGTCAGCAGATCTGGTGAGATACCAGAGCCGACGGTTACAGTCCGGATGAAAGAGAACGTGCAAGCCGCGCTGGTAATACGGCGCGCCTGCTCGTGATCGCCTTGGGTGACGTGTCATGACGGGCTGGCAGCGAAAAGTGGGAACCGGTTCTCGCGACTGCCAGCAGGCCACCAAACTGAAAGGAGATCATGATGACACACACCCGCTATGCTTTTGTAAAAGCCAACTGGCATTCCGATATTGTTGACCGCGCGCTCGACGGCTTCGTCGAACTCGTCCCCTCGGAACAAGTCGATGTCTACGACGTTCCCGGCGCGTTCGAGATGCCCCTGCTGGCCCGTGATCTGGCCCGGACCGGGCGCTATGCCGCCGTCGCCTGCGCTGCCTTTGTCGTTGATGGCGGCATCTACAGGCACGATTTCGTTGCGCAGGCCGTGGTCGATGGTCTGATGCGCGCCGGGCTTGATACAGGGGTTCCTGTCCTTTCGGTCTCACTGACCCCGCACCAATATCAGGAAACTGATCATCACAATGCGATCTACCGCGACCATTTCGTACAAAAAGGGCGCGAAGCGGCTCAGGCCGCGCTGATGATCTCGGAAACCCGTGCGAAAGTCGCGCAGGCCGTCTGATCTTCATCTTTTCGAAAATACTCAAAAATGCGCCGCCCGACGGGCGGCGTTCAAACCGTCAACGGCCAAATCCGCTTGAGGCCGGGGGCCTTGCCCGCTAATCACGATCCGCAAAGGAGCACGCCCCATGTCGATGAACAGCTTTGGCCATCTTTTCCGCGTCACCACCTGGGGTGAAAGCCATGGGCCCGCCTTGGGCGCCACTGTCGACGGTTGCCCGCCGGGCGTTGCGATTGACGAGGCGATGATCCAGCACTGGCTGGACAAGCGCAAACCGGGGCAAAACAAGTTCACAACGCAGCGGCGCGAACCGGATCAGGTCAAGATCCTTTCTGGCGTGTTCGAAGGCCAAACTACAGGCACGCCCGTGCAACTGATGATCGAAAACACCGATCAGCGCTCGAAAGACTACGGCGACATCATGGACAAGTTCCGTCCGGGCCATGCCGATATCACCTACTGGCAGAAATACGGCATCCGCGATTATCGCGGGGGTGGGCGCAGTTCAGCCCGGGAAACCGCGTCGCGCGTGGCCGCGGGTGGACTGGCGCGCGAGGCCATCCGGCAGATTGCGCCGAATGTGCAGATCACCGGCTACATGACCCAGATCGGTCCGCACAAGATCGACCGCGCCAAATTCGACTGGGCGCAGATTGAACAGAACCCGTTCTGGGCGCCTGATGAACAGGCGGCCGGGGATTGGGCGACCTATCTGGATGACCTGCGCAAATCCGGCAACTCGGTCGGGGCCGTGGTCGAGGTTGTGGCACGCGGTGTCCCCGCAGGGCTTGGGGCGCCGATATACGCCAAGTTAGACACTGATCTTGCGGCTGCGATGATGTCGATCAACGCTGTCAAAGGTGTCGAGATCGGCGAAGGCATGGCTGCCGCCGAACTGACTGGCGAAGCCAACGCCGACGAAATCTTCATGGGTCAGAATGGTCCGCAATACAGCTCAAACCACGCAGGTGGGATTCTGGGCGGCATCTCGACCGGGCAGGACATTGTCGTGCGCTTTGCGGTAAAACCGACCTCTTCGATCCTGACCACCCGCAAAACCATTACAAAATCCGGTGAAGAGACCGAGATCATCACCAAGGGCCGTCATGACCCCTGTGTTGGCATCCGCGCTGTCCCTGTCGGTGAGGCGATGATGGCTTGTGTCATCCTGGACCACCTACTGCTGCACCGTGGTCAGATCGGAGAAAACCGTGGACGGATCGGCTGATCTGCGCGCGCGTTTGCGTGCCATTGTCGCGCAACGCATGGAAACTGATCCGGCCCATGACCTGGCCCATCTGGATCGTGTTTGGACCAATGCTCAGGCCATTGCAGACGCTCAGGTGGACATCCCCGTCCTGTTGGCAGCCTGTTATCTTCATGATCTGGTCAACCTACCCAAGAATGACCCGAACCGACTGTTTGCCTCACGCCAGTCAGCTGCTGAATCAGGGCCTATTCTGGCAAAACTGGGCTTTTCCGACGATCAGGTTCAGGCCGCGCAACATGCGATAGCGGCCCATAGCTTCTCGGCCAACATCCCACCCGAAACGCTCGAAGCGCGGATTCTGAGGGATGCGGATCGCCTTGACGCCTTGGGGGCCATCGGGATTGCGCGCACATTTTCTGTATCAGGTGCTTTGGGGCGTGTTCTCTATGATCCGGCCGATCCATTCGCAGAAGCGCGCCCGCTGGACGATCTGCGGTATTCGATTGATCACTGGAAGGTTAAGCTGCTGACCCTGCCGGACGACATGCTGACGGATGCAGGCAAGCAGATTGCGCAGGCAAGGGCGGGCCGAATGTTTCAGTTCCTTGAGGATTTTGCAGCGGAAATTGGCGCATCGATACCGAAGTCGTGGACCATCACCTGATCCACCCCGTTGATCTTTTTTCTGCAAAGGCGCAGGGTCGCGCCGATGACAAAACCCTTAACATCGCATCGACCTTTGCTGGCTGTGGCGCTGAAGCTTGGCGCGCTGTTCCTTTTCACGTCGATGTCGGCCCTGGTCAAAGCCTTATCTGACGAATTCCCGCCGGGCCAATTGGTGTTCTTCCGGTCCCTGTTTGCTATTCCGGTCATCATTCTGTGGCTGACCGCGCGCCGAGAGCTGGCGCAAGGCTTTGTCGTCAAGAAACCCATGGGGCATTTCTGGCGCGGGGTTCTGGGGACCAGCGCCATGGGGCTGACATTCACCGGCCTTAGCCTGCTGCCGCTGCCCGAAGTCACCGCAATCGGTTACGCCACGCCGATCTTCACCCTGATTTTGGCCGCCGTGATGCTGGGCGAGCGCATCCGCATGATTCGCATCGGTGCCGTGGCACTTGGGTTGCTTGGCGTGATGATCATGATCTGGCCCCGGCTTGGCAGCACTCAGATGGAAACGGCTGCAACCATCGGAGCGCTATGCGTACTGGGCGCGACCTTTGCCCGGGCCTTCGTGCAGATTCACATCCGCCAACTGGTCAAGGTCGATCACCCTGCTGCAATCGTGTTCTATTTCTCGCTGACAGCGACGCTGCTTTCGGCGCTGACGGCGATCTGGGGATGGACAATGCCTACCCTGAATCAGGCTCTAATACTGATCACCATGGGGCTAGTTGGCGGAGTTGCACAGATTTTGGTCACGTCCTCGTATCGGTTTGGACAGGCATCGATGCTGGCACCTTATGACTATGCAACAATGCTTTTTGCGATTGTGATCGGTTATTTCGCGTTTGATGAATTGCCCACCGTTGCGATCCTGATCGGGGCGGCATTGGTGATCGCAGGCAATGTTGTTGTGATATGGCGCGAACACCAGCTGGGGCTGGAGCGTGGCAAGGCGCGGTCTGTCACGGACCCCAAAGCGTGACTTTACCTTTTGCATTCTTTCCCTAGGTTGGGCCGGACAATCAAAGAGGTTCCCCAATGAGCGACGCGCACGACCACAAGGAAAAGATGCAAAAGGTGCAGGCCCAGCACCGCAAGAAAGTGTCCGAGGCCGTCGACCCCGAACGCGGCCTTGTTCTGATCAATACCGGCAAGGGCAAAGGCAAGTCATCAGCGGCCTTTGGCGTGGTCATCCGCGCGCTTGGTTGGGGTCAGAAGGTCGCCGTGGTGCAGTTCATCAAGGGCAAGTGGAAAACCGGCGAGCGTCGTTTCTTCGAAGAACGTGATCTGGTCACCTGGCACACGATGGGTGAGGGGTTTACCTGGGATACACAGGATCGTGAGCGCGACATTGCAGCTGCCAATGCCGCCTTCGACAAGGCTTGCGCCCTTATGGCAAGTGGCGAATACGATCTGGTGGTTCTGGACGAGATCAACATCGCGCTTCGCTATGAATATCTCTCGGTCGAGCAGGTGATAGAAGGGCTGAACGCGCGTTCGGACAAGACGAGTGTGTTCCTGACAGGCCGTGACGCACCGCAGGCGCTGCGTGATTATGCAGATCTGGTCACCGAGATGACCGAAGAAAAGCACCCGTTCCAGGCGGGAATCAAAGCCCAGCGCGGGGTGGATTTCTGAACCTTGCAACAGCGCAGCCCAAACTGCTGCGCTGCTATCCCCTGCCGCTTCGCACAGTTTCAAAGATATATCGCAACGACTTGCGTTGATGGGCGGTGCCTTGTGTGCGGGCTTCTTCAGCGGTTGCTGTGTCCCGGTTCTGGCGGTCGGCATAGGCGCAATAGTCGCCTTCGCAACAATTGCACCCGCACGCAACCAGCGCATCATGTCGGGCCATGATTTCGTCAAGCGTGTCTGTCATCTGTGACCTCACCCCGCGCAGGGATAAATCTGATGAATTCAGTCGGCTTTTTCAAGTAAATTCGCCCGACCGGTCAACACGCTTCTCTGCTCTGAGCCGCCGATTTGCAAAACGGGCGGCTCAGCTATTTCGGTAGTATTTGGACAAATTTGCCAGTGCTGAGGAACAGCGCTCAGGCAGCGACTTCCTGCTCGGGCGCGCTGAGCGAGATGACGAGAACCACAGCCGCACCGTTCAGCCAGTAGAACGCCGCATCCAATCCTGAAAACCCCAGTACACTGGGTGCAAACAGAAAGGTGATGCCGACAATCAGGTCCACGGCCAGGTGAAATTTGTAGGGTAGAACGCGCCAAATTCCCAAATGATGGTCGGTCAGAACCGTCAGGACAAAGGCGGCGACGCCGGTGACAACCGAAAGCCACAGCGCCAGCGGATTGGACTGACCCAATCCCAGCAGGAAAGGCAGTGTCATCAGGGCAATGGCAACCGGGTAGTCCAGATATGCGTGGACAGAGCGGGTAACGAAACGCAGGGACATAGGATTTTCCTCTTTTCAATCAGTGATGAAAGAAAGATAGAAAGCCTGACCCGAACGCTGAATTCTCGATCGTTTTAAAAATCTTGCAGATCGTACAGAATTCTTGGCGTATTAGTGCATGGACCTGTATGCGGCTGGTGACAAGCCGACCTGCTTCTTGAAAACACGGGAAAACGCGGCTTCAGAGGCATATCCAACTTCGGCTGCTGCATCTGCGACGTTCCATCGTGCCTCTGTAAGGCCATGGCACGCAATCTGCATGCGCCAGTCGGTGAGGTATTGCATCGGCGTCGTGCCCATCTTCTGGGCAAACAACTGAGAAAAGGCTGTGCGGGACATGCCGGATTCGCGTGCCAGTGTTGCAACGCTCCAGTCTTGCGCTGGGGCTTGGTGGAACGCCGTCAATGCGCGTGAGATGCGCGTATCCGCAAAGCCCGCAAGGGCGGTGTCCTGCGGGCTTTGCCGTTCCAGGTAGGTTCGGATCGCCTGCGCAAACAGAACTTCGGACAGCTTCAGCGCAATCAGATCGCCGCCAATACGGGCCCCGGACACTTCGGATCCGATCATGCGCAGGGTCGATTCCATCCACGATCCGGCCTCTTCACCATAATTCTCGATCAGGATGTAGGGCGGCAGTCGGTCGATCAGCATATGCCCGGTGCCTTTTCGCCCTGCCGGGCCGGTGAAAGAAAAATGACCGCAGATCAGTTGCGTGTCCCGGTCCTCGTCTGCACCGCCATAGACAAGGACGCCATCGCCCTTGTAGCCGGCAATCTCAAGAACCTGTTCCAGAGGAAGCGCATCCGGTGGCCTGACCTCAGCACACAACAACGCATGTGGCGCCCCATGAGGGATCAGGATCAGATCCCCCTGCCGCAGCCTCAACGTTTCTCCGGTGGATGAGACATGGACCTTGAGCTCACCCCGTTGAACAAAATGAAACCGCGCGACGTTTTCGAATTCCGGCACCTGAATACCAAAAGGTGGTGTGAACGAGGTGCGGAAGTAGAACGTGCCACGCAGGGACAGACGGGTGAGAATATCGCTGAGAAGGTCCAACATGCGGTGAAGATACGGGAACTGATCCGATCGTCCAGATCACGGAACGCTTTGCACGACAATTTGCACGATCTGCAACAAAAACCCCGCCGAAGCGGGGTTTTGCAAGTTATTACGAGCGGACCAGCTTTTCGTAATCTTCTGCGATTTCGCGGGTCAGGTCGCCGACTTCGAAAGTGTAATCTCCGATTTGCCCGACCGGAGTGACCTCGGCCGCGGTTCCGGTCAGCCAGCACTGTTCGAAATCAGCCATTTCTTCGGGCTTGATGCGCCGCTCATGCACAGTGATGCCTTTATCCTTCAGCATCTGAATGATGGTCTGACGGGTGATGCCATTCAGGAAGCAATCCGCCAGCGGGGTGTGAACCTCTCCATCCTTGACGAAGAACACGTTGGCACCTGTTGCTTCGGCCACGTAACCACGCCAGTCCATGAACAGCGCGTCCGAGCATCCCTTGGCTTCGGCCTTGTGTTTGGAAATGGTGCAGATCATGTAGAGGCCCGCCGCCTTGGCATGAACCGGGATGGTTTCCGGGCTGGGGCGTTTCCATTCGGCGATGTCCAGTTTTGCGCCCTGCATCTTGGCGTCGCCGTAATAGGCGCCCCAGGGCCAGACCGCGATGGCCATCCGTACCGGGTTGCGGGCCGACGCCACGCCCATGTCTTCGCCAGACCCGCGCCACACCAATGCGCGGACATAGGCATCCTGAAGGCCACTGGCTTTCAGGGTCTCTTCCTTGGCCGCTTCAATCTGATCGACAGTGTAAGGCATCGGCATGTCCAGTGCCTCGGCGCTGGCGATAAGACGTTCGGAATGTTCGCGGCTTTTGAAAATCTTGCCGTTATAAGCCCGTTCACCCTCGAACACGGATGAGGCATAGTGCATCGCGTGGGTCAGAATATGCACATTGGCATCGCGCCAGGGCACCAGCTTGCCATCCAACCAGATGACACCGTCACGATCATCATACCCCGCCATGCGAAACCTCCTGAACCGGGTTAAATTTCCGATTGTTGCGCCACTTAGGTCCGATGCGGACACAATGTTGCGCAAAAACTGCGATTCGATACCGCTCCGCCCTTGGAATGTCAATAACGCTGACATAAAGTCAAACCCGAGTAACGAATGAGGCATGATATGTCCGAAATCCGCCCAGCCCCGCGATATGGGGGCGAGAGCCTGTTGTTTTTGACGGATGAACAGTTGCGGCAGGGGATCGAGGCCATGTTCTTTGCCTATCGTGGCTTTACCGCGGATCCTGATCGTATCCTGTCCGAGATGGCCTATGGCCGCGCCCATCACCGCGCGATCCATTTTATCAACCGTGCGCCGGGCACCACGGTGAACAATTTGCTGGCGATCCTCGGGGTTACAAAACAGTCTCTGAACAGGGTTCTTCGGACATTGATCGAGGATGGTCTGGTGGAAAGCCGGGTCGGAACCGTGGACAAACGCGAACGGCACCTATTTCTGACGGAGAAGGGCGAAACGTTGGAGGCCACGTTGTCCGATGCGCAACGAACAAGAATGCGCGCAGCCTTCAAGGATGCCGGTCCCGAGGCCGTGGCCGGGTTTCGCAAAGTACTTGAAGCAATGATGGATGCTGATATGCGTCATGCCTATACGAAATTGCGGGATACGAGTTCATGAGCGAAATGGATGCCCATCTGCTGATTGTTGATGATGACGAACGCATTCGCGATCTGCTCAAGAAATTCCTGATGCGAAACGGGTTTCTGGTGACAGCGGCACGGGATGCGGCCCATGCGCGGCGGGTTCTGTCGGGATTGGATTTCGACATGATCGTCATGGATGTGATGATGCCGGGCGAAGATGGCGTCAGTCTGACCAGATCACTGCGTGACACCCATACGACACCGATCCTGTTGTTGACCGCCAAGGGCGAGACCGAGCATCGGATTGCAGGGCTTGAAGCCGGGGCGGATGATTATCTTGCTAAACCTTTCGAGCCGAAAGAGTTGTTGCTGCGGATCAATGCGATCCTGCGCCGGATGCCGGAAACCCCGGCCGAGGAAACAGCGGCGAAGATCCTGCATCTTGGTCCCATCCGGTATGACATTGAACGTGGTGAAATGTGGCAGGGCGAAATGCCGGTCCGCCTGACGGCAACCGAAACCCAGCTGATGAAAATTTTCTCGGCCCAACCTGGCGAGCCGATCAGCCGTGCAAAACTGGTGGAAGATCTGGGCCGGGATAAAGGACAGGCGCAAGAACGTGCCGTGGACGTGCAGATCACCCGCCTGCGCCGGAAGATCGAACAGGACCCGAAACAGCCCCGGTATCTGCAGACAGTCCGGGGCGCAGGCTATATGCTGGCACCCGATTGAATGAGCCGCTGCGCGGCGATTAATGCCTTCGGCGAGGATATTTTTAGCCAGATGAAGATGGGATCCCGATGAAAACCGCCCTTTTGACACATGCCGATTGCCTTGGACATGTCACACCCCAGGGTCATCCGGAACAGGTGGCGCGGCTGGAGCATATCCTGCACGCGCTGGAGGGGCTGGATCTGAAGCGCGTGACCGCTCCGCTGGCGGCAGACGATGATTTGCTGCGTGTTCATCCCGAAAGCCATATCCGCGACATCAGATCGTCGCGCCCCACTGACGGGTTTGCGCAGATCGACGGGGACACCTTCATGTCGCCGGGTTCCGTGGATGCGGCCTATCGCGCGGCGGGTGCGGCGGTGCGGGCCGTTGATTTGGTTTTGGGCGGTGAGGCGCCGAACGCCTTTTGTGCCATTCGCCCGCCTGGGCACCATGCCGAAGCCGAGAAAGCCATGGGGTTCTGCCTGTTTGGCAACGCGGCGCTGGCAGCGAAACACGCGCTGGATTACCACGGGCTGAAGCGGGTCGCTGTGGTCGATTTCGACGTTCATCATGGCAACGGCACGCAGGACCTGCTGTGGGATGAAAATCGGGCCCTTGTGATCACCAGCCAGCAAATGCCGTTATGGCCCGGATCGGGCCGCCCGGACGAGACAGGCGCTTACGATAACGTTCTGAATATCCCGCTGGCCCCGGGCACCGGCGGGGCTGAGATGCGATCCGCCTATGAAACGCAGGCCTTTCCGCGCCTGCGGGCATTCCGGCCGGAGCTGATCATCATCTCGGCCGGGTTCGATGCGCATCAGGACGACCCTCTGGCCAATCTGAACTGGTCGACTGGCGATTTCGCCTGGATCACGGCAGAGCTGTGCGGGATAGCCGATGAGGTGTGTCAGGGCCGTATCGTCTCGACTCTGGAGGGCGGGTATGATCTGCACGCACTGGCCGAGGCGACACGCGCCCATGTGGAAGAACTGATGAAGGCAGCACGATGACCGATACCCCAGTTGAGCAGATGACATTCGAGCAGGCCATGAAAGAGCTTGAGACCGTGGTTGGTCAGCTTGAGCGCGGCGACGTGGCGCTGGATCAGTCGATTGCGCTTTATGAACGCGGGGCCGCTTTGAAAAAACGTTGCGAGGACGAGTTGAAGCGGGCCGAGGAAAAAGTGGCCGCGATCACTCTGGACGCGAATGGCCAACCGACCGGGACCACACCTGTCGAAGGTCAGTAAATGTTTCAGGAAAGACTGGCGCAGGACGCGGCGCGCCTTCAGGATCATTTTGACCTGATAATGGGCGCGCTGGACGATCTGGATGTGACACGGGCAATGGCCTACGCCACCCGGGGCGGTAAGCGGCTGCGCGGGTTTCTGGTTCTGGAAAGTGCGCGCCTGCACCAAATCGACGAGTCCCGCGCGATCTGGCCCGCGACCGCGATAGAGGCCCTGCACGCCTATTCGCTGGTTCACGACGATCTGCCCTGCATGGATGACGACGATCTGCGGCGCGGACGCCCCACGGTGCATGTGAAATGGGATGAAGGCACGGCTGTACTTGCCGGGGACGCGCTGCAAACACTGGCCTTTGAGCTGTGTACCCGGCCGGAGGTTGGAGATGCAGAAATTCGCGTTGATCTGGCACTGACACTGGCCAGGGCAAGCGGTGCGCAAGGTATGGTTTTGGGGCAGGCGCTTGATATCGCGGCGGAAACCGCTTCTGAGCCTCTGACGCTGAATGCGATAACACAGCTTCAGGGCGGCAAAACGGGCGCTTTGATCGAATGGTCCGCCTGTGCGGGTGCGCGTCTGGCAAAAGCGGATCCAGAACCCTTGCGCCAATATGCCCGGGCCCTTGGTCTTGCTTTTCAGATTGCAGACGACATCCTTGATGTTGAAGGTGATGCGTCAAAGGCAGGCAAACGTCTTCAGAAGGATGCGGATGCGGGAAAGGCCACTTTCGTATCTCTTCTGGGTTTGGATGCTGCCAGAACCCGCGCCAGTGAACTTGTTGATCAGGCCTGTGCCGCACTGGACGGGTATGGCCCGACGGCAGAAACCTTGAAGGAAGCCGCTCGCTTCGTTATTGCCCGGGACAGCTAAGCCAGGAACGCGCCAAATGTCTGACCGCCCCAAAACGCCCCTGCTGGACCTTGTGAACCGCCCCGCCGATCTCAAGCGGTTCTCGGACGCGCAGTTGCATCAGGTTGCGCAGGAATTGCGGGCCGAGACGATTTCGGCGGTTTCTGTCACTGGTGGGCATCTGGGCGCGGGTCTGGGTGTTGTGGAACTGACAACCGCGCTGCACGCTGTTTTCGACACGCCGCGCGACAAGATCATCTGGGATGTGGGCCATCAGTGCTATCCGCACAAAATCCTGACCGAACGGCGCGACCGCATTCGCACGCTGCGCATGAAAGATGGCCTGAGCGGTTTCACCAAGCGCAGCGAAAGCCCCTATGACCCGTTTGGCGCCGCGCATTCCAGCACTTCGATCAGTGCTGCACTGGGTTTTGCCGTGGCGCGTGATCTGGGCGGTGTAACCCCTGAAGGGTTGGGTGACGCGATTGCCGTGATCGGTGATGGATCGATGTCCGCAGGCATGGCCTTTGAGGCGATGAACAATGCCGGTCACCTGAAGAAACGCCTGATTGTCATTCTGAATGACAATGAAATGAGCATCGCCCCCCCTGTTGGTGCCTTGTCCAGCTATCTGTCCCGAATCTACGCCGAGGCGCCATTCCACGATCTGAAAGCCGCCGCAAAGGGCGCTGTTTCACTTTTGCCCGAACCGTTCCGCGAAGGGGCCAAACGCGCCAAGGAAATGCTGAAAGGTATGGCCGTGGGCGGGACCCTGTTCGAAGAGCTCGGGTTTTCCTATCTCGGGCCTATTGATGGGCATGACCTGGATCAGCTGCTGCCGGTTCTGCGCACCGTCAAGGCGCGGGCAACCGGGCCGATCCTGATCCACGTCTTGACCAAGAAGGGCAAAGGGTACGCACCAGCCGAACAGGCCCGCGACAAAGGCCACGCGACAGCCAAATTCGATGTGGTTACGGGTGAGCAGAAAAAGGCCCCTTCAAACGCGCCTTCTTACACGTCTGTCTTTGGCAAGGCTCTGGTGGATGCCGCCGCGCGCGATGACAAGATCGTTGCGGTGACTGCCGCGATGCCAGATGGCACCGGGTTGGGCCTGTTTGCCGAACGGTACCCGTCGCGCTGTTTCGATGTGGCGATTGCCGAGCAGCACGGCGTGACCTTCTCGGCTGCGCTGGCGGCAGGCGGGATGAAGCCTTTCTGCGCCATGTATTCGACCTTTCTGCAGCGGGGGTACGACCAGGTTGTGCATGACGTTGCAATCCAGCGCTTGCCCGTTCGGTTTGCCATTGACCGCGCAGGTTTGGTGGGGGCTGACGGTGCCACCCATGCCGGGTCGTTCGATATTGCCTATTTGGCCAATCTGCCGGGCATGGTCGTCATGGCCGCCGCGGATGAGGCGGAATTGATGCACATGGTGGCAACCGCTGTTGCGCATGATGAAGGGCCGATTGCCTTCCGCTATCCGCGCGGCGAAGGTGTCGGAGTGGACTTGCCCGAACGCGGTGAGGTACTGGAGATCGGCAAAGGCCGCTTGATCCGGAAAGGCGCGCGCGTCGCACTTTTGTCTTTTGGCACGCGGCTGGCTGAAGTTCAGAAAGCAGCCGAGTCTCTGACCGCCAAAGGCATTAGCCCAACAATCGCAGACGCCCGCTTTGCCAAGCCGCTGGATCGCGACTTGATCCTGAACCTGGCTGCGGATCATGAGGCGTTGATCACCATCGAAGAAGGCGCTGTTGGCGGGTTTGGCAGCCATGTGGCACAGCTTCTGGCGGATGAGGGTGTTTTTGATCGGGGCTTGAAATACCGCTCGATGGTCTTGCCTGACATCTTCATCGATCAGGCCAGCCCCGCGGACATGTATGCCGTTGCGGGTATGAATGCCGAGCAGATCGAAGCCAGGGTGCTGGATGTTCTGGGCGTAACCTCGATTGATGAAAAGCGCGCGTAATAGCGGCGTTGAGACGCCCGCTTTTGGTTTCGACGCTTTTACAAGCAGGAGGCCGACAATCCAGAACAGAGCGGGAATGCCAAGCGCCACCCGGGTCCTTCATTGCGATTTTCTGGTCCTGACCCGAACGGTCTTTACTCCAATAGTGACTTGAGACGACAAATCACTGATACCAACCGCCCTTTGGATTGTCCGTTGCCCATTCCCTTAAAGAGATCAAGGAGATTGTTCTGGGGCGCATATGCGCGAAAGAAACGTTGATCTGACAGACCGGGGCGCTGTTACCCGTGATAGGCAGCCACTGTCTTGAGTTGCGAAAAGCCATAAAGCGCCTCAAAGCCTTTCTCGCGGCCATGGCCGGATTTGCCCACGCCTCCAAAAGGCAGTTCAACGCCGCCGCCTGCCCCATAGTTGTTGAGGAAGACTTGACCCGCGTGCAGCCCTTTTGCCAACCGCATCTGCCGCGCACCGTCACGTGTCCAGACGCTGGCGACAAGACCGTAGTCAGTGCTATTGGCTATATTTAGAGCCTGTTCTTCGGTGTCGAACGGGATCAGAACCTGGACCGGGCCGAAGATTTCATCGCGGGCGAGCGGGTGATCCGGTGGCACGTCCGCAAACAAGGTGGGCCGGACATAAGCCCCGGTTTCCGGCGCATCCATTATGATCGTCCCTTCTGCCGCAATGGTCAGATCGGCGCCTTTGTCCAGAAAGCTGTTTACGATCTGCTTTTGCCGGTCCGAGATCAGTGGTCCAACGCGAAGATCCTGCATCGCGGGTCCAACGCTGAGCTGTTCATAGGCCTCGGCCATGCGGGATTTGACCTGATCATAGACACCGCGCTGTACCAGAATGCGGGAGGAGGCCGAGCAGGTCTGTCCTGCGTTCTGAATGCCCGCATTCACCAGAAACGGCAGGGCGGCATCCAGATCGGCATCATCAAACACCAGCTGGGGGGATTTTCCGCCCAGTTCCAGCGTCACAGGCACTACATTGCGCCCCGCGGCCTGCTGCACCAGGGCCCCCGTGGCGACCGAACCAGTGAACGAGATATGGTTGACCCCCGGATGCCCGGACAGTGCGGCTCCGGCCTCGGCCCCCAGACCGGGCACAACATTCAGTGCACCTGCTGGCAGACCCGCTTGCTGTGCAAGATGGGCAAAGGCCAGCGCGGTCAGACAGGCCTCTTCCGCCGGTTTCAGAACACAGGCGTTGCCCATGGCCACCGCGGCCCCGACCGAGCGCCCGATAATCTGCATCGGATAGTTCCAGGGCACGATGTGGCCTGTCACCCCATGGGGTTCGCGCAGTGTATAGACGGTGTAGCCATCGAGATAGGGAATGGTCTCACCCATCACCTTGTCCGCTGCACCCCCGTAGAACTCACAATAGCGCGCCAGCGCGATGGCATCGGCGCGGGCCTGCGTCAGGGGCTTGCCCACATCCATCGCCTCAAGCCGCGCCAGATCGTCCACCCGTTCCAACACCAGCTGGCCCAGCCGGGTCAGGATGCGCCCACGCTCCAAGGCCGTCTTGCGCCCCCAGTCGCCCTTTAACGCAGTTCTGGCGGCGGCGACCGCCGCGTCAATATCCACACCCGAGCCGCGCGGGATCCGGCAAATCTCGGTTCCGTCTGACGGGTTGGTCAAAGGCAATGAGTCGCCCGATGCCGCAGGCGTCCAGTTTCCACCGATCAGGCACAGGGTGGGATCAAACCAGAGTGGTTGGGTCATTTTGGCCTCCGTTCAGGCTCTAACAAATGGTTTTACGCCAATAACTTCCCGATTTCAGGCAATTGGGGCGCGGCGGCGATCAGGGTTTGCGTGTAGGGATGCTGCGGGTCCGAGAATACCTGTTCGGTCTTGCCATGTTCGACAATTCGTCCGGATTGCATCACCAGAACATGATCGGTGATGGTGCGCACCACACTCAGATCGTGGCTGATGAACAGGTAAGTCAGATCATAAGCCTCGCAGAGTTCGGCAAGCAGATCGAGGATTTGGGCGCGCACCGATACGTCGAGGGCTGAAACCGCCTCATCGAACAGGATCAGTTCCGGCCGAATGATCAGAGCGCGGGCAATAGCGATCCGCTGGCGTTGCCCGCCCGAAAACTCGTGAATGTATTTGCCCGCATCATCAGGGCCGAGGCCCACTGCCGTCAGCATCTCTGCAATCCGGTCCTGGCGTTCGGACCCCTTTGGTGGCGTTTCCAACAGGTGAAAAGGTTCTGTAATCAGGCGCGCGACACGGTGGCGGGGATTGAAGCTGCCATAGGGGTCCTGAAACACGACCTGCATCTTGCGACGTACCGCAAGGTTGGGCCTGTGGCCGGTGAAAACCGGCTGACCATCCAGCATAATCTGACCAGATTGGATCTCTTCCAACCCTAAAATAGCCCGTGTTAGGGTCGATTTTCCGCAACCGGACTCGCCCACCAGCCCTAAACGCTCCCCTCGGTTGAGGGTAAAGCTGACACCATCCACCGCGCGGTGGTGGCGCGGCGCATCCAGCAGACCTTTGCGGGGAAGGCGGTAATCCCGGACGACCTGCGAAACCTCCAGAAGCGGGCGTTGCTGTGTAGGTTCAGGCAGGGTGACCTGATGACCCGAAGCTTCGAACAACATACGGGTATAGGGGTGCTGCATATCTCGAAACAGGTTTCGCGTCGCGCCACTTTCGACGACCTCGCCGTGACGCATGACGACAATCTGATCGGCCATGTCCGAGACCACAGCCAGATCATGGGTGATCATCAGCAGGCCCATATCATATTCGCGAACCAGCCCTTTCAGCAAATCAAGGATCTGCGCCTGCGTGGTGACATCCAGCGCCGTAGTCGGCTCATCCGCGATCAATAGCCTTGGGCGCAATGCGATGGCCATTGCGATGACCACACGCTGACGCTGCCCGCCCGACAGCTCATGCGGATAGCGCGACAGAGGAAACCTGTCGGGTGGCAGGCCAACCCGGGTCAAAACCTCTGCGGCGCGGGTCCGGGCCTGAGCAGGAGGCATCGCCTTGTGGATCAGGATGGTCTCCATCACCTGATCGCCGATTGTTTTCACCGGGTTGAGCGCCGTCATCGGTTCCTGAAATACCATCCCGATGGACGCGCCACGCAAGGCGCACATCTCGGCCTCGGATTCGGAAAGCAGGTCAGTGCCATCCAGTCGGATTACGCCGTCTGCCGTTGCCCCGTTTGGCAGAAGCTGCATCACAGCCAGTGCTGTCATGGATTTGCCCGAGCCGCTTTCACCTGTCACCGCCACGATCTGGCCCGGGTCGATGGACAAGTTGACCTGTTTCAGGATCGGCACCCCGTGGATCGACAGGGACAGGTTTTCGACTTGCAGCAACGTCATGCCCGCGCCACCCTGATCCTTGGGTCCAGCCAGTCGCGCAGACCATCACCCAGCAGGTTCAAACCCAATACCGTGACAATAATCGCCAAGCCCGGAATCAGAGCCAAATGCGGGGCAAAACTGACCATAGTCTGGGCGTCCGCCAGCATCCGGCCCCAACTGGGCGTCGGAGGTTGCGCGCCCAGACCGACATAGGACAGGCCCGCCTCGGCCAGTATGCCCAGCGAAAATTGGATGGTGCCCTGAACGATCAGCAAGTTGGCGACATTGGGCAGGATGTGTTCGGCTGATATCCGTGCGGCACCTTTGCCCGACACACGGGCGGCAAGGATGAACTCGCGCTCCCACAGCGACAATGCGGCCCCTCGGGTGATGCGGGCAAAGACGGGGATGTTGAAAATACCGATCGCAATGATCGCGTTGATGGCACCGGCACCGAACACAGCCGTGATCAGGATGGCGATGACCAGCGAGGGAAAGGCAAAGACCAGATCGTTGCCACGCATGATCACCTCATCCAACCACGACCCTTTGCGTGCGGCGGCTGTCAGGCCAAGGGGTACGCCCAGCGCCATGCCAATCCCCACGGCCACCAGAGCCACCGCAATCGAAGTGCGTGCACCGACCATGATCATCGAGAACATGTCGCGGCCGAAGTGATCTGTTCCAAACCAGTGTTGTGCATCGGGCGTCTGAAGTTTGTTGGGGATATCCAGCGCGGCATAGTCGTAGGGTGTCCAGACAAACGAGATCAGCGCCGCCAGCACCACCAGCGACGACAGCGCCGCGCCCAGAATCAGGTTGCGGCTCATGACCGGCTCCTCAACCGTGGGTCAACGGCTGCGTAGGCCAGATCCACCAGAAAATTCACGGTGATCACCGCAAAGACCAGCAGCATCACCACCGATTCAACCACGATCAGATCGCGGGCCGAAATGGCCTGAAACACCAACCGCCCGAGGCCCGGCAGGTAGAACACCTGTTCGATGATGATCGACCCGGCCAGCAGGAAAGAAAACTGCAAGCCGATGATCGTCAGCACCGGGATCAGCGCGTTTCGCACCCCATGCCGCCACAGAGCCTGACGACGCGACAACCCTTTGGCTCGCGCGGTGCGCATAAAATCCTCGCCCAGAATATCCAGCAGCGCGGATCGCATGACGCGGGCCAGGATCGCGGCCTGAGGAAGGGCCAACGCAATGGCGGGCAAAGTCAGCGAACGCAGCCCCGCCCAAAGGCCCTCGCCCCAGCCAACAAACCCACCGGCATTGAACCAGCGCAGGTTTATGGCGAAGATCAGCACCAGCATCATCGCGAACCAGAAATTCGGCACCGCGATACCAAGCTGTGTCGCCCCCATCACCGCCAGATCCCCGGGCTTGCCCCGACGTGCGGCGGCATAGATCCCGGCGGGAAAGGCGATCAGTGTGGACAGCGTGAGCGCATATAGCGCCAAAGGCAACGATACCCACAGCCGGTCCGCAATCATCTGCGACACCGGTGTGCGGTAGGTGTACGAGGTGCCGAAATCCCCGGCCACCATCCCCCCGACCCAGTTGAAATACCGCTGTACCCTTGATCCATCCAGACCCAGTTCAGCCCGCAGCGCGGCCAACGTATCCTCCTGCGCGTTGACACCCAGCATGAACGAGGCCGGGTCCCCCGGCGCGACCTCGATCACGGCAAAGATAACCACCGAGGCGATAGCAAGGCTGGCAAGCAATGAGATCAGTCGTTTAAGGGTATAGCGAAGCATTGAGGCCACGTTAGGGTCTCAGCCGTCACGGGTCCAGCATCTACGGCATCGCCAGACCGGCAAATGGCGCTGCGCAACCTTTGTCCCTTTCAGCCTGTCAATCCGAATGAGGCCCCTGACCCCGATTTTCGCCATGTTTGTTGCGTGTTTTTTCGATTTCGCACGTTCCGTGTTTTGCTACACTTGTTCGAACCGTTTCCGCAGGCCAGAGCGGCCAAGGACCAATTCGGGCCGAACCGAGATTTTACTGATAGTGTAGCGCTCATGCTGACAGAAAATAGAATTGAGATCGGGTTTCTGCTGTTCGACGGCTTTCCGATGGCTTGCCTGACCTCGGTCATCGAACCGCTGCGCGCCGCAAATGAGATCGCCGGGCAAGAGGCATTTCGCTGGTCTCTTATTGCGGAAAACGGGGGAAAGGTCAGCTCCAGCGCTCAAGTGCGTTTTGAGGCTGAACGCAACCTCTCAGACTGCCAGCCGATTGATATTCTGTTCCTGCTCAGCAGTCCGACCTCGGACTTCAGAAACCCGACCCAGGGGAATGGTGCGTTGCGGGCCTTGTCACGACACGGGACAATTCTGGGCGGTATCAGCGGCGGCGTTTTCCCGCTCGTGCGCTCGGGGGTCATGACCGGCCATCCGGTATCGGTGCACTGGTGTTACGAGGCTGCATTTCTGGCCGAGTTTCCCCAGATCGATGCGCGGCGCGAAGTGATCGTGTCGGATGCCACGCGGTATACTGCGGCCGGGGCGGCGGCCGCGTTTGATCTGGCCCTGCATCTGATTCAGGACCGGTTGGGCGGCGAAGTCGCACATGAGGTGGCCTGCTGGTTCCAGCATCCGATGATGCGAGGGGAGGGTGTTCAGCAACAGGTGCCCAGTGCAAGCAAACCTGCCACGGGTGAAAAGCTGCCGCCGCTTGTGGCGCGATGTGTCGACCTGTTCGCAAGCCGTATCGGCAATCCGATCTCGATCGCGGACATAGCGGATCAAACGGGCGTCACCTCCCGCCAGGTCGAGCGCGCCTTCAAACAGGCCACGGGGCAAAGCCCCAGCCATTATTTCCGGTCCATGCGGATGAAGGCGGCCCGTCAGATGGTTGTCTATACCAAGGACCCTATTGCCGACATCGCTGCAGCCATCGGATACAGCTCGGTCACGCCTTTGGTGACACACTATCGGTCCGCCTTTGGTTTAAGCCCCAGCGAGGACCGGCGACGGATCAACCGGTTTCGGGTCGAAGACAACGCCCCGCTGCCCTCAAGCTGACCTTGCCTTCAAAGCGCCGATTTCATTGCGGCCACAATCGCATGATGCAGTGACCCGGCAGACGATCTTGGCCCGTAGACACTGAACGAACCAGAAGCACGGCACAGGACGAAACATCCCAGGTGATGGATTGACGTGCGGGATGCGGCACCGACCGCCATTTTTTGGCAAGCCAGACTGCTTAGCAATTCCAGCACTGCCAACACGCCTTCTCCGTCCAGATCAAACCTGACCCATGCGTCTGTCTGTTCGGAAACCGATGCGTTGTCCCCAGTGCTTTCTTTAACCAGATGCGCCAGATCTTCATGTGTCTCAAAGTGCGCTTCGATCATCCATTGATCAGGCCCGGTCCAGAAGGCAACGATCGGCCCGCCGGTAAACTTACCAACGCCAGGCGTTTCCACCCCGATCAATTGGGATATGGCGCTCCGGGTTTTGTCTTCCCGACCCAGCCGAGCGGCGACCGAGGCCAGCGCCACACCCGGGGTTTCGGTGCAGGTCACGCTTCCGACCCTGTCGATCTTGGGTTCGGTTCCACCCAGCGCGGTTATTGCTACAAGATCATGCACGGAGCCGTTCTCCCTCGGGGTCGACGAAATGGGCCGAGACGATTTCAACCTCGACCGTCAGATCGGTCACTGGCGACACAAGGCGCATCTTTTCACCCTGACGTGTGCCGCCGTTTTTCAAAAAGCCAAGGCCGATATGGCTGTCCAGCGACGGCGAAAATGCCGCCGATGTGACATATCCCTGATCATGGGCAGCATCCACGGGACCCGTGGCATCCATCAGATGCCCTCCGGCGGTTACCTTGTCGCCAGCGTTCACAGGCTTGATGCCAACCATCATCAAAGCGTCTGGTTCGTTCAGCCCTTCACGCTCGGACAGGATTGAGCCGATGCTGTCTTTATTCTTGGATACCATCCGACCCATTCCAAGGTTCAGGGCGGTGGTGGTTCCGTTCAACTCGTTGCCTGCGGCGTGACCCTTTTCGATCCGCATGACGCCCAGCGCTTCGGTGCCGTATGGTACGACATCGAACTCTTCGCCTTCCTGCATCAAACGTCGCATCAGCGCGTCGCCGTATCGCGATGGAACCGCGATTTCAAAGGCCAATTCGCCCGAGAAGGAAATCCGGAACAACCGCGCCCGCAACCCGCCGCATACGGTGATGTTGCCGCAAGCCATGAACGGGAAGCCTTCGTTCGAGATGTCGAACTCGGGATCCACGATCTTTTGCAGAAGTTTGCGCGAATTGGGCCCGGCTACCGCGTATTGTGCCCAGGCTTCGGTGGTCGAGATCAGCTGCACATCCATGTCCGGGAACAGGCATTGCCGGACAAATTCCATATGCTGGTAGACCTTGACCGCATTGGCGGTTGTGGTGGTGACTACGAAATGATCTTCGGCCAGACGCGCGGCGGTACCGTCATCCATCGCAATTCCGTCTTCGCGCAACATCAGCCCATAGCGGGTTTTGCCGACGGCCAGTTTAGCAAATCCGTTGCAATAGACCCTGTTCAGGAAATCCGCCGCATCCGCACCCTGAACATCAATCTTTCCAAGCGTGGTGCAGTCGCACACCCCGACCGAGGCACGGGTCTGGCGCACCTCACGGTCCACGGATTCCCGCCAATGGGTTTCACCGGGCAGCGGGAACCACTGTGCGCGCAGCCAATTGCCGACCTCGACAAACACCGCGCCGCGTTCCTTGGCCCAGTAATGTGACGGGGTCAGGCGGGTTGGATGAAACTCTTTGCCTTTCATCCGGCCAGCAAAGGTTGCAATCGGAACGGGCGTATAGGGCGGGCGGAAGATCGTTGTGCCGGTTTCCGGAATGGACTTACCTGCAAGTTCGGCCATGATCGCAAGCCCGCCCATGTTCGAGGTCTTGCCCTGATCGGTGGCCATGCCCAAGGTGGTATAGCGTTTCAAGTGCTCGACCGAACGGAACCCTTCCTGATGGCTGAGCTTCACATCCTTGACGGTCACGTCGTTCTGCTGATCCAGCCACGCGCGGCTGCAACCCTGAACATACCAGAACGGTGTCTGCGAGATCGGGATATCCTCGGCCTTAGGCAGATCGGACAGCGGGCCTTTCAGGCCCAGCGCCTGCGCCGCACCTTCTGCCCCGGATTGCAGGGCACCATGGGTGGACATCACACCATTCGCCGCCCCTGCGACGGACAGCTTAGGCGGCAAGTCCGCGCCGGGCACGAAAGCCGCCAGATCGTCGTTCCAGGCGGGACGCCCCCGTTGGTGGCAGGTCAAATGCACGTTGGGGTTCCAGCCACCCGAAACGCCAAGCGCCCCGCAGTCCAGCGTGCGCGACGACCCGTCTGCCAGCTCAACCTCGACAAAGGTCAGCCCCAGTCGGCCTTTGGTGTCCCTGACCTGCGCGCCGCGCAGAACTTCATAGTCATGGCTGGTCGGGGCGTCGTCACGAACGTCGACGACGGCAGCAATCCTGATACCTTTTGCGTGCAGATCCGCAGCTGTGCGGTGGCCGTCATCGTTGTTCGTAAAGATGGCGACACGTTGCGCCGCCGTGGTTGCAAACCGATTGGCATAGGTGCGCAACGCACTTGCCAGCATGATGCCGGGTCTGTCGTTGTTTTCAAACGCGATGGGCCGCTCGGTCGCGCCAGCGCACAATAGGGCGCGTTTGGCGTAGATGCGCCAGAGTATCTGGCGCGGTTTACCGGAAGGCAGAGAAGCAAGATGATCGCCCGTCCGCTCAACTGCGCCATAAATGCCGTGATCAAAGGCACCGATCACGGTCGTGCGCGGCATCAGGCGGACGTTGGGCATTGCTGACAGTTCAGCGACACTCTGCTTAATCCAATCGGTCGCATCGCCGTCGTTCAGCGAAAAGGTTTCACTGTTGAGCCGCCCACCAAGTGCGAAATCCTCATCCGCAAGAATGACCTCGGAACCGGCCCGGCCCGCAGTCAGTGCCGCCATCAATCCGGCTGGACCCGCGCCGATAATCAGCAGATCGCAATGCCGGAACCCCTTGTCATACTCATCGGGATCTTCCTGCATCGACAATGACCCAAGACCGGCCGCGCGGCGGATCATCGGCTCGTACAGCTTTTCCCAGAACGCGGCAGGCCACATGAAGGTTTTGTAGTAGAACCCCGCCGTCAGAAAGGTCGAGAATCTGTCGTTGATTGCCAGAGCATCGAATTTCAGGCTGGGCCAGCGGTTTTGGGAATGGGCTTCAAGCCCCTCGAACATCTCAACGGTCGTGGCACGGGTGTTGGGTTCCTGACGGTTGCCGGTGCGCAGCTCGACAAGGGCGTTGGGTTCTTCCGAACCGGCAGTCAGCACGCCACGCGGGCGATGGTATTTGAACGACCGGCCCATCAGGCGCACGCCATTGGCCAGAAGGGCCGAGGCCAGCGTATCGCCCGGATGCGCAGTGTAACTGCGGTTGTCGAATTTGAAGTTCAGGGTTTTGGTGCGGTCGATCTGACCGCCGCTCAGCCTGTTGTCTTGAGTCATTTGGAGCGCCCCTGTGCCCGGGCCACGTCACGGGCCAGTTCCACTTTGGAAATCTCATGTGTCGCGGTATTGCGGGTCACGACCAACCAGGAACGGTCGCCCCCCTCGTGGAACCACAACTCGCGGTGTTCGCCAGCTGGATTGTCGCGCAGATAGGCGTAGTCATAAAACGCTTCGGCCGCGTTTTCGGCCTGCCAGTCGGGCCTGTTGATCAGCGAAGCGTCTCCCAGATAGACGAATTCGGAACTGTCACGCGGGCCCAGCAAGGGATGATGGATGATCATGGTGCTGCTCCCCTCAGTGCAGGTTGGGCTGGTTGCCCATACCTTTTTCGTCGATCATGCGACCAGTGCGGAACCGGTCGAACCGGTAGGCGGTTGCGGTCGGGTGCGGTTCATCCTTTGCCAGCAGATGCGCAAAGCAATACCCCGACGCCGGAGTTGCCTTGAACCCGCCGTAACACCAGCCGCCATTGAAATAGAGGCCATCGATGCTGGTCCGGTCGATGATGGGCGATCCATCCATGGACATATCCATGATCCCGCCCCACATCCGCAGCAGGCGCGCGCGACCGATCATCGGCATCAGGGCCATGCCGCCCTCGCAGACATCTTCGACCACGGGCAGGTTGCCGCGTTGTGCGTACGAATTGTACCCGTCGATATCGCCACCAAAGACCAGCCCGCCCTTGTCGGATTGACTGACATAGAAATGCCCCGCGCCAAAGGTGATGACCCCAGGCAGAACCGGCTTCAGACCTTCTGAAACGAAGGCTTGCAGGACATGGCTTTCGATTGGCAACCGCATACCCGCCATGCCCATGACACGCCCTGAATTTCCGGCCACGGCACAGCCAACCTTGCCTGCGCCAATGAACCCTTTCGAGGTTTCAACGCCCAGACATCTTCCGTTTTCGATCCGGAAACCGGTCACTTCGCAGTTTTGGATGATATCGACACCGTGGCTGTCCGCCGACCGGGCATATCCCCAGGCCACCGCGTCGTGCCGAACCGTGCCGCCGCGCCGCTGGGCCAGCCCGCCCTTGATCGGGAACCGGGCATCGTTGAAGTTCAGGAATGGGTATTCCTTGCGCACCTGTTCGGCATCCAGCAGCTCGGCATCCGCGCCGTTCAGGATCATGGCGTTGCCACGTCGCGTAAAGGCGTCGCGCTGGGCGTCTGTGTGGATCAGGTTGATGATCCCGCGCTGGCTGACCATCGCGTTATAGTTTACGTCCTGCTCAAGACCTTCCCACAGTTTCAGCGAGAACTCGTAGAAAGGTTCGTTGCCGTCCAGCAAATAATTCGAGCGGATAATGGTTGTATTGCGCCCGACATTGCCGCCACCGATCCAGCCTTTTTCAATCACCGCCACATTGCGGAGGCCAAATACCTTTGACAGGTAATGCGCCGTTGAAAGGCCATGACCGCCACCGCCGATGATCACAATGTCGTAATGTGGCTTGGGCTCCGGCTCGCGCCAGGCCGGTGTCCACCCTTTGTGCCCGGTAAGAGCCTCTTTGATGACTTTGAAACCAGAGTATCGCATGAATCGGACCTTTTTTTTCAGAATCCGCGAAAAAACCGAATTTGGATACTCTAGAATCCGACATCTGTTGTGTTGAATCAGACACCACGACAATCAGCAGTGCATGCTTAATCTTGCGATTTTTTGTTACTGTTGCTTTCAGCGCGCGGTGTCCGCCACGCCGTCCTGCTGCGCCGACAAGGGTCAGAACAGCCGGTAGCCAAAGCTATACACGCGATTTCAGAACCACATAGTTGTGGGGTTCAGCGCCTAAGACGTCATCAGAAAGACAACGACGGCATAGCCGATGATGGCGGCATATCCCAACGGGTAAATCCATTTGATCGCGTAATTGTCGAGCTTTCTAGCCGTCTCTTCCCGACCGGAAACTTTCAATTTACGCAACATCACGCTGAAGACGATAATCGTTCCTGTCATCAGGAACATGCATTGCAGAATGAAGTCCAGAAACGTCAGATAGCCAAGCTTGGGCAAGTCAGCGGAAATGGCCCAGTTGAAGGCCACAAAGACTAACAGGTTGCCGCCTGCGATCTCGATCCGTTTTCGGTATTCATCCAGAAAGAAAAGCGCCCATCCTACCGTGATCAGCACCAGCATCGGCAGGAATATGCGGATGGTGTAATATGTCAGGTGCCGGGTGCCTTCGAAGACAAGTTCGACCCGGTCGCTTTCGTTTCCTGACAAACCGGTCGTCGTTGACGTCAGAGCCCTGGCATTGCCAAGTATCCATTCCTCTTCGCCCAGCATATCACCCAGGCCGGAGTATTCATCAAGCGAGTGATAGTGAACGAATTGCGAAGGAAACACCGATACGACCTCGAAGTGAAATTCCTGCGTATCGAACGGGTATTTGCGAAAGTTGAAATGCGGAGCCTGCAAGGTCAGCGAGGATTTTTCGACAAAAGTCACATGACCATCATGACGCACGGCAACTGCGGATTCATGAATCCATCGATTGGACTGTTGGTTATGGATAACAAAAGCCGGGGTTACCACATCCAGCTCAGCGGCGTATTTCACGAAAGCGGGCGGTTCAAAAACCCGAAATTCACGACCAAGGCTTTCCGCATCAAACGCCAGCTCCGGGTCTGTCCATTCGAACCGCAGTACAACCACGGCACCATAGTTTTCGGATTGCTGATCGACACCGGTAATCTGGTCGATCTTGATACCAACCCCGACTTTCAGCGGGTTGTCCGGGGTTCCCACCAGCGTATCCTGCTGCCCTTGGAACAAGCCCTGCGCAAAAACAGCGCCTGGAAGGACAGACGCGAAAAGCAAAAGAACGAAACCTGCAAACAAGCTTTTCATGATCGTTAGAAACGCATTTCGCAATGGTGAAACTGGGCCCGATAAGCAGGCCCAGCAAACTGATGTCATTCAGACCAGGAAATGGCGGTCAGGTCGATTGCCGCAGTCGGTGCGTTCTCCCACAGGCCCTGAACACCGGCCTTGGCGACGCCTAGCTTGGCCAGCTGGAACAGGTACCCATTGACATAATCGTTCGAGATGAGGCGCTGTGCCTCACCCAGAAGACGGGTCCTTTCCTCGGGGTCGGTGGTGGTGTTCAGCGTCTCCATCAGCGTCTGAAAGTCGATGCTGTCATACTGGAAGTAATAGTCGGGCCGCGCATAGATGCCGATATCCATCGGTTCGGTATGGCTGACGATGGTCAGACCAAATTCCTTGCCCTTGAACACCGATTCCAGCCACTGGGCCCATTCGACGTTGATGATCTCGGCCGTGATGCCGACCTCGGCCAGCTGTGCGGCGATGATTTCACCGCCCCGGCGCGCATAAGATGGCGGTGGCAAGTGCAGAGTTGTCTCGAACCCGTTTTCAAATCCCGCCTCTGCCAGCAAAGCCCTGGCCTTTTCGGGATCATACGCGGACTGGCCCGTCAGATCGACATAAGCGGGGTTGTGTGGCGCAAAATGCGTGCCGATAGGGGTGCCGTACCCGAACATGGCGCCGTCGATGATGGCCTGCCGGTCAATCGCATGGGCCAACGCCTGCCGGACCCGAATATCATCGAATGGCGGCTGTTTGTTGTTGGTGGACAGGATCGTTTCCCCCTCGGTCGATCCAACCAGAACCTGAAACCGCGGGTCAGCCTCGAACTGGGGCAGGTTTTCCGGTGCCGGGAAGTTGTCGAACACGTCCACGTCTTCGGCCATCATGGCCGCGAAAGCGGCGGTCGGGTCTGAGATGAATTTGAACGTCGCAGTCTCTAAAGCGGGTTGATCGCCCCAATAATTGGGGTTGCGGTTCAGTGTTATGCTGTCGCCCTGAACCCAGTCGCCAAAGGTAAATGCACCTGTACCAACCGGGTTTGTCTTGATGTTCTCGATGCTTTCGGGCGCGACGATCACCGCGTCACCCCAGGCAAGGTTGAACAGGAAGTTGCCGTTCGGATCGGCCAGGGTGATCCTGACCGTCAGTGGATCCACGGCCTCGACGCTTTCGATCCCTGCAAACAGAGCTTTCTGCGCGTTGGCGCTGTCCTCGGCCGTGGCCCGGTCAAGGCTGAATTTGACATCCTCGGCATCCATAGTCGTGCCGTCATGGAAGGTCACGCCGTCGCGCAGTTTGAAGGTATAAGTTTTGCCGTCTTCGGAAATCTCCCAGCTTTCCGCAAGGCCGGGCACGACCGAGCCGTCGCCCATGAAACGGGTCAGACCTTCGAAGATGTTGGTGTAGACAACCGAATCGATGGCCTGAGCTGCGGCGCTGGTCGGATCCAGATGCGGGGGTTCCAACTGCATGGCGATGGTGATGTCGGATTTGGCCAAAACCTGCGTCGCCAACAGGCTGGCGCCAATCGCCACGGTCGACGCGAATGTTCGAAGCACGTGTTTTGTCATGTGAACTCTCCCAACTGAAAATCTGCGCCCATGTTTTCCGGGCCGTTTTATCGGCAGTGTTCCTTTAAACCTGAGGTCAATCAAGGGAATGTTCGCGCAACCGGGGTTTCTTTGGCCCCGGCCGATCTGCTATGCCGCACTGCAACATAAGCCCTGCAGGAGCCAACCATGAGCGCCACCGCCCGCAAAAAGGCCCCGAACGCCGAAGATATTCGCGCCCGAAAAGGCGGCGTGCCTCTGGTCTCGCTGACCGCATACACAACGCCTATGGCGCGCCTGATGGACACGCATTGTGACTTTGTTCTTGTGGGGGACAGCGTCGGGATGGTTTTGCACGGGCTGGAATCCACCCTTGGTGTCACGATGGAGATGATGATCCTGCACGGTCAGGCCGTCGCACGCGGGTTGAGCACGGCGATGATGGTCATCGACATGCCGTTTGGCAGCTATGAGGAAAGCCCGGCACAAGCGTTTCGCAACGCGGCGCGGCTGATGGCGGAAACCGGTGCGGGGGCAGTCAAGCTGGAAGGCGGTGCCGAGATGGCCGAAACCATCCGCTTTCTGGTCAAGCGCGGCATCCCGGTGATGGCGCATATCGGTCTGACCCCGCAATCGATCAACACGCTGGGCGGCTACAAGGTGCAGGGGCGTGACGAACAGGCCGAAACCGTCATGGCAGATGCCCGCGCCGTGGCCGAGGCCGGTGCGTTTTCCGTGGTGCTTGAGAAAGTGCCGCAAGGTCTGGCCGACACGATCACCGAACAGGTTGCCATCCCCACCATCGGAATCGGAGCGTCCGCCGGTTGTGACGGGCAAATTCTGGTCGTCGATGACATGGTCGGTTTTTTCACCGCCTTCAAACCCAAATTCGTCAAACGCTATGCCGAGCTTGGCCCGTTGGCTGAAGCCGCTATCGCAGATTACGCGGCCGAAGTGCGTGCGCGAACATTTCCGGCAGCCGAACATGTGTTTGCTGATCAGGCTCCGGCGAAAGGACCAAAGACGTGACCGCGCCGATCCTGCGCTCGCTGGCGGAACTGCGAACCAAGACGACAGAATGGCACCGCGCAGGTGACGTTATCGGCGTTGTTCCGACCATGGGCGCATTGCACGAAGGGCATTTGTCGCTGGCGAAGGCCGCCGAGGAGAACTGTGACCGGGTGATCGTGACGATCTTTGTGAACCCCAAGCAGTTCAACAACCCCGAAGACCTGGCGAACTATCCCCGCACGGAACATGAAGACGCCCAAAAGCTGGCCCCTTATGGCGTGGATGCGATCTATGTGCCGGACCCTCAGGAAATCTATCCCGACGGCTTTTCCACCACGGTATCCGTGACCGGTTTGACCGACATGATGGAAGGCCCGTTTCGCCCCGGCCATTTCGAAGGCGTGGCCACTGTAGTGGCCAAACTGTTCCTGCAAACGCAGGCGGACCGAGCCTACTTCGGGGAAAAAGACTATCAGCAACTGCTGGTGGTGCGCCGCATGGCCCGCGATCTGGACATTCCCATCGAGGTTGTCGGCTGCCCAACCGTGCGCGAGCCTTCTGGGCTGGCAATGTCGTCGCGCAATCTGCTTTTGTCGCCTGAGGGTGTAAAGGTCGCGTCCCGCATGAACGAGATCATGCGGCGGGTGGCAGATAAGCTTGCCGCTGGCAAGGATTTCGCGGCGCTGGCGCAAGACGCAAAAGCCGCATTGCTGGACGCTGGTTTTACCGAAGTGGAATATATCGATCTGCGCTGCGCCGAGACGCTGGAAAGCCTGCCCAATGCCAGCAAACCCGCGCGCTTGTTCGTTACGGCCTGGGCCGATGGCGTCCGCCTGATCGACAATATTCCCGTCGATCCGGTCTGATTTCTGCTCTGGCCCCGGCGCCGTTGTTTGCGCTAAAGTCGCGCAAAATGACACCGGGGAGAGCGGACATGACCTTTATTCTGGCAATTGATCAGGGCACCACGTCCTCGCGCGCGATCCTGTTCGACGGGCAGATGAACCGTGTTGGCACCGCTCAGCAGGAGTTCCCCCAGCATTTCCCGCAAGAAGGTTGGGTTGAACACGACCCCGAGGATATCTGGTCCAGCGTCATGCATGTGTGTCGCGAGGTGATGGAAAGCGCAGGTGTTTCGGCTGACCAGATCACGGGTATTGGTATCACCAACCAGCGTGAAACCACCGTGGTCTGGGACAAGCAGACCGGCAAGGCCATCCATAACGCGATTGTCTGGCAGGACCGCCGCACCGCCGAAATCTGCGCCCGATACAAGCAAGCCGGGTGTGAAGATGACGTCACCGCCCAGACCGGCCTGCTGCTGGACCCTTATTTCTCGGGCACCAAGGTCAAATGGCTGCTGGACACCGTTTCAGGCGCACGCGCTCGGGCAGAGGCCGGAGAGTTGCTGTTCGGCACCATCGACAGTTTCCTGATCTGGCGTCTGACCGAAGGTCGTGTCCATGCCACTGACGCCACCAACGCCGCCCGCACCCTGCTGTTCGACATTCACAAAGGCGCCTGGAGCGCTGAGATTTGCGAATTGCTGGATGTACCCGTTCAAATGTTGCCGAATGTGCAGGATTGCGCCTCGGATTTCGGCGCAACCACCTTGCTTGGCGGGAACATCCCCATTCTGGGTGTGGCAGGCGATCAGCAGGCAGCCACCATCGGTCAGGCCTGTTTCCAGCCCGGTATGATGAAATCAACCTATGGCACGGGCTGTTTCGCGCTGCTGAACACGGGTGCGCAGCCAGTTGAATCGAAAAACCGCCTGCTGACAACAATCGCTTACCAATTGGACGGTCAGCGCACCTATGCGCTGGAAGGGTCGATCTTTATCGCCGGGGCCGCCGTGCAATGGCTGCGCGACGCGTTGCAGATCATCGATTCGGCCCCGCAAAGCGGCGATCTGGCGGCGCAGGCCGACCCGAACCAGCATGTGATTCTGGTGCCGGCGTTCACGGGCCTTGGGGCTCCTTACTGGAAGCCGGATTGCCGCGGTGCGATGTTCGGGCTGACACGCAATTCCGGCCGGGCCGAGATTGCCCGCGCCACGCTGGAAAGCATCGCCTTTCAGACCCGCGACCTGTGGCACGCCATGCAGGGCGACTGGGGGGCCGAGGCGGATGTCATCCTGCGCGTCGACGGTGGGATGAGTGCATCTGACTGGACCATGCAGGGTCTTTCAGATTGTCTGGGTGCCCCGGTGGATCGCCCGGTTATGCAGGAAACGACTGCCCTTGGCGCCGCATGGCTGGCAGGTATGAAAGCCGGGATTTACCCGGATCAGGCCGGTTTTGCCGAAACATGGGCGCTGGACCGCCGGTTCGAGCCAACGCAAGAGCAAGCCGAACGCGACGCGGCCTATGATCGCTGGCAACGGGCGGTTCAGGCGGCGATGGCGTTCTAGCTGTGATCTTTCAACAAGCGCTGCTTTTGCCGTGACCAGTCGCGCTTGGCCTGGGTTTCGCGCTTGTCGTGGGTTTTCTTACCCTTGGCGATGCCGATTTTGACCTTGGCCAGTCCTCTGTGGTTGAAATACAGAACCAGCGGCACCAGCGTCATGCCCTTGCGCTGCGTCGCGTTCCACAGGTTCGACATCTGCTTGCGGGACACCAGCAGTTTCCGGCGGCGACGTTCTTCATGCTTGAACATCTTGGCCTGCTCATACGGCGCGATATAGCTGTTGACCAGCCACAGTTCTCCGTCATCGACCGTGGCATAGCTTTCGGCGATGTTCGAGCCGCCCGCGCGCAGGGATTTGACCTCGGACCCCTGCAGGATGATGCCACATTCAATGTCCTCTTCGATTGCGTAATCGAAGCGGGCGCGCCGGTTTTCGGCGATTACCTTGTAATTCGGGTCTGTCTTCTGCTTGGCCATGACGCGTTGATTTAGGCGGCTTGAGCCGCCCTTGCAAGGCAGGGATTTTCGGAGTGCCTCAGGATTTAGCTGAAATGATCAGGTCCGGGCCGAAAATCGTGTCCGCATGGTTGTGCAGGTAGATCTTGAGCCACGGTGTAAACCGATCCGGGTGACGGGCCACTTCGGCCAACAGGTCATGGTAGTCGATCCAGCGGATATCCATGACTTCGTCCGGATCAGGCGCGATTTTCAGCGGTCCGCGCACATGGGCCAGAAAAACGTCAACCACTTCGTTTTCCACCATGCCGTTCCCAACATCGGCGTGGTATTCCAAACGGTGACGGTATTCAGGATAAAGACCTGTGATCCCCAGTTCTTCGTTCAAACGGCGCACGGCGCAGGTTGACGAGCTTTCGTCCCAGTCGGGGTGTGTACAGCAAGTGTTCGCCCACAGGCCGGGCGTGTGGTACTTGCCCAGCGCCCGACGCTGCAACAAAATCTCGGTGCCCCTAACGACAAACACCGACACGGCCTTGTGCTTGAGGCCCTTTTCGTGAGCTTCAAGTTTGTCTACCGGAGTCAATTCACCATTGACCCAAGCCGGGATCATAATGCCCATCTGTCCTCTCCTGTTGCCAATCCGCCTGACGGGCGCTGATGTTGGGTTTAGCTGTTGCCGGGTCGGCTTGGCGTTGCGGCACACTCTGCGGTTTGCCGTCAGATACCAAAGTGGCGCTGTTCTACACTGGTATCAATCGCACCAAAGGCCGCAGGGGCTGCGGCCTTTGGTCCTTGTGCATGGGTGCACAATATTAGCGTTTATTCGCCTGATACACTGACGATATAGGCGTAGACGTCTTCACCGCCGCTTTTCAACTTGAAGGTCATTTTCGACTTGGCAGCGGTGTCGTCCAGATACGATTTCAGGAAGCCCTTAGGGTCCTGCGTGTATTCCGCAAAGGAGGCCTCATCCCAGACCAAACCCTTCTCACCGGCTGCGACGATGCTGTCGCCATACTTGAAGTCTTCGTAGGTTCCGGCAGTGCGGCCGGCGACACCAAAGAGGTTGGGGCCGGTTTTTCCGCCTTTGACAATGACTTCTCCGGCCGGGTCAGCGATCATGTGGCAGGACTTGCATTTGTTGAAAGCTTTCTCACCGGCTTCGGCATCGCCTTCGGCATAGGCGGGCAGCGCCAGCAGGCCAGCGATTGCGATAGTGAGGATACGATTCATAGCTTGTGCTCCGATACAAATTGGCTGCACCGAATGGACCCCCGGCGCATAAAAGTGTCAACGCGCGGATTGCCGCGCGCATCTACAGTGCCACTGCGACACATGGTGTGTCCTTAACTTAAGTCATGTACAGCGGTCCAGCAGGGCAACAGGTCTCCTTTTGCCGGAGTCGCCAGAAAAATCGCCCGCGCGATGGCGCGGGACAAGCACAGCGAAGCCGCGTGCCCGATCAGAGCGAGATCGGCTTCGGATGCGATGGGGCGGGCGCCGGTACTGATGCCAAAAACCAGATCACCGTCGCCGGGTGTGTGTGCGGGAAGGATCGCCCGGGCAATTCCGTCGTGGGCGGCAACGGCCAATCTTTGGCATTGGGGTTTGGTCAATGCGGCATCCGTGGCAACGATGGCGATGGTCGTGTTTGTCTGTTCGGGTTGCGCTGGACTCATGGCCATCGCTTTGCGGCTGGGGCGGATCCGGCTTTGATCCGGCGACATATCGGGACCTAGCCCGCCAAATTCATCGCCAGCTTCGAAGGGTGCTGCCCAGAAATGCCGGTCACCCGGTGTTGTGACACTGCCTAGCGGGTTCGCCGCAACGAGGGCCCCGACCGTGACCCCGCCAGGCAGAATGGACGAAGCAGAGCCAAGCCCGCCCTTCTGCATTGCGGCCAACGCCCCGGTGCCCGCCCCGACGGACCCCAAATCAAAATCTTTTGAAGCGGCCAGATAAGCGGCTCGCCCCAGCGCACGATAGGGGTTTTCCACCCAATCCTTTGCACCGCCATTGAGCAGATCAAACAGGATCGCGCCGGGAATGATCGGAACCTTCGCGGACCCGACGGGAAACCCGCGCCCTTCGGCCCGCATCGCATCTGAAACACCCGAGCAGGCGTCCAGTCCAAAGGCCGATCCGCCGGACAGAACCAGCGCGTCCACCCCTGTGACGGTTTTATCAGGCGCGAGTAAATCAGTTTCGCGCGTACCCGGTGCCCCGCCCATCACATGGACCGACGCAACGAACGGTTTATCTGCCGTAACAACCGTGGTCCCGGACTTCAGCGTATGGTCCTGGGCGTTTCCAACCTTCAGGCCGGGGACATCGGTAATCAGGTTTCTTGGTCCAGGGATCATCTTGAGCTCGGGATTGGAGCGGGGAAGCGCGCGGGCGCGCGCTGCCTCCGGCGGGGATATATTTGGCCAGATGAAGAGCGGATCAGATGCATCGGCCGCCATCGACCTCGAGCGCGGTGCCGGTGATCATGCTGGCCTCGTCTGAACACAGGAAACAGGCGGCGTTGGCCATGTCTTCGGGTGTTGAAAACCGTCCCAGCGGGATGGTCGCCAGAAATTTGGCGCGAATCTCGGGCGTGTCTTCGCCCATGAAAGATTTCAACAGCGGTGTTTCGCCCGCCACTGGGCAGATCGCGTTCACGCGAATGCCGGTTGGGGCCAGTTCGACCGCCATAGTTTTGGTTGCCGTGATCATCCACCCTTTGGACGCGTTGTACCAGTTCAGATTCGGGCGCGGTGACAGGCCCGCTGTCGAGGCCACGTTCAGAATTGCGCCCGCGCCGCGCGCCTTCATATGGGGAACAAATGCCCGGGCGGTCAGATAGACGGACTTCATGTTCACGTTGAAGACCCGGTCGAAATCGTCCTCGGTGACGTTTTCCAAAGGGGTTGGCAAATGGGTAACACCTGCGTTGTTCACCAGAATATCAAGCGCCCCAAAGGCGGTGAGTGCCGTGTCCGCCATCCTTTGAACCGAAGCCCCGTCGCCGACGTCGACCTGATGCGCCAATGCCCCGGCCCCAAGTTGCGCCGCCATCTCAGCGGCTGCGTCACCGTTGATATCCGCGATCATGACGCGTGCGCCTTCGGCCTGGAATTTCTGCACGATCCCCGCACCGAACCCCGATGCGCCACCGGTGACGATTGCGGTTTTTCCCTCCAGCCTCATGACGTTGCCCTTTTGCAGCCTTTGCGGGCCAGACTATCAACGCCCCGGCAAGATGCCAGATCAATCTTCAGACACCTTTCCCCGCAGCGCCTTGACGTCGCCACGCGCCTTTTTCGCGGCAAGTCGACGCTTGACCGAACCATAGGTCGGTTTCGTTGCGATCCGCCGTTTGGGTTTAACCAGCGCGCGGGAGATCAGTTCTGCCAGCCTTGCACGCGCGATTTCACGGTTGCGGGCCTGCGAGCGTGTTTCCTCACATTGAATGATGATTGCGCCGTCTTTGGTCCAGCGTCGCCCGGCCAGTCGCTTTAACCGGGCTTTGACCGGATCGGGCAAGGACGGCGAGCGCGCGGCTTCGAAGCGCAGCTCGACTGCGGTCGACACCTTATTGACATTCTGCCCTCCGGGACCGGACGACCGTACAAAGCTTTCGGTCATTTCCCAGTCTTGCAGCGCGATATCATCGGTGATGTGCAGCATGGCAGTGTCAGCTTGGTGACTTGGGCGAATGAAAAAGAAGAGTCGCGATCCCGACCCGTGCCGTCGGATACCCGCAACATGCGGGCGGGCGTAAGCCATTGCGGCACAGCATTTCAGCAAGTCTCCTCATCCTCGGTGCCTAACGCAGTGCATATGTGCGATCAAGCCTGCTTTGGCAGGTCGCGCAATTCAGAATCCTGGCGGTGGCCGGGACGTTTGTTCGCGTCAGCTGCGTTCTTTACCGAAGACGTCATGTTGTTGGCGCCCGGCGAGCCCCTGCTGCGCGGGCGCGAAGCGTTCATCGAAGCCTATAAGGAAAGAATGAAGGAAAACATCGGCGGAACACATACAAATGAGTTGATCGATTTCGGTGTCGATAGTGATACCGCCTATCAGGTCGGATCCTTTGCATTTGCTGACTCTGATCCGCCGGAAAAAGGGAAGTTTGTGAACGTCCTGAAACGCCAGACGGATGGCACCTGGAAAGTCAGCATTTCCATTTCCAACAGTGACCTTCCTTAGCGGTCCTGAGTGGAGAGCGAGCAGACACGGAACCGCGGTGTCAGGCGATTGACTGGCCCTGAGCCCCGCGGGCGATATCACGCAACACCTTCAGCTCCAGCTCGTCTTCCTCATGCACCCGTGCCAGGATTTCTTTACTGCTCACAACGGCAATTGCTTTTCCATTCTGAGTTACGACAAGGTTTCGGATCTTGTGTTTGGCCATCAGATTAAGACCGGTCGACAACTTCGAGCCCAGCGCGCAGGTGACGGGTTTTTCCGTCATCCAGTCACCCACAGTCTGCTTGTAAAAAGCCGAGCCGGAATCCGCCAGGCACAGCAGCACGTCATGATCCGTGATAATCCCGACCAGCTTCCCATCGCTGAGAACCGCCAACGCATTCACGTCCAGCAACGCAATGGTGACGGCCGCATCGAACACCGTTGTGTCAGTGTCGCAAAATGGCGGCTTTTTCAGGTTCTGCGTTTTGACAATGCTTGAGATCGTCATGTCTTCCTCGTGGTTGAGCGCCCGACCCCTGTGTTGATCAGGGCGCATGAAAAACACTAATTCAGGAGTGGCATCATCGCCGTTGCAAGGCTCAGGACCAGAAAAAAACCCGCCATGTCAGTGATCGTTGTCAGCAAAGGGCCACTGGCGACCGCCGGGTCCTGACCGATGCGCTTTAACAACAATGGCAGAACGCCACCGATCGATACCGCGATGATCGTGTTCAGGCCCAGCGCGCCGCCAATCACCAAACCCAGAAACGGGTTTCCTTTCCACATCCAGGCAACGAGTCCGATTAGCAGGCCAAGGACACAGCCGTTGATGATGCCGACCGAGACCTCTTTTAACCAGACCCGCATAGCATCAATGGGCCGAACCAGACCAAGCGAAAGCTCGCGCATGCTGACAGCAACGGCCTGATTGCCGGAACAACCGCTCATATCCGAGACCATCGGCAGGAACACTGCCAGTGCGATCACGGCGGCAAGGGTCTGTTCATAGGCGGCAATCACGCTGGCCGCGGCCACGTTGAGCACGATGTTGGCCGACAGCCATTGAAGCCGACGCCGCGCCCTGAGCGGCAAGGGCATCGATCGCAGTTCGTCCCCAAAGACACCCTGACGTTTCAGGCTTGCGGATTCCGCGCGCTCTAGCAGGGCCTCATCCACGGCAGAACGGGAAACGACACCCACAAGGTTCCCGTCCGTTTCGACAACCGGCAACCCAAGAAAAGGGTGCTCATCGAAAAGGTCCTCCAGTTCTTCCAGTGGCATGCCGGCCGGAACCGTGATAGGGGGCACCATGATATCGGTGAGTTTGATGCTTCGCCGTGTGGACAGCAGGCTGCGTAAGGACAGCACTCCGACAGGCACGCCATCGGAATTCAAAACGTAGGGGTGCTGGCCACGGTAACGTTCCAGATCGTATTCTTCATGAGCGAAACGCCGCAGAACCTTTCCGACTGTATCGCCATCGGAAAAGGTAAAGGCTTCGGCCACCATCAGACCACCGGCGACATCGTCGTCATATTCAACCAGCCGCCGGACATCCGCCGCATCTTCCGGGTCCATCCGGGCAAGGATCGCTTCTGCATCGGCGTCTTCTAGTTCACCGATCAAATCCGCCTGAATGTCGGAATCCAGCTCAAGGATGATCTCGGCGGCCTGTTCGGATACCAAGCGTTCAACAAGATCGACCGCCAGCGCGTTTGGCGCTTCTTCGACCAGTTCGGCCGCACGTTCCGGTGGCAGCAACGAGAGCGCGGCGCTTCGCTGGTCAACGGGCAGGTTGAGCAATTCCCGCAAGGCATCGCTGAGCGAAAGCGGATCAAGCAGGTCTGCCAGCGCCGCCCCGTCGCGATTTTCCAACGCCAGCTGAAGCTGCGTCCCTGTTTCCTTTGGTAAGGAGTCCGTATCGCTCATCCGCCGACCTGTGGGGGTATAGATTCTTAACTTACGCCGATATAGCAGAAATTATTTGCCTATAGACAAAAAAATTTTTGATTTGTAAGAAAGTGCATGCAGGAAAATGACTGGATATCCGCCGCAGCCGAACGTCTGGCCGTCTTGTACGATCAGGAGTTTGGCGGCAAGGCCAGCGGACGGTATCGCATTCCGGACAAGTTGGTGCGTCGGATCGCCGGGCGCAGGCGTTTGTATGAAGCAGATATCCGCGCCCTGTCGATCGCACTTTTTGAACTTGGGTATGTGTTAATCGATATGGATAGTTTTTACGTTGTGATGAGCGCGAATTCGTTTGTGAATTACCGGCGCGCCAATGATGACTGCGTGGCTTAGTCGCCATGGCTAAACAAACAGGATACCCCGAAGTCATAGGATGGCGCGAGCGGATCAGCCTGCCCGAGTTCGGGATCGAGCATATTCCAGCAAAGATAGACACAGGCGCCAGAACCGCGGCCCTGCATGCCGTGGACCAGACCGTGTTCGAGGTTGATGGCGAACGATGGGTCGAGTTCATGATCCCGGTCCATAACCGCCGTTCATCGGGTCGGGTGCGCACGCGGGTTGTAGACGAGCGGGAAATCAAGAACACTGGTGGCATTCCGGAACGCCGGTTGATTGTCAGAACGCAACTTCTGCTTGGACGGCATCGCTGGCTGATCGACGTTTCGCTGGCCAATCGCGCGAGGATGGAGTTTGATCTGATCCTTGGCCGCACCGCCATTCGACGGCGCGGGATCCTTGTCGATCCCGGCCACTCATATCTTCTGGATGCACGAAAAGACCCGAAAAAGATGAAGAGCAAGACAAGATCCAAGGACGCAGAAGGACGACATCAATGAAGCTTGTCATGCTTGCCCGAAATCCAAACCTGTATTCCCACCAGCGTCTGAAAGAGGCTGCTGAACAACGCGGGCACCAGTTGGATATCGTGAACACGCTACGCTGTTACATGAATATCGCGTCGCGCCGACCCGAGGTTTATTACGACGGCAAAAAGCTTGGGCGCTATGACGCGGTGATCCCACGGATCGGCGCTTCGGTCACATTCTATGGGCTGGCCGTGTTGCGGCAGTTCGAAATCATGGGTGTATTTCCGCTCAACGAGTCGGTTGCAATTGGCAGATCCCGTGACAAGTTGCGGTCCATGCAGCTGATGGCACGTGACGGGATCGGATTGCCGGTCACCACCTTCGCGCATGACCCGAAACAGACCGACGAAGTTCTCAAACTGGCGGGGGACGCTCCGCTGGTGGTCAAGCTGCTGGAGGGCACGCAGGGCATCGGAGTGGTGCTTGCGGATTCAAACCGGTCGGCAAAATCCGTGGTCGAGGCGTTTCGCGGCGCCAAGGTCAACATCATGGTACAGGAGTTCATCAAGGAAGCAGGCGGCACGGATATTCGTGCGCTTGTGGTCGGTGGAAAGGTGATCGCGGCGATGCAACGAAAAGGGGCAGAGGGCGAGTTCAGATCAAACCTGCATCGGGGTGGCAGCGCCAAGCCTATCAAAATCTCACCCGAGGAACGCTCGACAGCCGTGCGTGCGGCCAAGGCCATGGGTCTTAATGTGTGCGGTGTCGATATGCTGCGCGCCAATCACGGCGCCGTGGTGATGGAAGTAAACTCTTCGCCCGGGCTTGAAGGTGTTGAAAAGGCCACCGGCATTGATGTCGCGGGCAAAATCATCGAGTTTCTCGAAAAGAATGCAGCCAAAGGCAACACAAAGACACGAGGCCGTGGGTAAAGGTGATGCGCGGTCCCTTTGAAATCGGAGGTTTTCGCGTACCGCCCGGCACACGAACCACTCTGGATTTGCCGGTTAGCGTACTGTCGGATCACACGCCGGTAAGCATGTCAGTACACGTGGTTCACGGTCGCCGCCCCGGACCGGTCCTGTTCGTCAGTGCCGCCGTTCACGGCGATGAAGTGATCGGCGTGGAAATCGCGCGGCGACTGCTTCGGGCGCCACAACTTGACAAGCTTGCGGGTACCTTGCTGGTTATCCCGATCGTGAATGCCTTTGGTTTCATGACACATTCCCGATACCTTCCCGACCGGCGCGACCTGAACCGTTCCTTCCCCGGCAGCGAGGGGGGGTCGCTGGCCGGTCGGCTGGCGCATCTTTTCATGACCGAGATCGTCGAGCGGTCGGACCTGGGGATCGATCTTCATTCTGCCGCGATTCATCGCACCAATCTGCCGCAGATCCGCGTCTCTCCGGCTTCGGATGTCACCCTTAGATACGCGGATGCCTTCGGTGCGCCCGTGGTGATGATTTCAAAGCTGCGCGACGGGTCACTGCGCAAGGCCGCGCAAGAGCGTGGTGTGGATATCCTGCTGTTCGAGGGCGGTGAGGGTCTGCGTTTCGACGAACTGTCTGCGCGGGCGGGGGTTGCAGGCATCCTTCGGGTGATGAACGCAAAGGGCATGGTTGCCAAGCGTGGCATCGCCGCTGTGCGCGAAAAGCCTGTCCATGTCCGGTCAAGCTCATGGATGCGCGCGCCCGCCGGTGGCCTGTTGCGGACTTTCAAAGCGACCGGAGAATACGTGGCCGCCGGTGACCTGCTTGGACGCATTTCCGACCCGTTCGGAGAACTCAGGACCGATATCATCTGCGAAACCACGGGTATCATCGTGGGGCGCACTAATCTGCCTGTCGTTCATGAAGGTGACGCGTTGTTTCATATTGCGGAAACGACCGGCTCGGATGTCGAAATGCGGGTCGATACAATTGCCAGCCAGCTTGACGGCGATCCGATGTTCGATGAGGACGAGATCATTTAGACGCCGGAGCCAAAAGAAACGCGGGGCAGTTGCCTGCCCCGCGCCAGCCTACAGGATCGCACGCAATCTGTTGCTCGCCAGCGCCTCCCAAGCGGCGAGCGCGATCAGCGCAGATCCCGTGAGCCAAGCATTTGCCACTGCCACACCATGACCGGTAAAATGCAGCACCTCGGGCGCGGCGATCAGCAATGCCCCGACCGCCAATACCGGAGCCACCCGTGCGAGAAGGTGGCCCCGGCCGCTAGCGCCTGACATGACCAACACACCAATACCGATCGTCATGAAGGCGAGCGACTCACGGTCAGACGAACCGTGAGCTAGGGTTTTCTGGCTGAACAGTACAAATGGGGACAGCACTAACCAGATACCCATTCCGGCAAGCATCCACCTGTAGGGTGGAGTGGGATTTCTCATGTTCACGGCAACCCTGGCTTATTCGTCACCCTTGGGATCAGGAAGCAACTCGACCTCGACCGCGGCAACCATTTCTTCGTCATTGAGGAAACCATCGGCATCCGTGTCAATTTCGGCAAAGCTCTCACTGGTAATATCGGGATACTTTGTCTGTAGCTCGGTCAGCGAAGCCAGACCATCACCGTCCGTGTCCAGTCCCACCGGCAAGGCAGCGGCCGGAAGGGCAAGAAATGACGCGAGCAGAGCAACAACAGAAACTCGACTCATTTTGTTCTCCATCAGGGAATGGGCGGTTTACCCATTGAGGGGTTGGTGCAGCGCTTGGGTGTCGGAGGCTTATCTACGGCAGACAGATTGCACCTGTTCCGCAGATCGGGTTGTCCACTATACGATGTAAACTATTGATTGGCGGTCCGATCCGGTGGGGGCACTTTCGCGCTACGCGGCATGTATCGCATATTCGCATAGCGTTGAATAACGAATTTATATCGCCCATAATATCGAAGATTCAAATAGGTCAACGATGAACATTGAACTCGCCCGAACTTTCCTTGCGGTCGTTGAAACCGGCACTTTTCTTGACGCAGCGGACAAGGTCCATGTTACGCAATCGACCGTCAGCATGCGGATCCGAACGCTCGAACAACAGCTTGGACAGCCCGTTTTTGAACGTAGCAAGTCCGGTGCGACCCTGACCATTGCCGGGCGGCATTTCCTCAAACATGCGCAGGTTCTGGTGCGAACGTGGACACAGGCCAAGCTGGATGCCGGTCTGCCGGCTTCGATGGCGGCTGCTTTGGAAATCGGCGCAACACCAAGTCTTTGGGACGGCTATCTGATCAACGCCCTGCCCGAGTTGATGGCGGCACTACCTGACGTCGCCATCCGGGCGACAGCGGCCCCGTCGGAAACACTCACGCGCGAGATCGAGGAAGGCAGCCTGGATCTTGCCATCATGTACCGGCCGCGAAACGCACCGGGCTTGACCGCGCTCCAGCTTTTCGAGGACGAGTTTGTCCTTGTCAGCAGCGGCCCGGAAGCCCTGCCCGCTGATCTGGGCAACGCTTATGTACTGATAGACTGGGGCCCGGAGTTTCGCGCCGATCATATGTTGAACTTTCCGGAACTTGATGCGCCGCGCCTTCAGCTGGGCATTGGCACCCTCGGCCTGCAATATCTTCGGTCGGTTCCCTCGGCCGGATATTTCCCAAGGCGCGTTGTCGAACCGGAGCTTTGCAACGGATGGCTCAAGTTGATCGAAATGGCACCCAGATTCGCTTATGCCGCCTATGTCGTGTTCGATGAAAGTGAGGAAGAAGGATATCCGGGTCAGGCCGCGCGGCAGCTTTGCCAGACATCAAGTGCACGCGGCCAGACACCGAAGCTTTGACGACACGTATTCACGCCGTTGCCGCGACCAAGCTTTATGCTGCGTGGAACGCAGCCAGCCTCCGCGCACGGTAAGTTTTGAACACCCCCAGAAAGTGAAGGGATCAAAAAGGGCCGCCCCAGCGGGACGGCCCTTCGAAAGTTCAGGAGGTCGGGTCGGTTAGATCAATCGACCAGCCGGAGCGAGCGCTCCGCCAAGGGCTGCCCTAACGGGCGATCCCCCCGGTTGTTCCGACACCTCTCTCCAATCTCTTTCTTGACACTGGATCACCTCCTTTTCTATCTGTTGCGGTTGAAAAGAAGCGTGCCACAAGTTGTGCCATTCTCAAAGCGTTTTTTTACACAGGCTGTACAGTCATCCGCGCAACGATCACCTTGAACGGGATCAGGGCGATCAGCGCCAGCGAAAGCTTCACCAACCAGTCCGCAAAAGCCAGCGTCACCCAAAGTGGTGCCATCGGGCCGGACAGCATGAACGGAACAGGTTCCCACGCCCAGTTGATTGCGGCGTCAGCATTGGCGCCGAAGAAGGTGACCGAAGCCGAAAAGGCGAGGGTGAAGAAGATCGCGGTATCCAGTGCCGACCCCACCAGCGTCGACACCAGCGGTGCACGCCACCAGCGACCACCGCGCAGGGAATTGAACACGGTGACATCCGTCAGTTGCGCGATCAGGAAGGCGGTTCCCGATGCAACGGCGATGCGCAGCGGTACGGCAGCATAGGTGAACCCGTCACCCTGCAACATGATCTGGCTGCCGATCAGCGAACAGATAACACCGGTGACAAATCCGGCAAACACGACCTTACGGGCCGGACCAACGCCATAGACGCGGTTCATAATGTCTGTGACCAGAAAGGCCAGCGGATAGGTGAAAGCACCCCATGTCAGCAGCCCGTCAAGGATCAGGAACTGGACCAGAATGTTCGACGCCACAACAATGGTGGCCATTGCAATAATGCCGGGAATGAAGTTACGTTGCATGTTTTGATGCCCGTTTTGACAAGGTAGCGGCGACTTGGCCAAGGGACCGTCCCAAGGCAAGCCGTGCCTTTAGACCTTTGCCTGCGCCCTGTCAATCGGGCAGCAGGTACTCCACAAGTTCGGTCCGCTGCAACGCCAGAAAGTTGTCATCTGAAATCATCGTGGCGCGCAACCGGCCCTGCCCGTCGCGCCAGACCGACAATCCTTCGAGGTTGTCATGCGCGCCCGTTCCGGTTTCGAACAGGGTTTCCTCGGTGCCTGGTTTCTCGTCTACCACGTCCCATCGCCGCAGTCGCGATCGAAAACCGACCAAGGATACCTTGCGTTCCAAAACGTAGAACCGTCCATCGGGACCGAAATCCGCGGCAACGGGTTTAAAGCCGCTGCGCTGTGGCAGAACAAACGGGGTCGACCATGTGCCGCCATTCCAACGGTAAACCGGAATGTCCCCTTTAGCGGTGCGGTTCTTTTCCGGCAAAGTGTAAAGCCAGCCGCGCCCATCAATGGCCAGAGCTTCGAAAGAACCATTGTCGGCAAGGTCCCGAAACGCATTCGGGCGAGGTAACACACGCGCGCTTGAGCCCGGTGTAGGGTAATAGGCGACACGATGCACCCCTTCGAACGAGATGAATATCCCGCCATCCGGCGTCACCGCGATGCCTTCGGAATCGCCGACGCCGCCTTTCATGATATGCCCATTGCTGGACAGCACCGGCCATTGACCAAGAACGTGAATATCCGCGATCTGGCCTTCGCGCCGCTCAATTCGCGCGGTCACGATCCGCGCCCGGTCGCTAAGCGCAATCATTTGGCCTCCGTCGTCCGAGATATGAAGCGCTGAAAATCCGCCAAACCAACTTGCTGGATGCCGCCAAACGAAACTGTCCAGGTGGACCGCAGATTTCACATCCAGCGCGGCGGCCACCGGGGCAAGAAACAGCGCTACACTCAGTTGGATTGCAAAACGGCGGAGCATTGTTGCGGCAAGTCGGCCAGAACGTATTCCCGGCGTTTCTTCGGCGGCGGCGCATTCGGATCGGGTGGCGGCGGGTTCAGGATGTTGTGCACCCATTGACGGGCCTCGGCGCAGCCATCGCCCTTGGGGGGTGGGTCCTGATTCACGCAACCCTTTGCCCCTCTGGGACAATTCAGGCGCACGTGGAAATGATAGTGATGCCCCCACCAGGGCCTTATCTTGCGCAGATAGTCGCGGTTCCCCTTTTCATCGTCGCACATCTGAACCTTGGCCCCGGGAAACACGAAAATCCGGGCGACACGCTTGTCTTTTGCCGCTTCGCGCAACAGCGCATGATGCTGCTTGGTCCAGTTGCTGTTGACGTAGGCGCCATTGGAACGACGAAGAGAGATGGACGAGATGTTTTCGCGTGACTTGCGGCTCAGGCGCATGTTTTCGCCCGGCAGCATCCAGATATCGATGTCCAGCCCCAGCTGATGGCTGCGATGGCCCGAGGTCATCGGCCCGCCGCGTGGCTGGCTGATATCCCCTATATAGAGACCGTTCCATCCCGGTTGACTGGCTGCAAATCTGCTGAGGTCCTGCACGTAATCGATCGTCTGCGGATGCCCCCAGTTGCGATTGCGCGACAGGCGCATAGCTTGCCATGTAGGTCCCGTTTCAGGCAGTTGAACTGCCCCCGCAGCACATCCGCGCGAATAACTGCCGAAAGCGGCCGGTTTTTGCTGTGAACCTTGTTTCTGCGCCCCGAACAACTGCTTTGCCAGCGGTTCTGCCGTCGCAGTGCCAGCAATAGCAAGCGCCGCCAAAATTACCAAAAAACGTTTTAAAATCATCTGCTCTGATCCCCTTCCGGTCTCACCCAGCGCATCAGGAATAGCCCCAGAATAAACAACAGAACGATGGGTGACACCCCCAGACGAGCACTTCCTGTCACCGAGGTGGCGATCCCGATCAGAAGTGGCGCAGCAAAGGCGGTGGCGCGACCCGACAGACCGTAAAGGCCAAAGCTTTCGACGGGGGTTGCCGGGTCCGTATGTCGGACCATCATCGACCGGCTACAGGATTGCAGAATACCGCCCATGCCTCCGATCAGGATACCGCAACCAAAGAAAATCATATCCGGCAAGCCTGACCCTTCGGACATGGCGATACCGAATATCTGGGACCGGTCCATTGAAACGATGGTGATGCAGACAAGGATCAACACCCAGATCGCAACGATGATCACGGGCTTGGGGCCATATTTCTTGTCCAGCTTGCCGCCCACCCAGGAAAATGCCGCTGCGGCCAGAACACTAACAATGCCGAAAACACCGATCTTGATCAGGTCCCATTCCAACACCAGCCGGGCATAGACCCCGCCAAAACTATAAAGCCCGTTCAGCGCATCCCGATAGAACATGGATGAGCCCAGGTAACTGGCCAGACTGGTGCGATGGCGTAGGTTAGACACTGATTTTGCCAACAGTCGCAGCGCCTCGGCAACGCTGCCCTTTTTGTTTGTCGTTTCGTCGTCATGGACCCAAAGGAAGTAGGGCACCATGAACAAGATGAACCACCCGGCAGTAAACGGCCCAACAAAGCGCGTGCCCTGCTGTTGCGACGCATCCAGCCCAAACAAGGGGTCCATTCCGATCAGCGTTTTACCGTTGGCCTGCTCCACAAACAGCGCAAGCATGATTGCCAGCGAGATCAGGCCGCCGAAATAGCCAAAAGCAAAGCCCGAGCCGGAGATTTCGCCCACTTCGCTGTCATCGCCCAGATCGGGCAGTTGGGAATTGATGAAAATCAGGGCGTATTCCGCACCGATGAAACCCAGACCGAAGGCAGACAGCATCAACCACATGTTCGAGCCATCGGGCATCGTGTACCAAAGCGCGCCGGAACCTACGGCGTACATCACGGAAAAGGCGAATATCCAGGGGATGCGCCGACCCGACACATCAGCCATCGCCCCCATCAGCGGTGCACCGAAGGCAATAATCAAACCGACTATGGTCATGCAGTTGGCCCAGACCACCTGTGCCTGTGCGTCTGCAGACCCTGCGTCCAGGCCGGATGCCAAATAGTACTCCGCAGCGACGCCCGCGAAATAAGGGCCGAACACGAACGTGACCAAAAGGGTGTGATAGGGCTGACTGGCCCAATCGAAGAACCACCAACCCCAGATACGCCTGCGCTTGGATATTTCTGCCATTTCTGCCCCTGTTTTCTTGTTGCGGTCATAAGACGGGGCTTTGGCGCAATTCGCAAGCGCAGAGTTCAGCCTACTTGCTCTTTGCTGAAAGGGTGCTTAGGTCTCGACCAACTAGAAAACGGAGTGCCCATGCTGTCGCTGATCCAAATCCTGCTGCTGATCCTGGACATTGTCTGGTTCATCATTCTGGCCCATGTGATCATGAGCTGGCTGATCAACTTTCAGGTGCTCAACCTGCACCAACAACTGGTTGCACAAATCTGGTACGGATTAAATCGGATATTAGAGCCTATTTACGGGCCGATCCGCCGCGTTCTACCCAATATGGGTGGGTTGGATTTGACCCCGCTGGTGGTGCTGATCGGCGTTTATGCCTTGCGGATCATCCTTATCAACAACGCGCCCTATTTCTACTGACCACTTGTTCACTGAATCTTAGTATGTGATTGTCCTGTCTTAAGAGCAGATAAACCTTAAAACAGGGCACCCCCGCATATGTTCGACGCCGCACCCTTGCTGCGAGATGTCTTTGGATTCGACGCCTTCCGCCCCGGGCAGGAAGAGATTGTCGACGCCGTGACGGCAGGTGAAAACGTGCTGGCGATCATGCCCACAGGTGGCGGGAAGTCTCTTTGCTTTCAACTCCCTGCACTGCTCCGCGATGGCGTGACGGTCGTTATATCTCCGCTCATTGCCCTGATGCGTGATCAGGTGCGGGGGCTGCAAGAGGCCGGGGTCGAAGCCGGTGCGCTGACATCCGGCAACACGCCCGAGGAAACCGAGGCCGTCTGGGACGCTCTGGAGGACGGGCGGCTAAAGCTGCTTTACATGGCACCCGAACGTCTGGCTGCCGGGTCTGCGCTTGGGACGCTCCGTCGGATCAACGTCAGCCTGATCGCCGTGGACGAAGCCCATTGTGTCAGTCAATGGGGGCATGACTTTCGCCCTGATTACCTGCGGATCGGAGAGTTGCGGCGCGCCCTGAAGGTTCCGCTGGCCGCGTTTACCGCCACGGCGGACGCCGAAACGCAGGATGAGATTGTCGAAAAACTGTTCGATGGCATTGAGCCACGCAAATTTCTGCGCGGATTTGACCGGCCTAACATTCATCTGGCTTTCGCCGCAATGGACGGACCGCGCAAGCAGATCCTTGATTTCGCAGATGCGCGCAAAGGCCAGTCCGGTATCGTTTACTGCGGCACCAGAAATAAAACCGAGGTGATTGCTCAGGCCCTGCGCGCCGAGGGGCACTCGGCTTGCCACTATCACGGCGGGATGGACCCCGAAGATCGCCGCATTGTCGAAACCCGTTTCGCGCGCGAGGACGGGTTGATCGTGGTCGCAACCGTGGCTTTTGGCATGGGCATCGACAAACCCGATATCCGTTGGGTCGCCCATGCGGACCTGCCGAAATCAATCGAAGCCTATTATCAGGAAATCGGACGCGCCGGACGCGATGGCGGCCCGGCCGAAACGCTGACCCTGTTTGGCCCCGATGACATTCGCCTGCGGCGATCACAGATTGACGAGGGTCTAGCGCCGCCCGAGCGGCGCATGGCCGATCATGCGCGCCTGAACGCCTTGCTGGGTCTGGCCGAGGCATTGGAATGCCGCCGCCAGACATTGTTGGGTTACTTTGGCGAGGCCACAGCACGCTGCGGCAAATGCGATCTGTGCGACAACCCGCCCGAAGTTTTCGACGGCACAACTCCGGTACGCATGGCCCTGTCCGCGATCCTTCGGACCGAGGAATGGTTCGGGACAGGCCACTTGATCGACATCCTTCTGGGAAACGAGACCGACAAAATCCGCGCCCGCCGCCATGAGGATTTGTCCACATTTGGCATCGGCAAAGATTGGACGCGCCCGCAATGGCAGGCCATTTTCCGCCAGATGATGGGCCACGATCTGGTGCGCCCAGACCCTGAACGTCACGGCGCATTGCGCATGACCGAGGCGGCCAAACCAATTTTGAAAGGCGAGGCAAAGATAAACCTGCGCAAGGATACGCTGCGCAATGCGGTACGTCGGCCTGCGGTCAAGGCTATGGTGTCCGAAGAAGACGCCCCGCTGCTGTCAGCGCTCAAGGCCAAACGCCGTGCCCTGTCCGAAGCTGCACGTGTTCCGGCCTATGTCATCTTTCCCGACCGCACGCTTATCGAGATGGCGGAAAAGCGCCCTGTAACGCTGGACGAAATGGCCCGGATCGGCGGTGTTGGGGCCAAAAAGCTGGAACGCTATGGCGACACGTTCCTTGAAGTGATCGCAGGGGCGGTAAAAAGCGTTCATCCGGCGCGGCGAAAGCTGGCTGGCCGCAATCAGGGTGAGATTTACGACCGCTTGATGGAAGTTCAGTCCTTGCTGTCGCGCGGACCGGACGGGATCGACAAGCCCCTGACCTGCTCGGCCTCACAATTGGCAAAGGTTGCGCAACTGCGCCCCGATGATCCCCGTGGAATTGCACAGGTGCTGGGTGATCGACGTCACGAAAGGTTTGGCGCTGCTTTTCTGGACGTACTGCGAGAGGCGGGCTAGATACCCCAAAACAGGCAAGAAAGAGGGCGGATATGCTGATCGTGATTTCCCCGGCCAAACGGCTGGACTGGGCCGAGCGGAGTGTAGGGGTAACGCAGCCCGATTTTCAGGATGATGCAATCCGGCTGTCCAAAACCGCCCGCAACCTGACGCTGGGTGATTTGAAAAAGCTGATGGACCTGAGCGACGATCTGGCACGCCTGAACCGCGACCGGTATCGCGCTTTTTCGGATGCACCCGACGCCAAGGCCACACGCCCGGCTGCTCTTGCTTTTGCTGGCGACACATATCAAGGACTTGAAGCTGCATCGCTGGACGAAGACGAGCTGTCATGGGCGCAAGACCACTTGCGCATCCTTTCCGGCCTTTATGGAGTGTTGCGACCACTCGATGCGATACAGCCCTACCGGCTTGAGATGGGCAGCAAACTGAAAACCCGAAGAGGGAAGAACCTTTATGAATACTGGCGCGACCAGCTGAGTAAGGCACTGAATGCACAAGGTGCCGAGATTAACAGCAACATTCTGGTGAATTGTGCCAGTCAGGAGTATTTTGGTGCGGTGGATTTGAATGCCCTGAACCTGCGCGTCATCACACCGGTCTTCATGGAAGAGAAGGGCGGCACCCCAAAGATTGTGAGCTTTTTTGCCAAAAAGGCGCGCGGTGCCATGGCGCGGTATGTCATCCAACACCGCTTGACCGACCCTAAGGGGCTGCTGGATTTCGACAGTGGCGGCTATGAATACCGCCCTGATCTGTCGGAAGCGGATAAGCCCGTTTTCGTCAGACCTTATGCGGCCTGAAACCCAGGTCACTTGAACTTGCATCCCGATGGCAAACGCCTGAAGTGTCAGCCCGATGAGGTCGGATTCGGGTTTTCGCCCCGCTCACGCCGGATTTTGACACTGGGCATGGTGTCTGCGACCGAGCAGACGCAATCGGGTTGGTGTTGCAGGATCATCTGGTGAATTCGATTCTTGTGTAGCGGTTTGGTCAGGTAGTGGTCCAAGCCGGCTGACAGAATACCCTGATCATCCCCCGCCATGGCATGAGCCGTCAGGGCAACGATGGGAACGTGACGACCGGTTGCAACCTCAAGCCCGCGAATTTCCGCTGTTGCCTGTTTGCCGTCCATCTTCGGCATTGAAATATCCATGAAGATCAGATCTGGCTCGAACGCCTGATAGATCTCAACCGCTTCAATCCCATTCGAGGCAAAGCGAAGATCGATATTCAGATCCTTGACCATCTTCTTCAGGATCAATTGGTTGGTGCGGTTGTCTTCTGCGGCAAGAATCCTCATGCGTCGGGGGTGCGCAGATTCAGAATCTCGCTTTTTAGAGACTGTTTTACCCACATCCAAAGGGCCCCTTTCCAACGATGAGCCGTCGAGGGCCATCAACCTGCCATACAACTCGGACCGAGGGATGGGTTTCTGCAAGACACCGTCGATCAGGTCACGGGCAGGATGCGCGTGAATCAAACCGGGGCTTGCAGACATCACGACCACCGGAATGTCACCCCACCCGCGATCCCTGAGCGCGACCGCAAGATCCAGCCCATCCATATCCGGCAGATCGTGGTCACAAAGAACCAAATCAATCTGATCATTCATCTGTGACAGCGCCTCGGTCCCCGACGTGCAAACCGTCACCTCAGCCCCCAGTCGCCCAAGCTGTTTGGCAAGAATGGCCCGGTTCACGGCAAGATCTTCGACCAGTAGGACATGTTTCAAACATTCCGCCAGGTTCGGAGGCTCGGGTTGCGGGCCTTCTACCGTGGGCAGTGTCACGCGAAAACCGAAACAGGATCCCTGTTCCGGTTCGCTTTCAACCCAGACCGAGCCGCCCATCAAGGTGATCAGCCGCTTGGTGATGGCAAGGCCAAGCCCGGTGCCTTCAAACTGGCGGTTGCGCTCGTCTTCGACCTGATTGAACTCGCCAAATATGTGATCGATTTTCTCGGCGTCGATGCCAATTCCGGTGTCTTCAATCGCGATATGGATGTCGCAGATCTGCACATCCGGGTTGGGCACCCCTGTCACCCGGACCAGCACGTAGCCTTCGGAGGTGAACTTGACGGCGTTGCCGACCAGATTGGTCAGAACCTGCCGTATCCGACCAGGATCGCCCACAAAAAGGGTTGGCAAGAACAAGTCGTAATCCACCAGCAATGTCAGCCCCTTATCGCGCACGCTGGGCTGTAGCAGCATCGCAACTTCAAGAATGCAACGTTCAAGATCGAACTGTTCGGGGTGCAGAGTCAGCTTGTCCGCCTCAATCTTGGAATAATCCAGAACGTCGTTGATGATGACCAGCAGCGCCTCACCCGAATTTCGGATCGTGTTGACGTATAGCCGCTGCTCTTCGTCCAACGGTGTCTCGTCCAGCAATTCGGACATGCCAACGATGCCGTTCATCGGGGTGCGGATTTCATGGCTCATATTGGCCAGAAAGGCCGACTTGGCCCGGTTTGCTGCTTCGGCCCTCTCGCGCGCCGCCTTAAGCTCGATTTCGTGCCGGACCGACGCCGTGATGTTGAGAGCAAGGCTCACCATATCGCCACCGCTGCCGCGCTGGTCGATCAGGCGGATATAGTGACCGTTCCAAAGCTGCATGACGATTGGTGGCGGGTTGGCGCGGCTCCAGCGGGCCAGCATTCTGTCCTGCCAGTCTTCCGCAGATTCATCCCCGATATCGACAATACCTTCTGACGTCAGCAAATGCAGAATACGCGGGTATGATATCCCCGGCGCGACCTCGTCCAGGCCTTCAAAAACGCTCAGATACGCGGTGTTTGCGCCGATCAGCCGGTTGTCACCGTCAAAAAAGGCAAATCCGTCCTGAATTGTCTGAATCGAGTGCCACAAACGGCGTTCGGCAACCTCGATCTTGGCGTTGGCCACGCAGAGATCGGATTTGACCTTTTCGTTTTCATCCCGAACGGTTTCAACCTCAGCCTGCGTTTCGCCAATTCGTTTGGTCAACGCCATGGCATGTTGACCCAGTTTGCGATTGGCTGCCGAAAGCTCGGCCTGCTTCAGGGCCAGCATTCGTTCAGCTGCCAAGCGCGCGCGCCGTTCCTGTGCCAATTTATATGCAAGACTCATTTGATTGATTCCAGAACGTTCTGCACCCAGCATCCCGACAGAGGATGAAAAACTGTTTAAGCCGTTGCACAACAGGCGCACGCCATGCAACGCTGTGTCCAAAGAGGAGGGCACCATGCGCCGCTTTGTTTTTATTTCAATAGCTTACGTCATTTCGCTTTTGGTCCTGCCCAGCGCCACCCAGGCGCAAGATGCAGTGCCTGAATTCCGTTACATCACGACGCGGGACGCAGATTTTTATGGCTCGGATCTGGACGCCCTTTTCGATACCGATCTGAAGTCCTGCATTCAGGCCTGTTCCGCCAATACGCTTTGCACCGCGTTCACCTACAACACCCGATCCAATGCCTGTTTTCCAAAAAGCGGTGTAAACCGGCAAGAGGCCTATCAAGGGGCTGTATCCGCACAGAAGGTGTCTACCCCAGATCAGACCCAAACATTGGCAAAAACGCGTGCAAATGCGTTGAGTGTACTTGGTACTGCTGACCTGAAGCAGGCCGCAGATCAGGCACGCGATCTGGGCTTTGTTCATATGGCGCAAGGCAACGACCTGCAGGCTGTTCTGGGCGCGGCGCGCAGCGCGAGCAGCCCGCGACAGGCGACGAATTGGACTGGTGTGGCCGTATCGCTCAGTGACGCGCCCGATTTATGGGTGGAATACGCGCGCCTGTTGTTGCAGACAAACTCTTCGGACTGGAGTGAACGGCGCGACCTGCGCAACCGTGCGCTGAATGCCGCAACCAATGGCTACTTGCGCGCCGATACTCCCGGCACGCAGGTTGCCGCCCTAATGACATTGGCCCGCGCCCTGGAAGAGGTCGAGCGCGGGCGCGATATGATCCCTGTGCTGCGGCTGGCAGAGCAAATCCAACCGCGCGAGGATGTACTGGCCGCGCTGAATGATGCCATCAAGAAATACGGGTTTCGCGTGGTCGACAGTTCTGTGGAAAGCGACGCCGTTGCACCGCGGATCTGCGTCGAGTTTTCAGAACCGCTGGTCAAGGCGGGGGTCGACTATGATCCGTTTGTCCAGCGCAACGATGACGGGTTGGTGGTACAGGCTGAGGGCAGGCAGCTGTGCGTTGGCGGTGTCGCCCATGGTCAGCGCTATCGCCTGACGCTACGCGAAGGCTTGCCCTCCGCCTCGGGCGAGGCGCTGAACCGCAATGTTGAGCTTGCCCATTACGTGCGCGACCGGGCGCCTTCGGTCCGGTTTCCCGGGCGCAGCTACGTTCTGCCGAAATCCGCTGATGCTGCGTTGCCCGTTGAAACGGTCAACGTCACCGAGCTGAACCTGATCCTGCGGAGGGTCAGCGACCGGAACCTGTTGCGCGCGGTGCAGCAGGATTTCTTCGGTCGTCCGCTTAGTGAATGGCAGGAAGCAGAATTTTCCGATGAAATTGCCGAGGATATCTGGACTGGCATCGCCGAAGTGGCCAACGAACTGAACCAGACCATGACGGCGCGCCTGCCCATGGCCGAGGCGATCGCGGATCAGCCCGCCGGTATTTATGCTCTGACCGCCCGTGTTCCGGGGGCTGATCCCTATGACGACCCGGGCGCAACGCAATGGTTTGTTCTGTCCGATCTTGGGATCAGCAGCGTGCTTGGCACCGACGGGTTGCACGTCACGGTGCGCGGGCTGAGCGACGCGGCACCCCGTGAAGGTGTCGAGGTTTCACTGGTCACAAGCGCAAATGCGGTCATCGCCGAAGCGCGAACGGATGAATCGGGTTATGTCCGGTTCGATCCCGGCCTGACACGGGGCAAGGGGGCAAGTGCGCCCGCGCTGGTGATGGCATCGACCGGGGACAGTGACTTCAGCTTTCTATCCCTGACCGATCCTGCCTTTGACCTGTCAGATCGTGGTGTTGAAGGACGTGCACCTGCGGGGCCGGTTGATGTTTTTCTAGCCACGGATCGCGGCGCTTATCGAGCCGGAGAGGTGATCCACCTCACCGCCTTGTCGCGCGATGGTGAGGCGCAGGCTATCGAGGGCCTGCCCCTGATTGCGATCCTGTATCGCCCTGACGGCGTGGAATACCGCCGAACCGTCTCGGATGGCGGCGTCGCCGGGGGGCATATCTTTGCCCTGCCTGTTGCGGAGGATGCACCGCGCGGTGCTTGGCGGATCGAGATCAGGTCTGATCCCAAAAGCGATGCGTTGGCGCGGCAAACAGTGCTGGTAGAAGACTTCCTGCCGGAACGTATAGATTTTGAGCTGACCCTGCCGGACGCGCCCCTGCGTCCCGGCGACAGCCCTCCGCTTTCGATCGACGCGCGCTATCTGTTTGGTGCGCCGGGGTCGGACCTGAGCATCGACGGTCAGGTTATCGCACGCCCGGCGGACACAGTGCCGGGCTACGACGGGTATCGCTTTGGCCGCTATGACGCCGAGACATCGATCAAAAGCACCTATTTTGGTGACACGCGTACAGATGCAAACGGCAAAGCATCTATTGCCGTTGAAATCCCTGTGTTAGAGACGGAAGGGAAGCCAATTGAAGCCGAGGTTATTGCGCGACTGGCTGACGGCTCAGGCCGCCCTGTTGAACGTCACCTGAGCGTTCCTGTCCTGCCGCCGCAACCTGTCATCGGTGTCAAACCCCTGTTCGAGGACGTACTCCCTGAAGGTACCGAGGCCGCGTTTCAGATCATCGGCCTTGCACCCGACCTGAGCCCCAGCCCGATGCGCCTGCGCTGGACGCTGAACAAGATCGAAACGCGGTATCAATGGTATCAGCTTTACGGAAACTGGAATTGGGAACCGACAACCAGACGCACTCGCGTTGCCACCGGAGAGATTGACGTCGCCACTGAGCCTTTGACGTTGTCCCAACCCGTGGACTGGGGCCGTTATGAACTGGTGGTCCAACGTATTGATGGCACCTTTACGGAAACCGCTGTCGATTTCCACGCAGGCTGGTATCAGGCCGCAGATGCTTCGACCACGCCTGACCGGCTTGAGATGTCGCTGGATCGCGACAGCTATCGCGCCGGGGAAACCGCACAGCTGCGCATCGTTCCGCGCATGGCAGGTATCGCCCAAGTCGAAGTGCTGTCGAACCGACTGATCCATCGCCAGATGGTTGCCGTAAAGGAGGGCGAGAGTGTTATCCCGATAGAGGTGACAGAAGATTGGGGTGCAGGTGCCTATGTCACTGCCACGGTGATCCGACCGATGGATGTTGCGGCCGGTCAGAACCCGGCACGCGCCATGGGCGTCGCCTATGCTGCCATTGATCCTGCGGATCGCACGCTGTCGGTTGCCATTGAGGTGCCCGAGGTTACCTCGCCCCGTCAAACACAGAAGGCCCTTGTTAGGGTCGAAAATGTTACAAGCGATGATCCAGTCTGGCTGACCCTTGCTGCTGTGGATGTGGGCATCCTCAACCTGACGGGGTTCGAAAGCCCAAGCCCGCAAGCGTACTATTTCGGGCAACGTCGGCTGGGTGTGGACCTGCGTGATGTTTACGGGCGGCTGATCAACGGCATGAACGGAACGATGGGTACGGTTCGCTCTGGCGGCGACAATGACAACGGGATGCGCCGCCAATCCCCGCCACCGACGCAAGATCTGATGGCGGTGTTCAGCGGCCCGGTTCAGGTCGGTGCGGATGGCGCGGTTGAGGTCGACATCCCCCTGCCCGCCTTCAATGGTACGGTCCGACTGATGGCCGTCGCGTGGTCACAAAAAGCCGTCGGTCAGGCCGAAGCTGACATGATCGTCCGCGATCCGGTGGTGGTTACTGCCAGTCTGCCGCGGTTTCTGGCCCCCGGCGATCAAAGTCGGATGCGGCTTGAGATTGTCCATGCGGATGGCGCATCCGGAGACATGGCGCTTGGCCTGACCACCACCAGTGGGCTGGAACTGGGCCCGGTACCGGCAAGCTTTCTGCTGGAGGATGGTGGCAAAGCGGTGTTCGACATCCCTGTAACGGCCCATGTTATTGGCGATCCAGAGATCAGCGTTTCCATCACCACGCCAGACGGGCGCGATCTGTCGCAAACCCTGCGGATGCCGGTGCGGGCCAATGATCCCGTGATTGCCCGGACACGGCGCTTTGCGCTGGGTGCGGGCGACAGCTTTTTGTTTTCGCAGGATGTTTTTGATGGGTTTCAACCCGGCTCGGCCAAGGCCATCCTGTCCGCCGGAGCACTGGCAAAGTTCGATATGCCCGGCCTGCTGGATCAGTTGAACCGTTACCCTTATGGCTGCACCGAGCAGATCACAAGCAAGGCGCTGCCGCTGCTTTACCTGTCATCTGTTGCGCAGGCCTCGGGGCTGGGCAATGGCCCGGAGGTGAATCAACGCATCACGGAATCAATCCGAAGCATCCTGACTCGTCAGGCTGCAAACGGTGCCTTTGGCCTGTGGCGCGCAGGCAGCGGTGATTTCTGGCTGGACGCCTATGTGACCGATTTCCTGTCGCGCGCCCGTGCGCAGGGGCACCCGGTACCGGATCAGGCTTTTGCGCAGGCCATGGATAACCTGCGCAATCGGGTCAATTATGCGCCGGATTTTGACGAAGGTGGTCAGGATATCGCTTATGCCCTGATGGTTCTGGCGCGGGAAGGCGCGGCGGCGATGGGCGATCTGCGTTATTATGCGGATGTCAAAGGGGATGCTTTCGACACGCCGTTGGCTGCAGCGCAACTGGGCGCTGCGCTGGCCTCGTACGGGGACCAGACCCGCGCAGACGCGATGTTCGCCCGTGCGGCGCGGATGCTGCAACAGGTGCCGAACGATCAGGAAAACCACTGGCGCGCGGATTACGGCACCCGCCTGCGGGATGCGGCGGGCCTGCTGACCCTGGCGGTAGATGCGGGCAGCGAGGCGATTGACCGCAACGCATTGATCCAACGGGTAAGCACGGGCCGCACTCCCCTGTCCACGCAAGAGGCCACATGGTCCCTGCTGGCGGCGCACGCGCTGGTGTCTGATCCGTCCGGCTCCGGTTTGACGGTCAATGGCGTGTCAGTATCCGGCCCCTTTGTTCAGGTTCTGCAATCCGGGCAGGCGGAAGAGGTCAACATCACTGCGACCGACGGTCAGGCAACCGATATCACCCTGACGGTGACCGGAATCCCCGAAGATCCGCCTGGGGCTGGTGGCACCGGCTATGCAATCGAACGGCAGTATTATTCGATGGACGGCGATCTGATTGACGCAGGCCGCTTTGCCGTGGGGGACCGGTTTGTCACGGTTCTGACGGTCACGCCGTTTGAAAGCGGTGGGGCGCGTCTGATGGTGGACGATCCCCTTGCCGCCGGAATCGAGATTGACAACCCGAACCTGCTGCGATCGGGCGATGTACGGTCGCTGGACTGGTTGGATCTGTCTGATGCCACACATACCGAGTTCCGCTCGGACAGGTTCCTGGCTGCGGTTGACCTGTCAAGGCGCCAGACCGTGACACTGGCTTATGTCGCCCGTGCTGTCACACCGGGCGTGTTCCACCGTCCCGCGGCCTCGGTCGAGGATATGTACCGCCCCCAGAACCGTGCGCGAACGGCGACGGGACGGGTCGAGGTGCAGTGACCGGCCATCTTTCATATCCCTGTTTGGGCGGCTCTCATGCCTAGGGTGCCGCGCCTGTTATTTGCGCTGGCCGGTGCCCTCTATCTGGCGGCGTTGGCGCGGGATGGTGTCGACCGCTGGGTCGACGCCACGGTGCTGCCGCCCGTTCTGACTGAAACTTCGGTCGAGATGCGGGATCGTAACGGTGACCTCCTGCGTGTGTTTCCGGTTGCAAATGGCATCTGGAGGCTGCAGCCCGGCGCGGTCGATCCCAATTTCACCACCATGCTGGTCCGGTACGAAGACAAACGTTTCTGGACCCACGCGGGCGTGGACCCTGTCGCGTTACTGCGCGCAGCCGGGCAAAGCCTTTGGAATGGGCGCGCGGTTTCGGGCGGGTCAACCCTGACCATGCAGGTCGCGCGGCTGATCGAAGATGGATCGACCGGGCGTTGGAGTGGCAAATTTCGCCAGATTAGGGTCGCATTGGCGCTGGAACGGCAGCGGAGCAAGACACAGATCCTGAACCTCTACCTGACCCATGCCCCCTATGGCGGCAATCTGGAAGGTATCCGTGCCGGTGCCCGCGCCTGGTTCGGCAAAGAAGCAACCCGTTTGACCGCCGCACAGGCGGCCCTGCTGGTCGCTTTGCCGCAATCCCCGGAGGCGCGGCGCCCGGATCGCAGACCCGAGGCAGCCCAAATTGCCCGTGATCGGATTTTGCGCAGGTTGGAGCGCTACGGCGTATTGACCAAGGCTGAGACGCACGCAGCCCTGACGGAAACCATTCCTGATCGAATGATCCCGTTTCCGCGCCTTGCACCCCATCTGGCCGACCGCGTGAAAAGCCAAACCCGTGCAACCGGTGTATTTGATCTGACCCTGGATGCAGGGGTGCAAGCCCGGTTGGAAACTGTGGTCGCTCGGGCCGCCGCGCGCATCGGGCCGCGCGTGTCCGGTGCGCTGATCGTGGCAGATCATCGCGACGGTAAGATTTTGGCCTCGGTCGGGTCAGCCGGGTATCAGGATGCACGACAAGGGTTCGTGGATATGACCCAAGCCGTGCGGTCGCCCGGATCGACGCTGAAACCTCTGGTTTACGGGCTGGCACTCGATCAGGGGCTGGCCCATCCGGAAACCCTGATCAGCGATAGCCCGGTGATGTTCGGGCGTTACGCACCGCGAAACTTCGATGGCGTTTTCCGAGGCGATGTAAGGGTTCGGGACGCGCTGCAATTGTCGCTGAATATCCCTGTCGTGCGCCTGACGCACGAGCTGGGCCCTGCGCGCGTGATGGCAGCACTGCGGACAGCAGGATCAGAACCGCGCCTGAGCAGTGGTACACCCGGATTGGCAATATCCTTGGGTGGCGTCGGGCTGAGCCTGCATGATCTTGTGCAGATCTACGTGACGCTGGCCGCTGGTGGGCAAGGCCCGATTCTGCGCCATGACGCCCTGGCTGATGCACGGCTCACCTCTCGTGTTTTGTCCGAAACCTCAGCATGGCAGATTGCGGATATCCTATCCGGGATCACACCACCCACGGGCAGCACTTCAGGGGCGCTGGCCTTCAAAACGGGAACCTCTTATGGGCACCGCGATGCCTGGGCCATTGGCTTTGACGGGCAGCATGTCATCGGGGTCTGGCTGGGACGCGCGGATGGCACACCTGTTCCCGGCGCATTCGGAGGGGACGTTGCCGCGCCGCTTCTGACCGAGGCTTTCGGCCTGTTGAAACCCGAACTCACGCCCCTGCGCCCACCGCCGCCATCAACACTGTTGGTTGGCGCGGCGCAATTGCCACAACCGTTGCAACGTTTCCGGCCCCGCGCGGCGGCTTTCGAAACGGACCAAACCGCACCTGATCTGTTGTTTCCGCCAGAAAACGCTGTGTTAGAGACTTTCGGGAGCCCTCTGACGGTGAAACTACGCGGTGGTGTCGGGCCGTTTTCCGTTCTGACCAACGGCGTGCCTGTCTTGACCGGGCAACGGCAGCGAGAATTCGAAATTCCCAATCCCGGACCCGGATTTACCTCACTTGTGGTGGTGGATGCACAGGGTCAATCCGACCGGGCCTCGTTCCGGATCGACCAGAGCGCGCCCGGTTCCCGTTAAAGAACAGCAATGGGCCAGCGTTAACGCCGCCCTTCCCGCAGCCAACCGCCCAGCAGAAAGCCTCCAGCCAGCAGCAAGACAAGCCAGGGCGGCAGCAACCCGGCCTGCGTGACATCCCGCGTCTCATACGCGTTGCGTGGGGTCAGACCGATCCAACCCCGACCGGCGGCGGGGCGTCCGGCGCGTACGTTGCGGATCGACGGCAGCCCATCTTCCAACCGGATCACACCGCCCCGCAACCTGGCCAGCACCGGTTCAAGGACATCACCAGTCGCGATGGTGCGCTCGAACTCCTTCGGTGCAGCAGGGCCAAGGCCGATCACAGCCATGTGGTCGCCTTCCTGCAAACGATAAAGGCCGATCTCGGGGCCGTAATACTGCGCTTCAAACCGACCCGGAGAAACCTCTTTCAAAGTAATCTCCAACGTCTCGCCATTCGGCAAGGTGACTGTTACCGGGCCGACTTCTGTCCCGAGCGTCTGACGAATGATGCGCATGGACTGACCGTTGGCCTCGGCCCACAACGCCTCTTCTTCCAGTTCCGGTTCCTTCATCATCCAATGGGCCAGCCTGCGCAACAGCTCCAGCTGCGGACCCCCTCCTTCGAAGCCACGACTCCAAAGCCAGGCATGGTCAGACGCAAGCATCGCAACGCGCCCTTCGCCGACACGGTTCAGGACAAGCAGCGGACGATCCTCGACCCCGGTCATCAGCACGTCGCCCGAGCGATGTTTCACGTCGATCTGTCGCAACCACGCCCCCCAATCCTCGGATTCTCCAAGGTTGGTCGTGACCGGGTGACGATGCCCCAGATCACTGACCATCGGCACATATCGTTCCTCGATCACCCGCGCGGTTGGCTGAGCTGGCAGAACTGGCGCCAGGGGCGAGCGGAAGATGCTGTCGGCACCGGCGAAATCAGGTCCGGCGGCAACCAGGACCGCGCCGCCTTCGTTGATGTAGCTTGTGACATTGTCCAGATAGATCGCAGGCAGAATCCCGCGCCGCTTGTAGCGGTCAAAGATGATCAGGTCGAAATCGTTGATCTTTTCCAGAAACAACTCACGCGTCGGGAAGGCAATCAGCGACAGCTCGTCCACCGGCACACCATCCTGCTTTTCAGGCGGGCGCAGGATGGTGAAATGCACCAGATCAACAGAACTGTCGGATTTCAACAGGTTACGCCACGTGCGACCACCCGGATGCGGTTCACCCGAGACCAGCAGCACGCGCAGGCGGTCCCTTACGCCGTTCATCTGGATCAGGGCCGTGTTGTTGCGGTCGGTCAACTCGCCCTCAGCCTGAGGAACGGAAAACTGGATCACGTTGCGCCCGCCATGGGGCAATGTGACGGGCAGTTCGACATCGCGACCGATTGGAATGCTGAACTGCTCGGGCTCGCCCCCATCCACCGAAATTTCCAACGGTGCAGATGTTGCACCTGCGGGGGCAGCTCCGCTGTCTTCGACGCGCAGGGTCAAGGTCACCGATTCACCAATGATGGCGAAAGCAGGGGCGTTTCGGACAATAAGCCTGCGATCCCAGTCGCTTTCCCGCCCGGTTTGCAGCAGGTGCATCGGTGCGGGCAGATCCGGGGCCTGATCGACATCATGCACTATCCCGTCGGACACCACGAGGATACCGGCAATACGCGCACGCGGCTCTTCGGCCAGGGCCTCGTTCAGGGCTGCCATGATCTGCGTGCCCTCATCGCCTTCACCATCGCCGACCCGGATGCGGCGCAGTTCTGTATTGTCGCGTGCCTCGATCTCGGTGGCCAAATCCTCTGCGGCCATAGCCGTTTGTTCCACCCGGTCTGAAAGCGCCTGGCTGGCGCTTTCATCCTCGAACATCAGAACGATATCTGTCAGAGGTGCACGATCCTCGATCTGATAGACCGGGCCGGACAGCGCAGCGATGATCACCAGCGCCGCCAACCCACGCAAGGCCCATCCCGACAATCCACGCCACAAAGCCAGAACGACTCCGGCCACGGCAATCATACCCACGACAAGCAGCATCGCCCACGGGATCAGCGGATCGAAGATGACGGTTCCTGTCATTGTCCCAACCTGTCCAGAAGGGCGGGCACGTGAACCTGATCGGATTTGTAGTTCCCCGTCAGCACATGCATCACCAGATTGACACCAAAACGATTGGCCAACTCGCGTTGCCGTTCCCCGGCATAACCGCGCCCGACGGGCAACAGGGCCTGCCCGTTGCGATCCACCGCCCAGGCACCGGCCCAGTCATTGCCGCCGATGACCACCGGCGTCACATTGTCGTTCAGATTGCGGAAAGGCATCCCGTCGATCTGTTCTGCATCCAGCGGCGCGGCTTCAACCCAAACCTCGGTGCCTGAATATCGGCCCGGAAAATCCTGTAACAGGTAGAACGTGCGTGTCAGAACATGATCACGCGGAATCGGCTCTAATGCAGGGATATTCAGCGGTCCGGCCAGTTGTTGCAGTTTGCGGCCATTTGGGCTGGAGGCACCGAAACTGGCGATATCCGCATCACGTGTGTCAAACAGGATCATCCCTCCGGACCGCAGATAGGCGTTCAGCTTGACATAGGCCTCGGCTGAAGGTTGCGACTGGTTCGCTGAGATCGGCCAATAAAGCAACGGAAAGAACGCCAGCTCATCCCGTTCCAGATCAACACCGATGGGGTCTGCGGGTTCAACCGATGTGCGATAGAGCAGGGTTTGGCCAAGCCCGCGCAACCCGGCTTGCGCAATATCATCTACCTGCGCATCGCCAGTCAGGACATGCGCCAATACCAGTTCGTGGGTCGCAGCCAATGCAAACTCGGTGTCCTCGGGCGTTTGTGCGTGACCTTCGGGGACCAGCAGTAAACCGGCCAGCGCAGCGGCCGTCGTTCGGGCCAAACCCAACCTGCCCGACAAAGCAAGCGATGCAATAACATCGACTGTCAGCAAAATCAGTGCAAGGCTGAGCAACAGACCGCCCAGTGGCGTTTCCGTACTGACCTCCTGCCCTTTGATCGGCACATTCGCGGGCCAGACAACAGGGCGCAGCTGGGTTTCTTCCGAGACGACGTTCAACGCCAGCTTCTGCTTACCACTTTCATAAAGACCTGGGCGCAGTTCCGGCCCGATCTGACCCAATATCAGTTCAACCCCGTCGACACCTGCCAGGGTTCCGGCATCTGACAAGGTGCCAAACCCGTCCATGATTTGTACCGGCTCCCATGTTGTTCCCAGTAACTGAGCCTCTTGCCGGGACTTTGCGGCCGAAGCCACGGCCAGCCGATCCAGCATTTCAACGAACAGGCCCGACAGTGGCAGGCTCGACCATTCTGCATCGGCGGTCACATGGAACAACACCACCTGCCCCAACCCCAACACCTTACGAGTCACCAAAGGCGTGCCGTCAGACAGTGAGGCAATCACGCGATCCGCTAAGTTAGGGTCTGGTTGTGCCATGACCTGAGTGGAAACGACCACGTCATCAGGGATGTGCAGTCCATAGAAGGGCGAGGTTTCGGGGAATGGTGCCAAGGTCTTGGCCTCACCCCAGCTCATCGCGCCGCCGACAGATCGCCCACCGCTGCGCAGCCGTGCAGGCAGCAGGGTGTCTTCGGTGTCGCGCCCAAGATCGCTGGCCGCCATGCGCGGGCCGGCAAAGCGCAGCAACAAACCGCCCTGTTCGACCCATTCAATCAGGTCCGCCTTTTCAGGTTCCGACATCTGGGCCACATCTGACAGAACAATGACATCCGGGTTGGCGGGCAGAACCTCGGGTAGGCCACCATCGACGAAATCCGCCGTGGGGCTCAGGACCTGAGTCAGATAATGCAGGGGTGACAGCAGCTCCAGACCTTCGCGGTTCAAACTCCCGGCAATCAGCGCGACCTCGCGACGACGCAGGCTGTCATCGGTCAGGGTCACGGCCCCGGCAGACCTTTGGCCCTGGATTTCGAACCGCGTGATCCGCGCGCGGAGTTCGGATGGCAGCGCCAGATCGACCTGCGCCGAAGCGTTCCCGGCTTCCAGGGTCAGTTCCACTGAATGTAGCACACGCGCCGTTCCGGCCGGGTCGCGCCCTTGTGCCAATACTGTCACACGTTCCTCGGGTCCGGGGCCTGCGCGCTGCACTGTCAATTGGATCAACCCGTCCTGATAAGCGGCAGGCAGGATCGCCATGGGCCGGGACGCCGCCTGATAAACCACCACATCGCCACGAGCCTGCAAGCTGGAGACCAGCGCCGCATGATCCACATAATCCAGCCGGTCACTGAACCAATGGGTGTCAAACCCCCCATCAATTGAATTTAGTGCCGCAATGGCCTGTGCGATCTGAGGTTCGGTCGGCTGCCATGGGTTGGGCATCAATCCCGGCAAATGTCCCCGCCATGCCTCGGCCGCCTGAAAAACAGGTGTTTCCGGTTCGGTCAGGCGCAGGATAGCCACCGTGCGCCCTGCGCGACCGGCCTCGGTCAGTTGCGCATCGATCTGATCCAGCGTGGCCGACCATCGGGTCGCGCCTGCCCAACTGGCGTCCAACACCATCAGCAGCGGCCCGGACCCGATCTCATCCCGCGACGGGTTCAGAACCGGACCGGCCAGACCTATGATCACCGCCGCAGCTGCCAGCATCCGCAGCAGCAACAGCCACCACGGCGTGCGGTCCGAAACGCTTTCGTCATCCTTCAGGCCCAAGAGCAACGTCACCGCCGGGAACATCCGACGGATCGGCGCCGGCGGCACCGCGCGCAGGATCAGCCACAGGATCGGCAGGGTCAGAAGACCCAGCAGCACCCATGGAGCGGTAAAGCCGATGCCCGCCAGAACCGTCATCGCGTTCCCCCGTCCAGCGCACGATATATCCACAACAGAGCCGCTTGCGCGCTATCGCCCGTGTGATGCAGGCCCATTTGCCAGCCAGTCGCCCGGCAAAGCTGCGTCAGCGCATCCTTACGGTGGGCGAGGCGTTGCAGATAGCGGTCCCGCAGCTCTGCCGCCTTGAGCGTTTCGTGCCGGACGGACCCCCCGACGCTTTCGAAAATCGTACGCCCACGATAAGGAAATGTCTCTTCGCCCGGGTCCAGCACCTGAAGGATTACGCCGCGAACACCACGGTCTGCGGCTTTGGTCAGGGCCAGTTCAACTTCGTCCATTGGACCAAGAAAATCCGAAATGAACACGGCACGGGCATGCGGGATCATGGCGCGATGTTCAGGCGGGGCGTAATCCGTTTGATCATCCTCGGACCAGGCTTGCGCCAGCCGGATGATCTGCGCATTGCCACGCCGGGGTGGCAAGGTCGTGCCTGTCAGGCCAACACGCTCTCCACCGCGGACCAGCAGGATGGACGTTGCCAGTCCCAAAAGCCGGGCGCGATCTGCCTTGGTCGGCAACGATTTGTCGGACGCAAACCGCATCGACGCCCCCTGATCGACCCAAAGCATTACCGATTGCGCGATCTGCCATTCGCGTTCCCGCACATATTGCTGATCTCCACGCGCCGAGCGGCGGTGGTCGATCATCCGGCGACTGTCGCCGATCTGCGCTGGGCGGTATTGCCAGAAATCATCCCCCATGCCAGAGCGCCGCCGTCCATGGTCACCCAGCAGAACGGTACCCGCCAGATGCTCGGCCCGCGCCAAAAGGGGCGGCAGCCGCGATGCCTCGGCCTCGGATCTTTCGCGAAGGGTCAGCGCGGCATTCACGCTGCCGCCTCGGTCCGAATCAACCCGACAGCAGTCGAGTCGATCAGGTCGGCCAAACTGTCGCCGCGTGCCCGTGCCGCAAAGTTGAGAGCCATCCGGTGGCTAAGCACCGGGCGCGCCATGTCCAGCACATCCTCGGCATTGGGTGCCAGACGCCCCTGCAACATCGCACGTGCCCGAACCGTCATCATCAGCGCCTGCGCAGCGCGTGGCCCGGGACCCCACGCGACGGTTTCGGCAACCCGTTCGGATACACCCGCTTCTTCAGGGCGGAAGGCCCGCACCAGATCAAGGATCAGCTCGACAACCGAGTCCCCGACGGGCATCCGACGCAGCAGGACCTGCGCAGCCAGCAACTCTTCCTTGCTGAAAATCTGATGTGCTTCGTCTTCGTCAACACCGGTCGTGGCCAGCAGAATATCCCGCTCGGTCTGGCGGTCGGGGTATTCTACATCGATCTGCACAAGAAACCGGTCCAGCTGCGCTTCGGGCAGGGGATAGGTGCCTTCCTGTTCGATCGGGTTTTGCGTGGCCAGAACGTGGAATGGCACACCAAGGGAACGGTCCTCACCGGCTACTGTTACCGTACGTTCCTGCATCGCCTGCAGCAGCGCGGATTGCGTTCGCGGGCTTGCGCGGTTGATTTCATCCGCCATCAGCAGCTGACAGAAGATCGGGCCGGGAATGAAACGGAAATGACGGCTGCCATCATCGGCCGTATCCAACACCTCAGATCCAAGAATATCGGCTGGCATCAGGTCGGGCGTAAACTGAATGCGATTGCCATGCAGCCCCATCACCGTTGACAGGGTTTCAACCAGACGCGTCTTGCCCAAGCCCGGCAGACCGATCAGAAGGGCGTGACCACCGCACAAAAGCGCAGCCAGGGTCAGGTCAACGACCCTTTCCTGCCCGATGAAGCGGCGGGTGATCGAGGCCTTGGCCTCTTGCAGCTTGTTTTCCAGCGCTTCGATCTCGGCTACGAGGTCGGCAGGTTCGTTCATGACTTTCCCTTCCGTGGACGAATATGATTGAAGTGTATCGCGCTGAGAGGAAATGGCAAAAGCAATGAGCGGACAAAAACCTGTGAAACCCTCGCCCGACGGATTGGCCGCATCGGTAAAAGCCGCCAAAACCCGGGGTTTACCGCCCGTTCACCTGTGGAATCCTCCGTTTTGTGGCGATCTGGACATCCGTGTCGCAAAAGATGGTACATGGAGTTATTTAGGCTCGCCCATCAATCGGTTCGAGCTTGTGAAGCTTTTTTCCTCAATTCTTAAGAAAGAAGACGGGAAATATTATCTGGTTACTCCGGTTGAAAAGGTGGGAATCACTGTCGAGGACGCGCCGTTCATCGCCGTGGATTTCGAGCAAACCGGCGAAGGTCAGACGCAGAACCTGACCTTTCGCACACAAGTGGACGGCATCGCTGTTGCAGGGCCCGCTCATCCGATCCGGGTTGTTATTGATCCCGCAACAGAAGAACCGTCACCCTACATATTGATCCGCGCCAACCTCGAAGCCCGCATAGACCGCAAAAGTTTTTACCGCCTCGTCGAGATTGGCAGCCACCATGAGGGCTGGTTTGGTGTCTGGTCAGGTGGGCAATTCTTCCCGCTGATCCCTTCAGCCGATCTTGGCTGACCGTGGAGCGCGATCCTGGGCCAGCACGACGGCCAAGGCGACTACGCCCGCGCCCAGCGCACGGGTCCAGTTCCAGTCTTCCCCCAGCATCAGCATGATCAGCATCACGTAAAACGGGGCGATATTGATGTGAAACGAAGCCAGCGCCACGCCCAGCTTTCCCACGGCCGAGATGAACAACACTTGGCTGAGCCCCAGTGATATCAAGGCATAGATCCCAAGCATCCCCCATTGCTGCCCATCAATGGCGGCGGTTGGCAGCACATCCATGCCCAGCTGGGCCGCCCCAAAACTCAGCACTGCGGCCATGAGCAACCCACCGACGAAAGTAATTGTACAGCGCCCGATCTGACTGAGTTCGGGGAAGTCGCGCGCAGTGGCCATGCTGCCCCAGCAAAACAGGCCCGTTGCAAGGATCGCCAGAACCGCGCCCAGCCCCAGCTGTTCGGGCGCGGCGGTGCTGGTTGCAATCAGCCCACCCAGAACCGACACCAGAACACCCAACGCAAAGGTCCACTTCAGCCGTCGGGTTCCTGCCATCAGCTCCAGTACCGTTGCCAGCAAAGGCGCGCAGGATGCAATGATCGCGACTGTCACCGGGTCCGTCATTTTCTGCGCCACGATCAGCAGAAACATGGCAAAGCCAAAACCAAAGCCGCCGACAACCATCGCCCGGCCCCATCTGGCGCGTAACACTCTGCTGGGACCGTCCAGCAGAACCCAGACCGGTATCAAAACGGCAACCGCCAACACCAGGCGCGCGGTCAGCAATGCAACAGGGGGCCAGGTTTGCAGCAAAACTTCGGCCGCCGGGAACCCCGCCGCCCAGGTAATCATGGAGGCAACCGCCAACCCATTCCCTGACAACGCAGGGTTTCGGCCACCAGACATAGCGGTAGTTGCCCCGCGTACGGGTTCCGGGCTCATCGCCATTGGATTCGGACCTTTTGTTAATGCGGCACCCGTAATGACGCGCCGCGCTGTGCGGACCCTTGCTGATTCGGAGCAAGCGATCTGGTCGATTTTCGACAATCTGTCGTTTTCGATCCCTTCCCCGAAAATCATCCCTTGGTTATGGTCGGATCAACACAACCACTGACCGCTCATGCCCAGATTTGCTGCCAACCTTTCACTGCTATTTACCGAAATGCCTTACCTGGAGCGGTTTCAGGCTGCGTCAGATGCCGGGTTCACAGCGGTCGAGGTCTTGTTTCCTTACGACATCGCCGCGACGGAAACCCGCCGTGCCTTGCTTGCCAACGGGTTGGAGCTTGTGCTGATCAACGCGCCACCGCCCAACTACACCGGCGGTGCGCCGGGTTACGCCGCGATCCCCGACGGTCAATCGCGGTTCCAGTCGGACATTCGCCGTGTCCTGCGATATGCAAGGGTGCTACGCCCCGGCCTGATCCACATCATGTCCGGATACGCTACCGGGCCGGATGCATTGAGTTGTTTTGTGCAAAATCTGCAATGGGCCGCCGATTTCGCCCCACAGCAACAATTCACCATCGAGCCGCTCAACCCGGTTTCACAGCCCGGATATTTTTTGAACGATTACGATCTGGCAGCAGAGGTGCTCAACCAGGTGGATCGCCCGAATGTCGGCCTGCAATATGACAGCTTTCACGCCCATATGATCCATGGCGACGCGCTGGCTGTCTGGGACCGCTTTCATCCGCAGGTGGTCCATGCCCAAGTTGGCGCAGCCCCGGATCGCACGGAACCGGGTCGCGGACCAACGGATTTCAAGGCCTTGTTCTCGGCCATGGACGCGGCAGGTTATAGCGGCTGGATCAGCGCGGAATACACACCCTCAACTCAACGCACCTGCGACACACTCGACTGGATGCGGGACTTGCACTGGTAATTTTCATTCAGATACCGCACATCAAGGGCATTGCGACCATTAGGATGCCTGCCTTGATACCAGCCCGCTATGCCCGTGCCGTTTTCAGCCTGATCATGTCCGGCCTCATGTCCTTGATTGTAACGGGGATCGCGACGGTCAAAGCAATCGGGTTTAACCCCGGCACAGTTGGCGACTGGATGGCGTCCTGGGCATTTTGCTGGCCCATTGCCTTCACCGTAATCCTGCTGTTTGGCCCGTCCGTGCAACGAATGGTGAACCGTATGGTCAGGCCGCAGGGCTGACCCGCTGCAAGGACAGCCCGCCGAGGACTGATGAACAACGCCGCTAGTGCGCCTCAGCCCAGTTTGCACCCTTCCCGGCATCCACGACCAGCTTCACATCCAGTTTGACCGCAGGATCCGAAGCGCCCTCCATCACGTCTCGGGCCACGTCGATCACCTGATCCACTGCATCTTCGGCCACTTCGAACAGCAACTCGTCGTGAACCTGCAACAGCATCCTGGCAGGCAACCCGTTGATCGCATCGGGCATTCGCACCATCGCGCGCCGGATCACATCCGCCGCCGTACCTTGAATTGGCGCATTGATCGCTGCGCGGCGCGAGAACCCGGCATGTGGCCCTTTGGCATTGATCTCGGGCGTGTGAATCTTGCGCCCGAACAGGGTTTGCACATAGCCGTGCTCTTTCGCGAATTCGACTGTGTCGTCCATATAACGGCGAATGCCTGGGAAACGTTCGAAATAACGATCAATAAAGCCCTGCGCCTCGGCCCGCGGAATGCGCAGGTTTCGGGCCAGACCAAAGCCCGAGATGCCGTAGATCACACCGAAATTGATTGCCTTTGCCTGACGGCGGATATCAGGCGTCATCTCATCCAACGGCACATCAAACATCTCGGACGCGGTCATGGCGTGAATATCCAAACCGTCCGAAAATGCCTGTTTCAGAGCCGAAATATCGGCGATATGGGCCAGAATCCGCAACTCGATCTGGCTGTAGTCGAGGCTTACCAACACATTGCCCGGCTCGGCGATGAAAGCCTCACGAATACGCCGCCCTTCTTCTGTCCGCACCGGAATGTTTTGCAGGTTCGGATCGGTCGAGGCCAGACGCCCTGTATTTGCTCCGGTGATCGAATAAGACGTATGCACCCGACCTGTGTCGGGGTTGATATGGGTCTGCAGCGCGTCGGTGTAGGTCGATTTCAGCTTGCTCAGCTGCCGCCAGTCCAGAACACGGCGCGGCAGTTCATGCTCGGTTGCGAGGTCTTCCAGAATATCAGCGCCGGTCGAGTATTTGCCGGTCTTGCCTTTCTTGCCACCTTCCAGACCCATTTTGTCGAACAGGATTTCGCCCAGCTGAGCAGGCGACCCGACATTAAAGCTTCCTCCGGCCAGCTCGTGAATTTCAGCCTCTAACCCGGCCATTTTCTGGGCAAATGCGTTGGACATCCGGCTCAGGACATCACGGTCGACCTTGATGCCATGCATCTCCATCTCGGCCAGCACCGGCACAAGCGGCCGTTCCAGCGTCTCATAGACCGTGGTCACCTGCGCCCGGTGCAATTGCGGCTTGAACAGCTGCCACAAACGCAAGGTGATGTCCGCATCTTCGGCGGCATAAGCCGTGGCCTCGTCAATCGCGACCTTGTCGAAGGTAATTGCCGATTTTCCCGACCCCAGCAGCGGTTTGATCGGGATTGGTGTGTGGCCCAGATAACGCTCGGACAAGGTGTCCATCCCATGCCCATGCTCACCGCCATGCATGGCGTAGGACATCAGCATCGTATCGTCGATGGGTACCACGTCGATGCCATACCGCCTGAAGATCTTGGCATCATATTTCATGTTCTGCCCGATCTTGAGGACCGACAGGTCCTCGAGCATCGGTTTCAAAAGCCTCAGGGCCTCATCCAATTGCATCTGCCCTTCTGCCAAAGCATCCGAGCCAAACAGATCATCCGCTGATCCATCGCGGTGGGTCAACGGGATGTAACAGGCTTCTCCGGCCTCGACACACAGCGAAATACCCACCAGACCGGCAATCATCTCGTTCAGGCCCGTGGTCTCTGTGTCCACAGCAACCCAACCACGCTCATAGGCCTGGTCAATCCACTTTTGCAGGGCCGCTGCATCACGCACGCATTCGTATTTCGAGCTGTCAAACGGGATCACCTCGGCCTCGACCGCTTCCACCGCTGGCGCAGGGGCGTCGGCAATCACCGGAGCCTCAACCCCCAGCTTGTCAGCGATACGCTTGGTGAGGGTGCGGAACTCCATCTCAGCCAGAAACGCCAACAGCGTGTCCGCATCGGGGTCCTTCACTTCAAGGTCGTCCAAGGTGAAATCCAGCGGAGTATTCTCGTCCAGTTGAACCAGTTTCTTCGAAAGCTCGATCTGGTCTCGCATTTCGATCAGGGTCTGGCGGCGTTTAGGCTGCTTGATCTCATCTGCCCGGTCCAGCAGGGTCTCCAGATCGCCGAATTCGTTGATCAGCAAAGCCGCCGTCTTGACCCCGATTCCCGGCGCCCCCGGAACATTGTCGACGCTGTCACCGGCCAACGCCTGAACATCGACCACACGTTCCGGTCCGACCCCGAACTTCTCGACCACGCCATCCCGGTCAATGCGTTTGTTCTTCATCGCATCCAGCATTTCGACGCCGTCCCCGACCAACTGCATCAAGTCCTTGTCGGAACTCACGATGGTCACACGGCCACCTGCATCCCGCGCCTGAACGGCGAGCGTCGCAATGATGTCGTCAGCCTCATAACCCTCCATCTCCTTGCAGGCGATGTTGAACGCTTTTGTCGCCTCGCGGGTCAGCGGCATCTGTGGGCGCAAATCCTCGGGCATCGCCTCGCGGTTGGCCTTGTAGAGGTCATAAAGATCGTTCCGGAAAGTATGGGAACCCTTATCAAAGATCACCGCCACATGGGTCGGCGCATCTGCCCCGGTGTTTCCCTCGACATATTTCTGCAGCATGTTGCAAAAGCCCGAAACAGCCCCAATCGGCAACCCATCCGACTTGCGGGTCAGTGGCGGCAGCGCATGATAGGCCCGGAAAATAAAGGCCGATCCGTCGATCAGATGCAGGTGGCACCCTTTTCCGAAATTCGTGGTCATTACGCGCCCTCTCTGATCGTTTGCGAAAACACTAATGCCACGGGTGCAACGATAGAGCCACCCGCACCGCAGCCGCAAACTTCATCTTTTCATAAATACTCAATGCCCACTCAGGGCAACACAGGCTCAGGCGTCAGTCTGATGCCCGGCCAGAACATATTTGCAGTCGCAATAGGGGCATTCGACCCAGCCTGCGTCTTCTGGAATTTGCAGCCACACGCGCGGATGGCCCAACGCACCTTCGCCGCCATCACAGGCAACACGGGCGGTTTCGACGATCTTGGTTTCCGGCGCTTCGATGGTCACGGCTGGCGATCCTTCTTCGGTTGTCGGCCACGCGGGCATGTATTAGGTGCGTTTATGAGCGATGATCAAACCGGGGGCAAGTGCCACATGTGCGACGCGGCAATCAGGATCGAAGGGCTGCGCAAAACCTATCGCGGTGGCAAGGGTCAGCCCGAAAAGCATGCGCTGAAAGGCATTGACCTGACCGTCCCGCGCGGCTCGGTTTTTGGTCTGCTGGGTCCGAACGGTGCCGGAAAATCGACCCTGATCAATATCCTGGCTGGTCTGGTGGTGAAATCGGCGGGTCGCGTGGCGATCTGGGGCTTCGATCAGGATCAGAGTCCACGCCAGTCGCGATCGGCCATCGGTGTAATGCCACAAGAGCTCAACCTCGACCCGTTTTTCACCCCGCGCGGCGCGCTTGAGGTTCAGGCCGGTCTCTATGGCGTTCCGAAATCCCAACGGCGCAGTGATCAGATTCTGGAATTGGTCGGTCTCAGCGACAAGGCCGAGGCCTATGCCCGCACTCTTTCGGGCGGTATGCGGCGGCGGTTGCTGCTGGCCAAGGCACTGGTGCATCACCCGAAAATCCTTGTGCTTGATGAACCCACAGCGGGTGTGGATATCGAACTGCGCCAGATGCTCTGGGCCAATGTGCGCAAGCTGAACGAACAGGGCATGACCATCATCCTGACCACCCACTACCTGGAAGAAGCGCAGGAGATGTGCGACGAGATCGCCATTATCAACCACGGTGAAAAGGTCGCGCAGGACAGCACGGCCAACTTGCTGGGCCGCATGGACAGCCGCACCATGGTGATTGTGCCCGACAGCCCGATCACTGATCTGCCTGCGTCAGAAGGCGTCGAGGCAGCTCTCCGCGATGATGGCAGCCTTGTCCTGCAATACCGAAACATCCAGACCAGCGCCGAACAGGTTCTGGAATCGGTGCGCGCCGCGAATATCCGCATCCGCGACGTCCGCACCGAAGAGGCCGATCTTGAGGATGTATTCCTTGCCCTGACCTCGTCCCGTACCGAAGATCATCCGGCGGATGATCAGGATCAGCCACGCCGGGGCATCCACCGCGTCAAGCTTTAAGCCCGGTCTATTCGCGCCTGATAGCAGTTATTCCGCGCAGATCGCACGTGAATATAGGCAACGTCGGATCGGGAAAAGATATCCCTGACTTTTGCGCCGATCTGATCCGTCGGCGTGATCGCCCCGGTGCCATAGACGATCCTGTCATCCGTACCGTAGCCCTTGATCAGATAGTCGGGCGAGGTGGTCAGAATTTCGGGCAGCGCGTCTTCTTCGTACCGATCACATGGTGTTGCGCACAGAAAGATCGGGCCGGTTTCTGCATAGGGATGTGTCTTTGAAAAAGGTCGATGTGCCAATATCAGCATCTCATCGCCCTCGGGGATATGTCGCAGGCAGTGGCGGCACGGGTTACCTGCACCCGTCGAAACAGCACGTTCCGGCGTTGAACCATATGCATCCGCGCCACCTTCCTGAAGGGCGCGTACATCGTTGGTGGGCAAAGCGGTGATTTTGAACATCTCGGATCTCCTTTTTTGCTGACCATGCCCGTGCGGCCGGACCCAATCGACCCGTTTCCTGCGCAAAGGACTCGAAAAAGAACAAAACGTGAATATAATGTGGAATCGCCATGTATGCCGAGCTGTCGATCACGTCGAATTTTACCTTCCTCACCGGGGCGTCGCACCCCGAGGAGTATATGGAGCGTGCCGTCACCCTGGGCCTACCCGCCATTGCGATTGCCGATGACAACTCGGTCGCCGGGATCGTCCGCGCCCATACTCAGGCGCGCGAGATCGCCCGCAAGGTCCGCGAACGGCTGGCGTGGGAGGCACAGAATACCTCAATCGGTCCACCCTGCCCCGATCACATCCCCAGGCCGCCCTCCTATCCCATCCACGCGGTTCCCCGCCTGATCCCGGCGGCGCGGCTGATCTTCACCGATGCGCCCACGGTCACCGCTCTGCCCCTGAACCGGCAGGGCTGGGCCAACCTGTGTCGCATCCTCTCCAAAGGCCGCCTGCGCGCCGAGAAAGGCGACTGCATCCTGCACCTGTCTGACCTGCTCGAATTTTCCGATGGCCTCCACCTGCTGCTGTGGCCACAGGCGGCGGGCTCTCCGGGCGGCGCGGGCGCGTGGCGGACACAGGCGCAGCAGCTGACGCGCCGCTTTGCCGGGCGGATGCATCTGTTGATGCACCCCCGGTATGATGGCGCCGATAGCGCATTTTTCTCTTTATTAGAGACTGAAGCAAAACAGCTTGGCATCCTCACGCTCGCCAGCGCGACACCGATGATGCACCACGGCACCCGCCGCAAACTGGGCGATGTGCTGACTGCCATCCGCCTGCGTCGCAAAGTGGATGCATTGGGCCGGGACGCTTTGGCCAATGGTGAACAGCGCCTGCGCTCCGAGGCCGAGATGCTACGCATCTTCAAAGGTCATGAGGGGGCCGTTGCCCGCGCTTATGCGCTCAGCGAACAACTCACGTTCTCGCTGGACGAGCTGCGTTATGAATACCCCAACGAGGGCAGCACGCAAGAAACCCCGACCCAGCGCCTGCACCGTCTGGCGCATGAGGGGTTGAAATGGCGTTATCCCGCCGGGGCGTCCGAAAAGGCGAAAAAAATGCTGGCGCATGAGCTGACGCTGATCGGCAAGCTGAAATACGAACCCTACTTCCTGACCGTCCGCGATATCGTCCATTTCGCCCGGTCGCGCAGCATCCTCTGCCAGGGGCGCGGATCGGCTGCCAACTCGGTCGTCTGTTTCTGCCTCGGCATCACCGAGGTCAGCCCCGAGATGGGCACCATGGTGTTTGAACGCTTCGTCTCCGAGGCGCGCGATGAACCGCCAGACATAGACGTCGATTTCGAACATGAACGCCGCGAAGAGGTGATCCAGCACATCTATGACCGCTATGGCCGCGAACGCGCGGGCCTCTGTGCCACGGTGGTCCATTACCGCGGCAAACGCGCCATCCGCGAGGTTGGACGCGCCATGGGCCTGACCGAAGATACAATCTCGGCGCTTTCCTCACAGCTTTGGGGCTTTTTCTCGGCCTCGGGGCTTGAGGCGCAACGGATGCGCGAAATTGGCCTCGACCCCGAAGATCGGCGCCTGAAACAGACTCTAATGCTGGTTTATGAGATCGACGGCTTTCCCCGCCACCTCTCGCAGCATGTGGGAGGATTCATCATCACCGAGGGTCGGCTGGATGAGCTTGTCCCCATCGAAAACGCCACGATGGAGGGCCGCACGGTCATCTGCTGGGACAAGGACGATATCGACAGTCTTGGCATCCTCAAGGTCGATGTCCTCAGCCTCGGGATGCTCACCTGCATCCGCAAGGCGTTTGACCTGATCGGCCAGCACCACCAGACCAGCTATACCCTCGCCACCCTGCCACCCGAGGATCCGGCAGTCTATGACATGCTCTGCAAGGCGGACAGCATCGGCGTGTTTCAGGTGGAATCACGTGCACAGATGAACTTCCTGCCGCGGATGCGGCCGCGTAATTTCTATGATCTGGTGATCGAGGTTGCTATCATCCGCCCCGGCCCCATTCAGGGCGACATGGTCCACCCCTATATCCGCCGCCGGAACGGAGAGGAGGAGGTCAGCTTCCCCTCGGACGCGCTGGGCGAGGTGCTGGGCAAAACGCTGGGCGTGCCGTTGTTTCAGGAACAGGCGATGCAGATCGCCATTGTCGGCGCGGGCTTCACCCCGGAACAGGCCGATCGGCTGCGCCGCTCGCTGGCGACCTTCAAGAAACATGGCAATGTCAGCGAGTTCCGCGCGCTCTTTTTGCGCGGGATGAAGCGCAACGGGTATGAACAGGATTTCGCGGAACGTTGCTTTTCCCAGATCGAAGGCTTCGGCTCGTACGGTTTCCCCGAAAGCCACGCGGCCAGTTTTGCGCTGCTGGTCTATGCCTCGGCCTGGATCAAATGCCACCATCCGGGCATCTTCGCCTGCGCCCTGCTGAATTCGCAGCCGATGGGGTTCTACGCGCCGGCCCAGATTGTGCGGGATGCGCGCGAGCATGGGGTGCAGGTGCGCCCGGTCTGCATCAATGCCAGCTTTTGGGACAATGTGATGGAGCCTGATGGCCATGGCGGGCTGGCGCTGCGGCTGGGCTTTCGCCAGATCAAGGGCCTGAGCGAGGAAGACGCCAGCTGGCTGACCGCCGCGCGCGGCAACGGCTACACCCAGGTCGACGATGTCTGGCGCCGCGCAGGCCTTGGACCATCGGTGATCGAACGGCTGGCCGAGGCTGATGCCTTCGCCGCCTGCGACCTGACCCGGCGCGAGGCGCTGTGGCAGGCCAAGGCAATTGCCACAGCCAAGCCTCTGCCCCTGTTTTCGCAAGATCTGGAGGGCGAGGCGCTGGACGAACCCGAGGCTTATCTGCCGCAAATGACGCTGGGCGAACAGGTGGTCGAAGATTACGTCGCCACCCGCCTCAGCCTGCGGGCGCACCCGGTGGCCCTGCTGCGGTACCTGCTGACGCCGGATGGGCGCGACAAAACCACCTCTGTTCCGTAACCCCGGAACACCCTATCTGCCAAAAACAGAGTCGAAATTCAGGCCGTCATGACCAGACCCATCCTTCCCCCGCGCTTTCCCGCGACGCCCGCGCAGATCAACGCGCAAGTTCGCGCCTTTTATGCCCGTGTCCGGCAAGACACGGTTCTTGGACCCGTATTCGCAAACCACGTCACCGACTGGCCCGCGCATGAAGACAAGATCGCCGCCTTCTGGCGCAATGCCATCCTGTATGAGCGCTGCTATGACGGCAATCCGCAACGGGTCCATATCGAACGGCCCGATGTGAAACCGGAATTCTTTGCCCATTGGCTGGATCTGTTCGAGGAGGTCGCCGCCCGGACCCTGCCCGCGGAAACGGCCACACCGTGGGTCGCCTTGGCCCGCCGCATCGGTGTCGGCATGAAGGCAGGTGTCCAATCCGCACGACAGCCCAAAGACGCGCCGCCGATCCTGCGATGATCCCGGATCATGGCGGCCATGCGATGTTAGCGATAAAATAAGGGCTATTCGCGCCCTCGGAATAGGGTTAAGCAGCACTACGGACAGCCGGGAACCCTGCCTGCGCTGCTATGATGTATCGTCACCATACCAACATAGGCCGAGGCCGGATTGATGAGTGCTCAAAACAACACCCTGCGGGGGCTTGGCTATGCATTTCTGGGATTTGCCGTCTTTGCCAGCCACGACGCGCTGATCAAGGTGCTGGGCGGCACCTATTCAGTGATGCAGATCATCTTTTTCGCCACGCTGTTTTCGTTCGTTCCAATGGCCGTCACGATCCTGACCGACCGCACGACGGGAAACTTTCTGCCGCATCACCCATGGCTGGTATTGCTGCGTTCGGGCCTGATGGTTACGGCCATGTCCTGCGCGTTTTATGCGTTTTCGGTTCTGCCACTGGCCGAGGTCTATTCCCTGCTGTTTTCATTCCCGCTGATCGTCACGGTGCTGTCGATCCCGATACTGGGTGAAGTGGTCCGCGTCCAGCGCTGGGCTGCGGTTGGCGTCGGCCTAATCGGCGTCCTGATCGTTCTGCGCCCCGGTGCAACGGATATCACACTAGGCCATATGGCCGCCCTGATGGCCGCCTTTTGCAGCGCCTTTGCCTCGGTCCTGGTGCGCAAGATCGGGAATGAGGAACGCTCGGCCGTGCTGATCCTTTATCCGATGCTGCTGGCCATCGTTGTGATGAGCCTTGCCCAACCGGCTGTATACCAGCCGCCTTCCCTGCTTCATCTGGCGATGATGGCGCTGGTTGGGGTGTTCTCGGTCATCGCGCAACACCTGATCATTCTGGCCTACCGCGCCGCACCCGCCGGTGTCGTCGCCCCCAGCCAATACAGCCAGATCATCTGGGCAACACTGTTTGGAATGATCTTCTTCGACGAGCGCCCTGACATCTGGGTCGCCGTCGGTGCCAGCATCATCATCGCGTCCGGCGTCTATGTTGTTTGGCGAGAAAGCCGGGCCAACACCACCTCGGTCAACACCCCGGTTCTGCGGGTTCGGTCGCCGCGTTCAGATACCGGGGCGTCACGGCCTGGAAAGTAGGTCCAACAAAAACGGCGCGCCGATCAGCGCGCCTTGGTTGGAAAACTGTGGATTTTCTCTTAGTAGATAACCACCGAACGGATACTTTCGCCCTTATGCATCAGGTCAAAGCCGTGGTTGATGTCGTCTAGACCCATGGTGTGGGTGATCATCGGGTCGATCTCGATTTTGCCTTCCATGTACCAGTCGACGATCTTGGGCACATCCGTGCGCCCACGCGCGCCGCCGAACGCGGTACCGCGCCATGAACGACCGGTAACCAGCTGGAATGGCCGGGTCGAGATTTCGGCCCCTGCAGGTGCCACACCGATGATGATCGACTCACCCCATCCCTTATGCGCTGCTTCAAGTGCTGCGCGCATCACGCCGACATTGCCTGTGGCGTCAAACGTATAATCCGCTCCGCCCTTGGTCAGGTTGACGAGATACGGCACCAGATCGCCTTCAACTTCAGACGGGTTCACGAAGTCTGTCATGCCAAACCTGGTGGCCATTTCCACTTTGGAGGGGTTCAGGTCGACGCCGACGATCTGGTCTGCTCCGGCCAGACGCAGGCCCTGAATGACGTTCAGGCCGATACCGCCCAGACCAAACACGATTGCGCGGCTGCCGATTTCCACCTTGGCGGTGTTGATGACCGCGCCGATACCGGTCGTGACACCACAGCCGATATAGCAGATCTTGTCGAACGGCGCGTCCTCGCGCACCTTGGCCAGGGCGATTTCAGGCAGAACTGTGTGGTTCGAGAAGGTCGAGCAGCCCATGTAGTGCAGGATCGGATCGCCATCCGAGGTCGAGAAACGAGAGGTGCCATCGGGCATCAGGCCCTTGCCCTGGGTTTCCCGGATCGCCTGACACAGGTTGGTCTTGGGGTGCAGACAGTATTCACACTCGCGACATTCCGGCGTGTAAAGCGGGATCACATGATCGCCCGGCTTCAGGCTGGTTACGCCCGGACCCACTTCGACCACCACGCCTGCGCCTTCATGGCCCAGAATGGCCGGGAACAAGCCTTCGGGGTCGGCACCCGACAGGGTGAATTCGTCGGTATGACAGATACCGGTGGCCTTGATCTCGACCAGAACCTCGCCCGCCTTGGGGCCTTCGAGGTTCACATCCATCACTTCCAAAGGTTTGCCTGCCTGAATGGCGACGGCGGCACGGGTACGCATGCTACTTATCTCCCTGTCACTTTTGCCCCGACCCTGCGTCAATTACAGGGTGTTTTCAACCGTGCTTTCATGGCAGGTTGGCTAATTAATTGATATTGCAGAAACGACATTGCCAGAATGAGGAACGCCAATGCACCGATTTTTCCCGATCCTGTTCTTTCTGGCGGCCTGTGCTGAAACCCCGCCCGCGCCCGAAGACGCTTTGCTGCCGCCGGAACCTGCCCCGGTCGATCTGGCCTTTTGTCAGGGAGAAGATTTTTCCGATACCGTTGGCCAGCCGGTTTCGAACATTCAGGCAAACCTGCCCGCACGGTCGCGCGTGCTGGGCCCGGATGGCATCGCCACACAGGATTACCGCATCGACCGGCTGAACGTGTACGTGAATGGCGACGGGATCATCCTGCGGCTGACCTGCGGATAAGGGCGGACTCGACTCAGGCATCGATTCTCACTTAAGAACAAAGTAAGAACATTGTGATGCCTGCAAATGCCCAAACGCCGAATACTTTCGCTATGGTTCCCCCGTCTGGGGGCTGAACGGCTGATCCGCGCTGCGCGGGGGTTGCATACCGGGCCTTTGGCCATCGTGGCCGAACAGTCGAACATGCAGGTTATTACCTCAGTGAATGCCGATGCGCAGGCTGTCGGGCTGCGTATCGGCCAGCCGGTGCGGGATGCTCATGCCATGTGTGCCAACCTGATCACGCGGCACCGTAACGCCCCGGCCGAAGCCGCGTTCCTGGCCGCGTTGCGTCGCTGGGCGGGAAAGTTCAGCCCATGGGTGGCCGAAGAGGCCCCGGACGGGCTGATCGTCGATCTGTCAGGTTGCGCCCATCTGTTTGGCGGAGAGGAGGCGTTGCTGAACGTTCTTGAAACCGATTGCGCGGATATGGGCCTCAGCGTACAGATTGGCATCGCCGACACGCTGGGCGCAGCCTGGGCTTTGGCGCGCTATGCGGGGCAGGCGGCCACATCCGACCGCAATGGCGACGCCATCAGTCAGGAGGCCCGTGCCACCCGCGCCCGGGCGGGTAAACGGCGGCACTGGACCAAAGGCGGCACCGCGCCGCAAGTGAGGGCCCTGGGTGGAGGCGCGCGGATCGCACCGCCGGGTCAATCTTATGGCGCACTCAGCCCCCTGCCTATCGCCGCGCTGCGATTGGAAGATCAGGTTGTCGTGCAGCTGAACCGTCTGGGCCTGCGCCGCATCGGCGATCTGCTGGGTCAACCCCGCGCCAGCCTTGCGCGGAGGTTTGGACGCGGGCTGGTTCTGCGGTTGGATCAGGCCATGGGCAGCGCGCCCGAGCCTGTTTCGCCCGCCCGCCCGCCGCACCATTTCGCGGTGCGGATGACCCTGCCCAACCCGATTGGTCTGGTTGAGGATGTCATGGCTGCGGTTGATCGGGTTCTGCCAACGCTTTGCACCAAGCTGGAAGAAAAGGGGCGCGGTGCCCGCACCCTGCGGCTGGAGGCGCACCGCGCCGATCAGGCAGCTGAGGTTATCGAGGTCGGCCTGGCCCGCCCAACTTACGATAAATACCGCATTCGCCCTTTGTTAGAGATGAAAGTTGACAAGATCGACGCAGGCTACGGCATCGACATGCTGCGGCTTGAGGCGGTTCAGACAGAACCCATCCACGCCCGTACCGTGGCCGGCCATGCCGAAGCCCGCCGTGTGGCCCGCAACCGGCTGGCGGGCAACACCGCCGTGGATGATCTGATCGGCAAGCTGGGCGCGCGGGTGGGGCTTGAGGCGATCACCCGGCGCCATCCCGCGGCCTCGCACATCCCTGAGAAAACGGCGCAAACGCTGGCGGCGGCATGGTCGGAACCTGCCCGCGACTGGCCTGCGCCGCCACGCCCCCGCCCCCTGCTGATGTGGCAGCCTGAGCCGGTGATGGCACCGGAAACCCCTGACGTGCCCAGCGCCTTTCGCTGGCGCGGGCGTAACTGGCAGCTGGCGCAGGCCACCGGCCCGGAACGGATCGCACCGGAATGGTGGCTGGATGACCCGAACTGGCGCAGCGGCGTGCGGGACTACTGGGTTGTGGTGACACAGCAGGGCGAGCGGTTGTGGCTGTTTTACGGCCATGGCGGAACCATGTCTGCAGGCTGGTTCTGTCACGGGCAGTTTGGTTAGGGTCTATTTCCCTCGGTACACCAACAGATCCGGCAGATAGTCAATCAGACGGATAAACCACGAGAATGGTGCAGGAAAATCCGTACGGAAACGGCGCCGCGACATCGCCTTGACCACACGACCCGCCGCATCCTCGGGGCTCATCAGCATGGGCATCCTGAAGCTGTTTTTCTCAGTCAGTCGGGTCTTGATGAAGCCGGGATTAATGATCCGCACGGTCACGCCGGTGCCCGCCAGATCGTGGCGCATCGTTTCCGCCAGAGAAATCAGTGCCGCCTTGCTGGCCCCATATCCGATGGCCGCTGGCAACCCGTGATAGCCCGCGAGCGACCCGATCAGCGTAATATCCCCCCGACCTGCCTTGACAAGGTCCGGAACGGTTTCACCCAACACACGCAAAGCACCCAGATAGTTCACATCACCCATCCTGAGCGACGCTTCTGTATCCCAATCCGCCGAGCGCACGGGGTCATACGCGCCGGCATTGTAAACCAGCCCATCGACCAGACCCGCCTCGGCCACAGCCCCGCGAACAGAGTCTAAATCGGTGACATCGCACCGGATCGCACGGGCATTGGGAAGCTCGGAGCAGATGTCAGCCAAACGTTCGGAATTACGCGCCGACAAGATCAAATGCGCGCCGCTGTCGCTTAGCGCATTAGCCAAAGCACGACCCAAACCTTCGCTTGCGCCGATGATCCAATAGGCTTTTCCGTCAAAGCTGCTCATGCACGGGCCGATTCAGTCATGTTTCACATTTTACGGGCCCGTGACGCAATTGGATCAAACGGGATCGCACCTCTGGTAAAACTTCCAACCGGATTGATCCAACTGCACCTACCCCGCGTATTTCATTCTAAGAACCACATAACGAGGCTGGAATGTTCGACGAAACCCAGGGTGTACGGAAGAAAATCGCAGTTATTGGTGCAGGTATTTCAGGCCTTTCAGCCGCCTACTACCTTTCAGAAAACCACGACGTGACCCTCTATGAGGCGGAACCGCGTTTAGGTGGCCATGCCCGCACTGTCATGGCCGGGAAGAACGGCGATCAACCGGTGGATACTGGTTTCATCGTCTTCAACTACGCAACCTATCCTTTTCTGACCCGACTTTTTGATGAGCTCAATGTTCCCGTGATCGAAAGCGAAATGAGTTTTGGAGCGACAATCGACAATGGTCGTATCGAATATGGTTTGAACAATCTGCGCACCCTGACCGCGCAGAGGCGCAATCTTGCGCGCCCTGCCTATTACAAGATGATTGCCGACATTCTGCGCTTTGGCAAAAAGGCTCCGGAGGCTGCAAGAGATGACGACACCACGATTGGTGAGTTGGTGGATCAGCTTCGTCTGGGACACTGGTTCCGCCACAACTATCTGATGCCAATGTGTGGGGCGATCTGGTCAACTCCGGTTGAACTGGTGGATCAGTTCCCTGCACGCTCATTGGTGCAGTTCTTTCGAAATCACGCCCTTCTGGCCAGTGGCCGCGCAAATCAACACCAGTGGTACACAGTTAAAGGTGGCAGTATCGAATATGTCCGCAGGATCGATGCCGCCCTACGGGCACGAGGGGCGGCAATCCGTTTGGCCAGTCCGGTTCAGAACATTTCCCGGAGTGAGACAGGTGTTACGGTCCGCAGTCAGGGTGCGGTGGATCAGTTTGATGAGATCATCCTGGCTACCCACTCTGACCAATCGCTTGCCATTTTGGGCGCGAATGCCACCCCGGCGGAAACCGCTGCACTGGGCGCAATTCGGTACCAACCCAACACCGCCACCCTGCATTGTGATCCTGGCCAGATGCCAAAGCGGCGTGCATGCTGGTCCAGCTGGACCTATCGATCACAGGCCGGAGACGTAGGCGTTACATATTGGATGAATCGACTACAGAACATACCGGACAACGACCCGCTTTTTGTGACGCTGAACGCCTCGACAGAGGTTCCTGAGGATAAAATCTATGATCAGGTCGAATTTGCCCACCCGGTATTCGACAAAGCCGCCCTGAAAGCACAGGGGCATATTCGCGAGATACAGGGACAGAACCGAACCTGGTTCGCCGGTGCGTATAACCGGCACGGATTTCACGAAGACGGGATCGCCAGCGCGATGCATGTTGTTGAGCGGATAAATGGTGCCCCGCAAACAATCGGAGCTGAATATGCCATTCTTGGACAAAATCCGGCCATCTCTGTTGCCGCCGAATAGCGGGATGTTGCGCGCGAGCCTTCTAAGCCTTTCCTTGCTGGCCCCCACTGGGTTGATCGCGTCGCCTGTGACGGAAGAGTTGGATGGTGCACAACTTCGCGGAACTGCAACCTTCCGCTATCTCGGGTTTCCGATCTACGACGCCAAGCTTTACACACCCAAAGGTGCTTCGTTCAGTTGGAGTGAAGATTTCGGGCTTCAGCTGACATACCGTAAAAGCATCAAGAAGAATGCGCTGGTCAACTCGACGCTCGGCGAGATGAAACGCGTCGGCCACCCTGCCCCGGTCGGCGACCAACTGGACGTGTGTTTTAGGGGTGTCACCAAGGGTGACAGCTATCTGGCGGTGTCCGACGGGCCAGACAAGGTCAGTTTCTGGCTGAACGGTCGAAAGACCTGCACAATGGCATATCCGGGCATCAAACGCAGTTTCATGTCGGTTTTCCTCGGCGAAAACACACGGTCAGCGTCCTTCACCCAAATGCTTCAGGGAAAGTGATGCTTTACCCTCGGGTCAGCTTATACGCGCTGATGCTCGCTGCGGCGGGTATCCCGCTATACATTCATCTGCCGCGTTTTGCGGCGGTGAATCTGGGCATTGGACTGGGGGTGATCGGTACCGTCTTGCTGGTGATCCGTTTGGTCGATCTGGTACAGGACCCACTGATCGGTTGGGCGATTGACAGATGGCCCAGTGGCCAGCTTGTCTTTGCGTCCATGGCAGCTCTCGGCCTTGCCATTGGATTTCCGGCACTGTTCAGCCTGCAACAAGGCGCAGATGTACTGACATTGATTGTTCTTCTGATACTGTTGTTTTCGGCTTTTAGCCTGGGGACTATCCTGCTCTACGGGCGTAGTGCGACGCTAGCAAAACGCGCTGATGCGAAGGAGTTGATGACCCTCGCCGCTTATCGGGAAGGCGGACAACTGACGGGCGTTATCATCGCGGCAAGTGCCCCTGCCTTTTTTGTTGCCGCCGGAGCCCACGCGCAAGGCTATCCCGCATTTGGTCTGTTTCTGGGTCTGCTATCGGTCGCAACCCTTTTGTTGACTGTTCCGATCTGGCGGCGGCCCCCAATCACCGGATCCGGTCTGTCTTTCGCAAGCCTGGGCAAGGCCGGGGGTTTGCGCCTTCTGGTGCTGGCTTTGATCAACAGCCTGCCTGTGGCCATCACATCGACCCTGTTTCTCTTTTTCGTAGAGGACCGTTTGCAACTGCCCGGCAAAGCCGGACCGTTGCTGATCCTGTTTTTCCTCAGCGCGGGCGCAAGCGTGCCGCTTTGGGCAAAGCTCAGCAACAAAATTGGCTCGAAACAGACACTGATAATTGCGATGCCGCTTTCCATCGCGGGGTTTATCGGTGCCGCCACACTGAGCGCTGGGAACCTCACCGGTTTTGCGTTGATTTGCCTCGCCTCGGGTGCCGCTCTGGGCGCGGATATGGTCGTGCTGCCCGCCATGTTTTCGGTCACTTTGACCCGAGCCGGTCTTAACGCGTCCACAGCGTTTGGTATCTGGTCCTTTGCTGGCAAGCTGGGCCTGGCTCTGGCAGCCTTTATTACCCTGCCATTGCTGGAGCGCAGTGGCTTCACCCCCGGTCAAACCAATTCCGCCCAAGCGCTTGATTCACTCAATCTCGCCTACGCGGTGCTGCCCTGCATCCTGAAACTTGGGGCCTTTGGAATGGTCCTGACCCTGCCAACCGAGGTTACAAGCAAATGAATGCTTTCGCCATCATCCTGCTGGCTCTGCTGATTGCAATGTTTTTCCGCGCCCGACTGCTGAGCTTTCGTGCGCAGACCCCGTCAGACTATGCCGGTACTGGGCCCATCTTTTCGCTGAAAAGGCATCTGAACGGTGAAATCCTGTCCGAGGGTCTGATCTATGGCCCCAATGGCAGGATGTCGAACAGCTTTGTGGCCCGCATGATCGGTGAGTGGAATGGGAACACCGGCACACTTTCCGAGTTCTTCACGTACTCAAATGGCAAAAAGATGAACCGTAAATGGTATCTGACGCTAGGCACCAGAAATACGTTCACGGCAACAGCAGAGGATATCGTTGGCGAAGGTCACGGCACGATATCCGGCGCAACGATCAAGCTGACCTACAGGATCATTCTGCCCAAAGACGCAGGAGGACACACACTGGATGTTACAGACTGGATGTATCTGACAGAACATGGCGTCATTATGAATCGTTCCGAGATGCGTAAGTTCGGCATCAAGGTTGCTGAGCTCGTTGCAACAATGCGCCCGAACCTCAAATCACATCCGATCCACGTAAGTGGCGCAAATGAGTACAGCATCACTTCAGAAAGGCAGCTGGTGCAATGATCACAGGTCGCTCTCTGATTACATGTGTTGCCGTCGCAAGCCTTGCTCTTCTGGCTGCCTGCTCCGGCAAACCGAAGGTTCCGACAACTTTTCTGTCTGAACGGCAACTGAACCTCGAGGAATTCTTCGACGGAAAGACCGTAGCTTACGGGCAGTTTCAGGATGTGTTGGGGAATGTTCCACGCAGATTTGAAGTCGATATCGACGGCACATGGGACGGGAAAACCCTGACACTGGTCGAGGATTTTATCTACGACGACGGCGCAACTGAACAGCGCATCTGGACGTTGACAAAGACTGGCGATGACACGTGGACTGGTACTGCGCCCGGTGTGCTGGGAACCGCCAGCGGGACCGAGAGGGGCGACACCTTCAACTGGAAATACAAAATAGACCTGCCTGTCAAAGATGGCACGATGCGCGTCAGTTTTGACGATTGGATGTGGCTGCTGACCGAGGACCGTCTGTTAAACCGCGCTTACGTCTCACGCTTTGGCATACGCCTCGGCGAAGTTATCCTGATCTTTGAAAAAGAATAGATTCCGCTATTTCCATCCAAACGTTGCCCATCAATAAAATATGAACTCGTCCACCGGCACCTGTACCAGACGCCTTGCTGCGTCTGCCATGTTTACATTTGGCCCATCTGGCGTTGCAGAGTCGTGGTGGGCTCCGTCTTCAATTTTCAAACGGGCGCGCTCAATCTCGCCCCACAAGAAAAAAAGACCGTCCCGTTTGCCGACAAGACCGGCAGGTATCGTGGTCCGCAAAACACGAGTTTTTGCCTGTGACATCTGCTCTCTTACTGCCTCCGGTGTTTTCCACCTTTTGCAGAAAATCTACCGGTTATTTCGGGAAAAGCCAATTTTTTATGGGCAGAACCCGATTTTCAACCCCCCGTTGACAGGGGTGCTCGCAGCTCTCGCTGAAGGGTGTTGTCCTGACTGAGTATTTGCAGTCACCGCCGATTGCCACACTTCGGTTGATGGCGGGTTCCCCCGCCTTGTCGTCAGTGGTCCATGCTTTGACAACCTCTCGGCTATGGAACGCCCCGGATCATGCAGTCGACTGCTCTGACACGATCTCTCCGAACCGCGTAAAGAACTTTGCCGACAACTTCTTGGCGGTTCCCGCAATCAGCCGACTGCCGAGCTGAGCGATCTTGCCACCAACATCAACCTTCGCCGTGTATTTCAGTACAGTTTCGTCCCCTTCTTCGGTCAACGAAACGTCTGCGCCGCCTTTGGCAAATCCAGCCGCCCCGCCCTTGCCTTCACCCATCAAAGAGAACCCGTTTGGTGCATTGGCCGTGTCCAATGTGACCTCACCCGCAAAGCGCGCTTTGACCGGGCCAATTTTCAGAACAACTTTCGCCTCAAGCTCGGTTGGTGATTTCTGCGTCAGTTCCTCACATCCCGGGATGCATTCCATCAAAATGTCGGGATCGTTAAGCGCGCGGTAAACGACGTCGCGTGGCGCTGCGATACGGATTTCATCAGTCAGTTCCATTCAGGTCTTTCCTTTGTTCAACAACATCTTGGAAATAGGCGCATTGCAGCCGTTTCTATCCTTTGAGCCAGCCACGCAGGCCACATGTGGCAAAGGTGTTCAAGCAAGCTTTTCATCATGCGGCACCTTTGCTGCCTTTTCACCGTTCCGCCACATCACAATCTCGGCCAAAATCGACAGGGCGATCTCATGCGGATCTATGGCATGTATGTCCAACCCCGCCGGGGATTTCAGGCGCGCAACTTTCAAAGGGTCCAATCTCTGGGCGATAAGCTTTGCAGTCAGCGTAGCTGCCTTGCGGCGACTGGCCACCATCGACACACGTGCCGCATCGGTTTCCAAGGCCGCCTTCAAAGCGGATGCGTCGCTGCGCCCCTGCGCAGCCACCACGACAAAGTCCCGCGGCTCCACGCCCAGCGCATCGACCTGAGCCAAGGCGAACCGCACATGGTTTCCAGCAATATCAAGCCCATCCTCGACAGCCGTGCGAAATCCGGCCAGCGATCCATGCGCTGCCAGAGCTTTGGCAATCAACCCCTCGCCGAAAATCACCAGCCGGGGCGCGTGTTGATAGGGTTCGACCAAAAGATCAACTGTACCACCGGACGGGCACCCACTTTTGAACGTTTGAACACCATCGGGATCCGTCATGTTCACCACCTTTTCCGAAGGTTTGACACGGATAATCTGCGGCGCCCCGGACGCCCAAGCTTGTTGCGCCGCTGCCCGGACTGCGCGCTGCACACAAGCCCCGCCAAGATGCCCCAGAATTTCACCCGCCCGGGTAATCGCCGCCTTCCCCCCAGCTTTGGCCGAAGTCGCATCCGCCGTGCGCAAAACCGTCGCCACACAAAATGCCTCTCCGGTTCCGCGCAGCTGATCGATAGTGTCAAAAATGTCGAAATTCGCCAAGGTCAGACTCCTTTCACAGCTTTTGGAACTGCGGCTCAAGCGCCGCCAATGCATCCAGTGTATTGGCCGGCAAATGCGCATCCAGATAGGGTTCAGCCGCCTGCATCGCTGCCGCAATAGGTTGATAGTCCTTCCAGCCCTTCAAGGGGTTCAGCCAGACGATCCGGCGTGCCTTGCGCCTGATACGCGCCAGCATATCCCCCAGAGCCTGCGGATCAGAACTGCAATATCCGTCCGACAGGATCAGGACAACAGTACGCCCGTTCAGTGCCCGCGCGCCGTATCCCGACAGAAATCGCTCCAGACTGCCGGAAATATCGGTACCGCCGCCGAAGCCTTCGGCCATCAGCGACAATCGCCCCGCAGCCCGGAGGGTGTCATGGTCGCGCAACGCATCTGTAACCCGCATCAATCGTGTGTGAAACAAATACGCATCCGCCTTGATCCCGCTGCCGATCAACCCTTTCAGGAAGGCCAGAAACACGCGTGAGTACGCGGTCATCGAACCACTCACGTCGCACAATGCCACAATCCGCATCGGACGCGGTGGCCGCGCTCGGCGATACAGGTCCAGCGGCTCACCGCCACGCGCCAGACTGGCGCGCTGTATTTGGCGCATATCCAGAACAGCCCCGCGCAACGCCCGTTTCCGGCGGCGCGATCGCCTGTCCCGAAATGCCCGCGCCAAGGTCAGCGCGGCTGTTTCAGCCTGTTTTAGGGCCTCTTCATCCATCAACTCTCGCAAGTCCCGGCGTGACAGGTTGGCCGTTCGCGTGGCGATCAACTTGCCGTCCACCCCTTCGGCTTCCCCTTCACCGCAGTCAGGCAGAGTGGCCTCTTGCTCCGACCCGGATCGTGGTTCGTCCTCACCCTGAGTTCTGGTCTGCCAGATCATTGGCTTGGCGGACTGCACCCGCACATGCTTGTTTTTCGCTTTTCCCGAACGCTGTGCGCCAGCGTTGAACCAATAGGCGTCAAACAGTTCATCAAACCGGCGCCAATCTTCTGCATCTCCGGTCAATATCGCGCACATGGCTTGCCGGGCCTGTTTGGCATCCGTTGCATCCACTTCGGACAAGGCGGCAAGCACGTCCGCCGCATCCGACGCCCCCAATTGCATACCGTTCATTCGCAAATGCGCTATGAAACCCGACATACGGTCGGCAAGACCCGAGGCCCGAGAGGGAAAGCGCGTAACCTGCATCACGCGACCTTTCCAATCAGGCGATCCATCACCTCGGGCGGTGCCGCATTGTAATCTGCGGCAGTTTTCAGCAAACACACCAGCGTCGCCTGCACGTCTTCGCGGGATTTGGCCAGATCATTGACACCCAACCCGGACAGGGCTGCTGCCCAATCCAGCATTTCTGCGATGCCCGGTTTCTTCTCAAGATCTTCCTGACGCAGCGCCTGTACAACACCGATGATCTGACGCGCCAGAATCCCTTCAATTTCAGGCAGTCGCGCCCGCAGGATTGCCAGTTCGGTCTCCCTCGATGGGTAGTCAAGAAAGCTGTACAAACACCTTCTGCGCAGCGCATCCGACAAATCCCGCGTCCCGTTGGCCGTCAGAATGACGACAGGCCGCACATGTGCCTGCACCGTTCCCAACTCGGGTATGGTGATCTGAAAGTCTGACAGGATTTCCAGAAGATAGGCTTCGAACTCCTCATCCGCCCGATCAATCTCATCAATCAAAAGAACCGGAGGTTTCGTTTCCGAGATAGCCTCTAACAAAGGCCTTTTCAGCAAATATTCATCCGAAAACAGCTGCGCCTCAGCGACGCCGCCTTGCGCTTCGCTCGCCCGGATCGCCAATAGCTGTCGCTGATAGTTCCATTCATAGATGGCATGACTGGCATCCAGACCTTCGTAGCATTGCAGACGTATCAATCGCGTATCGCGCCAGGCTGCCACCGCTTTCGCAACTTCGGTTTTCCCCACGCCCGCCGGCCCCTCCAGCAACAAAGGGCGCCCAAGTTGCTGCGCCAGATGCAGCGCCATGGCCAACCGATCATCGGCAACATAGCCCTGCGCGGCCAGCCCGTTCTGCACATCTTTAAAGGTCAAAACCAGGATCCTATCTTCATCTGGCCCCAAATATCCCGGGGGAGGTTCGGAGGGGGCAGAGCCCCCTCCGTCGGTCGGACCGGCAACAGCCGGTCCGATACCAATCACCCATGCATCCCCAGACCATTGGCAATCTTCCAAATCCGCCAGTGATCGTGCGGCATATGGCTCTGCACCAACCCAAAAGGCCGGAACGCGTCATGCACTGCGTTCGAGAACGCAGGCACACCGCCGACATTCGGGCTTTCCCCCACACCCTTTGCGCCAATCGGATGGTGCGGGGATGGGGTCACCGTATGGTCAGTGGTATAGTTCGGCGTCTCCCACGCGGTTGGCAGGAAAAAGTCCATCAGCGTACCGGTTTTCACATTGCCCATGTCATCATAGGCAATCTCCTGACCCATCGCGATGGCCAGTGCCTCGGTCACACCCCCATGGACCTGCCCCTCGATGATCATCGGGTTGATCCGAGTACCGCAGTCATCCAGCGCATAGAACTGCCGGACTTCCCATTCACCAGTATCCACGTCAATCTCCATGACACAGATATAGGCTCCGAACGGATAAGTCATATTGGGCGGGTCATAGTAACTGACGGCCTCCAGACCCGGCTCCAGCCCAGGAATGGCCTGATTATAGGCGGCGAATGCGATTTCCTTCATGGTCTTGAACCGCTCCGGCGCGCCTTTGACAGCAAAGCGATCCACGTCCCATTCGACGTCATTGTCGTGTACCTCCAGCAGATAGGCCGCGATCATCTGGGCTTTTGCCCGAATTTTGCGGGCCGCCATTGCCGTGGCCGCGCCAGCGACCGGAGTGGACCGGGATCCATAGGTCCCAAGCCCGTAAGGCGCGGTATCCGTGTCACCCTCTTCCAGCGTGATGTCATCGGCGGGCAGGCCGATTTCACTGGCGATGATCTGGGCAAAGGTTGTGGCATGGCCCTGCCCTTGACTGATCGTCCCCAGCCGCGCGATCGCTGATCCGGTCGGATGAATGCGAATCTCGCAGCTGTCGAACATCCCCAGCCCGAGGATATCGCAGTTCTTCACCGGTCCGGCTCCGACGATTTCCGTGAAATGCGTCAGGCCGATGCCCAGCAGCTTGCGCGTTTTTCCGTCCTTGAAATCCGCGATCCGCTGCGCCTGTTCCGCCCGCAGACCCTCATAGTTCACAGCCTTCAGCGCTTTGTCCCAGGCCGTGTGATAATCGCCCGAGTCATATTCCCAGCCCAGCGCGGATTGATAGGGAAACTGATCTGCCTTGATGAAGTTGATCCGACGCAACTCGGCCGCGTCCATGTTCAGCTTGATGGCCAGAACCTCGATCATGCGTTCGATGAAATAGGCGGCTTCGGTTACGCGGAAGGAACAGCGATAGGCCACACCGCCCGGCGCCTTGTTGGTATAGACACCATCCACCGCCAGATAGGCAGTCGGGATGTCATAAGACCCGGTGCAGATATTCATGAAGCCGGCAGGGAATTTGGTCGGATCGGCACAAGCGTCGAAACCACCATGATCCGCCGTGGTGTGACACCACAATCCGGTGATCTTGCCATCCTTGGTGGCGGCAATCTTCCCCTGCATCCAGTAGTCGCGGGCAAAGGCAGTGGACATCAGGTTTTCCATCCGGTCCTCGACCCACTTCACCGGCTTGCCGGTAACGATCGAGGCCACCACCGAACACACATAGCCTGCGTAAGCCCCCACCTTGTTGCCAAACCCACCACCGATATCGGGGCTGATCACGCGGATATTATGCTCGGCCAGCCCCGAAATCAGAGACACAACTGTCCGGATTGCATGGGGGGCCTGGAACGTCCCGTACAGAGTCAGCTTGCCAGTCACCTTGTCCATCGACGCCACGCAACCGCAGGTCTCAAGCGGGCACGGATGGGTGCGGTGGTAATAGATCATCTCTTCGGCGACCACGTCCGCCTCGGCCAGCACAGCTTCGGTCGCGTCCTTGTCGCCCTGTTCCCACGTAAAGATGTGGTTGTGATGTTTGCGCGGACCATGTGCGCCTTCGGTCTGACCTTCCAGGTCTTCGCGGAGCACCACGTCCGACTTCAACGATTCGAACGGGTCCGTGATGACAGGAAGCTCTTCGTATTCGACCTCGACCAGTTCAACGGCATCTGCCGCGACATAGCGGTCTTCGGCCACGACATAGGCAACTTCCTGGCCCTGAAACAACACCTTGCCATCGGCCAGCACCATCTGCTTGTCACCGGCCAGTGTCGGCATCCAGTGCAATCCCAAAGGCGACAGGTCTTCGGCGGTCAAAACGGCGATCACGCCGGGCAGTGCCAAGGCCGCCTCTTTGTTCACGCTGATGACGCGGGCATGTGCGTAGGGGGAGCGCACAAAATCGCCAAACAGCATCCCGTCCAACTTGATGTCATCAACGTAATTACCCTTGCCTTGAGTGAAACGCACGTCCTCGACGCGCTTTCGGGCGCAGCCCATACCTTTGAGGTTGGCAGCGCGTTCTTCGGGGGTCAGAGTCTGGTCGGTCATTCCGCGGCCTCCTTCTGTGCATTGAGCAAATCAGCCGAGGCCGAGATCGCTTTGACGATATTCTGGTATCCCGTGCAGCGGCACAGGTTTCCGGCCATGCCGAAACGGATTTCCTCCTCGGTCGGGTTCGGATTCTCCTGCAACAGACGATGCGCCCGGGTGATCATGCCCGGCGTGCAGAACCCACATTGCAGCCCGTGATGTTCGCGAAACATTTCCTGCAACACTCCAAGGCTGCCATCATCATTGGTCAGGCCTTCAACAGTTGTGATCTCAGCACCGTTTACCTGCGCTACAAAGGCGGTGCAGGATTTGACCGACTTGCCGTCGATATCCACGGTGCAGGCACCGCAGTGGCTGGTTTCACACCCGATATGTGGGCCGGTGATTTTCAGGTCTTCCCGCAGGAAGTGGATCAGCAGCGTGCGCGGCTCGGCCAGATCTTCAACCTGCTTGCCGTTTACGGTCAGTTTGACATGCATTTTCGACATTGGTTCCTTCTCCCTCAGCCCGCGCGGCTTTGCGCACGGTCGATGGCGCGGCGCAGCACCACGGCTGCCACGTGTTTCTTGAATTCGACGGGGCCGCGGTTGTCAGCGACCGGATCGATTGCGTCTAGCATTGCGGCAACGCACCCTTCGACATCACCCCCGGCCAGCGCGGTGCTGGACTCATCCGACCAGATGGGCGTGTCGGCCAGATTGGTCATCGCAACCGAGGCCTGACCGTTGCCAACCATCACAGCCGCGGCGGCGGTCGCATAATCTCCTATCTTGCGCTTTTGCTTTTGATAGGCCTGCCCCACGCCTGCACCCGGTACAGGGATCGAAATCCGGGTCAGGATTTCTTCGTCTTCGCGGGCGGTGAAATACGCGGCCTCATAAAAATCACGCGCGGCAACTGTCCGGTTCCCGTCCGGGCCGGACAACTCGAACGCGGCGTTCAAGCATTGCATCAGACCCGGCATGTCATTGCCCGGGTCACCATTGGCTACATTGCCACCGACAGTGCCCATGTACCGCACTTGCGGATCCGCAATCTGAAGCGCCGCCTCGCGGATCAACGGAATGGCTTCGGCCAGACCGCTGTGGGTGATCAGCTCGTGCTGCGTGACCATCGCACCCAAAGTAACGGTGTCAGGCCCGACCTCTATCCCCTTGAGTTCTTCAATGGCCTGAAGATCGACCAGATGACCCATCTCGGCCATGCGAAGCTTCATCATCGGGATCAGGCTATGCCCGCCCGCGATCACGCGCGCCTCGTCGCCATATTCCTGTAGAATGCCGATGGCCGAGGCAATGTCGCCTGGCCGGTGATACTCAAAGCCGGCTGGTATCATGTTTTTCCTCCCTGGGTCCGGGCGATATGCCTTGGGGGACCTGAGGTAAGGAAAGAACGGCGGATTTAACTGATCCAGTTAAGGAAAACGGAGCGCGCGGCTTGTTTCACGAAATGCGAAAGAACTGCACGAGTTGCGCCTAGACCCCCAGTGCCTCGCGAATATCTGTCAGGCGGGACCGGCTGACCGGCACCTTGCTCAGCGCGTCAACACCATCGAAATAACAGGTGCCGTTGTCCTTGTGACGTTCAAATCGCGAGACGTGTTTCGGGTTCACCAGATAACTGCGATGCGCCCGCAGGAACCCTTCGGGCAAAAGCCGCGTTTCCGCATCGGTGATCGACCAGGGGCAGAACAGTTTCTCTGCATCCATATAGAGTACCGTGTAATGCCCTTCGGCCCGAATTGCGGCGATCCGCGCGGGATGCGCAAAAAAAGTCTGGCCTTCGCGCTCATACGGAACACCAGCGCGCATTGGGGTGGGTTCCGACACAGGTCCTGAGGCAGGTGCAGTCACGGGCTTTGGCTCTATGAACGTAATACCGGTCAACAGGAAAGCACCACAGATCAGAAAGACGGATACCGTCACCCCCATTGCCAAAACCTGATTATCCAGCGCTGGACCCGCCCCGCCGAGGCTGTCGCTCGCGACGAAATCAGTCAGGCCCGTGGCAACAAAATGCATGGTGAACACCGCCAGCCCGAAACAAACCGTGCCAAGCAGGATGTTCCGTTGTGTCCGGTTGCCATAAGCCACCCAAATTGCAGCCACCGACAAGATTACTGATGCCAGTGCTGACAGAGCAACATCGAAAATGTCATAGACGGGGCGGCAAAGCTGCATACCAGCCATCCCGACAAAGTGCATCGCGACGATGCCCAGCCCGACAATCACACCAGATCCGATCATCGTCTGAACCGAGCGAGGCCGGAAATGCAGCAGCAGCAACGCCAGCCCGACCATCAGGATCGCGACCAGTGCCGACATCAGAGTGATCAGGGCATCATAGTAGAACAGGATTGGCAGTTGCAGCCCCAGCATCGCTACGAAATGCATCGACCAGATGCCGCCGCCCAGAATGACAGCGGCCAATGCCACCACGAACTTGCGCTGCTGGCTATCCAGCCTTGACGCGCCATGCGTCAGGTACAGACCCGTGAACCCGGCCATGAGCGCCACGGCAAGCGAAGCCACCACCAACCAAGTGTTGTGAGAGTAGTCCAGCATTTGGATTTGAACGCCCTCCCCGACGCGAGGATGACGTTAGCAAACCGAATTGATTGCGACAATTCACAGTTAGCAACAGCAGGGCTCAGACCTGTTTCTGAGCCTCTGCATCGTCCGCGACCTCTACGGCATCCACCGTGGCTTCAACCACGTCATCGTCTTCCGCAGGCTCGACTGTTTCGGGTTCTTCGGTCTGGTTCTCAAGTGCGCCGACGATCAGGGGCAACATGTGAACCCCGGTTGCTGTTGCAATCTCGGGTGTCTGTGGTGTCTGCCAGCTGAGCGTATCGAAGCTGTGGCAGTTCTGACAGACAGGTCCCCATTCGGGTTGAATGTCATGACAGTTGTCGCACACCCATTGCGGGCCGCGCGGCGCGTTCAGCGCCTTGGCAAGCCAACCTTGGACAACGGCATCCGTGGCACCCTCGCCGCGCTCAACAGCAGCCATCAATGTATAGGCGCGCGCATCACCCCGTTTTTCGACAACATCACCCAGGGCACGGCGGGCTTCGGGAAAGTCTTCGGCCACAATGTTCAGCTCGGCCAGGATCAAACGAGTTTCCATGTTTTCAGGATGAATGCGGGTCAGTGCCGTGAATCGTCTGACCCGTTGTTCCGGGGTTTCATCCGGCGCGATCTCGGCAAAGGCATGGGCCAGATCCGGATGTGGGCGAACCTCCCACGCTTTTTTCAGGATCTTTGTCGCCGCCCGCGACTTACCCTTGGCGATATACGCGCGGGCCGCCATGGCGGCGGCAGGCACCAGATCGGGCGACAGGCGATTGGCTTCGATCGCGCGCTCCTGTTGCTCGACAGTTGCGCCTTCATCTAGGATTCCCTTGGCTTCGGACAGCGCCAGAACCGCATCACGGCGTTTGAAGACGTCGCGCGGCAGATACCCTGCTTTCAACTTGGAAGTCAGCGTCGACCGGGCACCGGCCCAATCCTGCGCCTTGGTCTGCAAATTCAGCAGAACATCCTGTGTCTCTTCGTGACGCGGTTTGATGGCCAGTGCCTTTTCGGCCAGCTTGCGGGCGGTTTCATCATCTCCCTCGGCCAGCTTCTGTTTCATGATACCGCGCACCCCGACAAATCGGGTCGCACTGTTTGTCACCAGTTTCTTGTAGGTGTCCGAAGCTTTCTTGGTGTCACCCGTCATCTCGGCAGCCTGCGCCACCAGAAGATCCGTCAGTTCCGGCTTGTTCAACAGCTTTTCGGCTTTACTGGCCTTGGTCATGGCAATGCGCCCCTCGCCCGAGGCCAACGCCATCAACCCATCGGCCAGCGCCTGATAGCCGCGCTGTTCCCGACTGCGATCGAAATACCGCGACAAGGCGGTTTCGTCGCCGTTAAGGAATTTGAGTGTCGCAACCAACAGGCTGAGCAGTTTGAAGAACAGCCAGACCGCAAGCACCAGAACACCCAATGCAATCACCGACTGAAGCGGCCCAAGGGTGAATTCCGTGCCCGCGACGGTGATCTGCACCCCACCGCTGGTTTGCATCAGGAAGTGACCGCCCAGCGCCAGCAGGCCGATAATCGCAACAAAAACGAGGATCTTAAACAATGACCACAGCATGGCAGGTCCTTCAGTTCGAGTTCAGGCTGGAAGCCAGCGTATTCACGGAGTCAACGGCGGCGGCTCGTGTCCCGGCCGCCTGCTCCCAATCGGCCATCGCAGCCTGCGCCACTTCGGGAAGTGATTTCAGTTCATTCAAAGCTTTGGTCAGGTCGCCATCTGCCAGCGCAGCCTGCGCGCGCGACAGAACAGCGTCTGGACCATCACCTTCCTGAGGCGTGACGGAACGGGCGCCCGTTTGACGTTGCAGGAAGGCGACCAAACCCGTTCCTTTGTCAGCCTCGCGCGCCTCGGCCAATGCATTTCGCGCAGCAGGCTCGAACGACGCCCGAAGCGCGGTCAGAGTTGCCACGCCTTTTTCCGACGGGCCGGACAGGGCGTCCGGCACATTCACGCCGCCTGCCTTCAATTCAGCAACCAATTCCGAAAAAGGCTGGCCGGTGTCCAGCTGCCCACGCAGACGCGCCAGAATGGCAGCATTCGTTGCGGCTTGTGCTTCTGCCGAGGCTTTCGCTTCAAGAGCCTGAGCGTCCGAAACCATTTTTTCGACTTCAGCCCGTTGAGCGGCCAGCGAGTCCTGAAGTTTCTTCAGTTCCGCCTCAAACGCGGCGGTTGCCTCGGGTGAAGCCGTGGAGGCAATCGGGGCTTTTTCCAGCGCGGCGATCCGGTCCGTCAATGGCGCGACCTCACCGGACAGCGCATCAACCGAGGATTTTACCGTGCTCAGGTCGCCTTCAACCGGTGTCAGCTTGTCCGACAGTGCTTTGACCTGATCTGCCAGTCCAGACACATCAGGGCTGTTTGCAAGCGCCTGTGACAGTTTGGCGATCTGGTCCGATTGTTCTGTCAGCTTTGCTTCCAGCTCTGCCAGCGCTCCCGAGTTGTCCGGGCTGGTTGGCAGCAGCCCTCCGTTGCCCAGCGCGTAACCTGCAACGGCAGCCAGCGCGCCCCCCAACAGGGCCGGAACGAAACCGCCACGTTTTTCAACTACGCGTTCGACGGTCTTTTCAGTGACCGGGGCTTCGGCTTCGGCTTCGGCTTCGGCTTCGGCTTCGGCTTCGGCTTCGGCTTCGGCTTCGGCTTCGGCTTCGGCTTCGGCTTCGGCTTCGGCTTCGGCTTCG
>NZ_JBQFYZ010000013.1:0-85433 GCF_056541905.1 Ruegeria sp. AF5
GCCGGAAATGTGCATCTGGATGGTGTCTATTTTGACTACACATATAATGGCGGAGACCCGCATTTTATCGCCTATTTTGTCCTCTTGGACAGCACAGACATAAAAATCTCGAATTCAGTGTTCGACGGTGGGACCGCACGTGGAACAGGGACCGAGGCGGACGGATACAGTATTGGGATTGGTCTGAAGATCGAGCGCGGTGGCAACCTGACACTATCCGGCAACGAGTTTCGCAAATGGTGGACCGCTGTTCTGTCGGTTCAGTCAAGACAGCTCACCTTTTCGGGCAACAATATCCACACGATCAGATCTGATGGGATCGATATCGATGCCGCAGATGGCCTGACAATCGAACGCAACAGGTTTCACGATTTTGGCGGGGCGGCCGGTTCCCAGGATCACCGCGATATGATTCAGATCATGCGGGTGTCGCCCCGGGGGTCTTCGGATATCGTCATCCGGGATAACGTCTTTGACATGGCCGGCGGCGACTTCACTCAGACGATATGGGCCGGTGGCGACGGCAAGGATCTGAACAACTCTGTCATGCGGCATCGCAATGTGCTGGTTGAAAACAACATGATCTACAATGCTCATATTCACGGTATTTCCATTCACGGATCCGATAACATCTCGATCAGAAAAAACTCTCTGATCCATGTGCCCGGCGGACACTCTGTTCCGGCCATCAATATTTCTTCGGATTCGACTTCGGTGGTCATTGAACAGAATGCTGTGGCAAGCATCATCGGGTACAAAAATCAGCGCGATTGGGTTGTGCTCAATAATGCGCTGATTCAGGATCAAAGCCCGTCACAGGGTGGCTATTACGATCACGAATTCATCTACCACGCGCGTGGCAGGAAGAACGGATACAATGAATATGGTGTCCGTCCCGGCAGTCAGCTTGATCGCTTGAATGCGGGGTCCACATTGTCGAAATCATATCCCTCGCGATGAGAGATGCAGAACGAAGTTGTGGAAAAGTGACTGGCCTTAGGCGCTTCGCCAGAATACTGACAACATGTTTATGCATTTTGTGACACGTTACCCAGTTAAAAGCAGGACGTTCGAATGACCGCTGTATTGTCAGCCAAAGCCAGTGCCCCGGCGACAAGGCCGATCGTTCTAGCCTTACTCATTTTCTCGTTTGCGATGCCGTTCTATTTCCACTTAGGGGGGCTCAGACTCAGCGGGTATCGGGTGATCCTGCTGCTGTTTATGTTCCCTGCGATTATCGGATGGCTGAGTGGCAAGGCCGGAAAGATCAGGCTCGTTGATATTCTGGCGATTATGTTCAGCTTCTGGTCGGCCCTGTCTTTTTCTGTCAATCATGGTTTGGTGCCGATGTGGCAGTTCATTGGGATGTTCATGATTGAAACGCTGGCGCCCTACTTCATTGCCCGAGCCTATATCCGGAATCTGGAATCGTTTCGGTATTTCGTGAAGTGCCTGTTTCTGCTCATCCTCATTCTGCTGCCCTTTGCCTTATTCGAATCCTTTACGGGCAAGACGCCGCTGCTGAACCTGTTTGGCAAGGTTCTGAGCGTTTATCAGAAATGGATATTCGAACCTCGGCTTGGGTTGCTGCGGGCGCAGACAACGATGCCTCATCCTATCCTGTTCGGAGTGTTTTGCGCGCCGGCCTTCGCGCTGACCTGGTATGTGCTGGGGTGGCAAAAACCGCTTTTCAAGAAGGTTGCTCTGACTTCGGTGATCGGGGGTGCCGTGTTCTTTTCCCTTTCATCGGGTGCCTTCCTGAATGTCATCATTCAGCTGGCGCTTATGGGATGGAACTGGGTTTTTCACTTCCTCAAAAGCAAATGGAAAGTTCTGCTGAGCATATTTGGCGTCCTGTATTTCATTGCCGAGATTGGCTCGAACCGGAGTATGTTCCAGATCTTTGCAACCCATTTCACGCTGACCCCCGGCACGGCATGGGCACGCATCCACACGTTCAACTTCGCATCCGACGATATTCTGCGAAACCCGATCTTTGGTATCGGTCTGCATGATTGGACGCGCCCCCACTGGATGGTATTGCTGAGCAGCGTCGACAACTTCTGGCTGGTGGTCACATTACGGCATGGTTTTCCGGCCCTGTTCCTACTGGCCGGTGCGGTCATTGTAACGTTCCTTAAACTGGGCAGCAGAAATCTGACCGGGGCAATGGCGGATGCGCGCCTTGGATATCTGTTTTCGCTGTTGGGCCTTTGCGTGTCTGCCGTTACGGTTCATCTTTGGGATTCCACGTTCTGTTTCTTGATGTTCCTTCTTGGGGCGGGGGTCTGGTTTCTGGATGCAGATGACGGATCCGAGCAGGACGGGGATCAGGCACAGGCCGACCAGGCAGACAAAAAGATGCGATATACCCGGTTTTCTCAGGCCTTGCCCGGTGAGCTGTCTACCGGGCGTGTCGCACGCGCCCGCTAACCAGTAGCCGTCCAGCGCCGACGGGCCATGCCCAATACGCGTCGAAACCGGCGCGCGAGCGGCATGCGACCCGACAAGATCGTCTGCAAATCCTGATCGCTCATATCCTCGCGCAGCGATGTGCGGGGGCGTAGGAATGCGTTTTTCCGCCAGGTGCCTCCGTCGCTTGACCAGGCTGTAGTGTAGCCCGCGTCGCTCAGCGCACGTAACACCCGCGTATCGTAGCGGCCAAAGGGAATGCCCGCCTCGGTCACTGGGCGGCCGCATATCGTTTCCAACTGCGCGCGGGATTCGCTGAGTTCTCGGACCAGCGCGGTGTCATCCAGTGTCGGCCAGGCAAGATGGTCGACCCCATGGCTGCCGATTGTCATATCCGCATCCTGCAGGGTGCGCAGATGGTTTGCATTCAGGGATCCGGCCTGACCGATCCGCCCGGTCAGGACAAAGAACCGTGCCCGAAGCCCCCGGGCCGACAGCGCTGGCAGGGCGATGTCATGATCCGAAAGATTGCTGTCATCGAAGGTGATGGTGAACCGGTTCGGATCGGGGTCTGCGGCGATCCGGTCCAGAACCCGTTCGAATTGCTCGACCGAAAGCCAATAGGGGGCCTCGCCCGGATCCAGAGGGCGTTTTGGTGTTCCGATGCCGTGAAAGTTGATACCGATGGGCTTTGTCATGAGCGCAGTTTCTTCAGGCGGGCGTGAATGGTTTCGGCGATGCTGATCAGGGCAGAGCTTGCGCCGACAGGGCGGAACTCGTACGGGCCCGCTGCGCGTAGCTCTGTGCCGCCCGTGCGCAGCTTGTAACGTGTGACGGAAGGGTTGGCTTCAGGATCTATCCCGCCCAGGTCGAAATACTTCAGGCCCAGGTCGCGACAGCGCAGCATGGAATGCCACATCAGATAATGCCCGGCATTCAGGCGCCGCCCGGTGTCCAGAGTGGCCCCGAACAGATAGACGGCATTGGACCCGGCGCGGCCCAGCGTCATTGCGGCAATGTCGGCCCCGTCCTTGCGGGCAAACAGAACCTCATGAGCAAAATCCGACCCCTCAAGGGGATAATAGAATTCTGGCGGGATGTCCGGTCGAAAGCCTTTGGCCGCCTGAACCTCGGTGTACATCGGATGAAACCGGTCAGCCGCTTGTGCAATCGGTACGATATCCAGATCAAGACCAGCTTTCAGCGCATTGCGCAGGGGGTTGCGCCATTTCCCGTGCAGGGCACGCATCAGCGTGTCGTCGTCCTGGGTACAATCCACGACCACGGTTCGATAGGTCGGGGATCGATCGGTGGGCAAAAACGCTTCGCTACGGGTCAGCTGATCCAACAATGCAACATCATGCCAGGGTGTGGCCGGAAACCGCAGGCGCAGGATATGCCCGCTCTCCTGAGCATACGTGCGCAGTGCGGCTAGCACGGCACGCAGTGTTGCAGCGTCGGGATCAGGCCGCTCGACATGCTGTACCAGTGGTCCGGCGGCAAGCCATGCAATGCCACGCCGCAGGCCGGGAACATGTTTGATGCGCAGACATGCGGCGGCAACAGGCTGCCCGTCCGGGGAGGCAAGCATTAGGAACTGTACTTCTGCCCCGATCCGGCGGGCCGCCGCGCGGGCATAGGTCAGGCTGTGTTCAAGGGTCAGGTCGCGGAATGACGCGCTGAGGGCGGGCCACTTTTCTTCCGGCAGAACCCGTGCAGAGAACTGATATGCGATCATATCCGCCTCATATTCTTGTTTTGATCCAGCTGGACCACAGCGATTTGTTTTTCAGCGGGATCACGGCCCTCAGCCGGGGTGCAGCCCGCCCGAACCAGAGCCTGTAATAGATCAGGTGCAACACACGCGCCCAGCCAAGGCAGAGCTTCAGCAAGACAGGGGATATTCCTGATCGCCGTGAGACGATCAGGCGATGAGTGGGCACCGATTCACCGCCATAGACCAGCTTGTAACCATATGCGCCAATCCCGGCCTCGATCCGCGTCACGCCCGCGCTGATCAGTTGTTCGACCATCTGGATCAGGCCGATTTTCCCAAGGCTGAGCCGCTCAAGCTCTGGGTCAGTTGATCTGGCGGGCAACCGCCAATGGCAGGTCTGTCCCGCGACCAGACAGAATTGAGTGGCAAGGGGGCCGTTTCGACCATGTTGTTCGACGAACCAGGTTTCTTGTCCCTGCAAGGTGGCATCTGCCAGATCGCTGTAGAAAGCGGGGCTGCCAGACCAGTCCACGAAATGGCCACCCTTGCCGATTTCCTGCCATTGCCGGTTGTGAAAGTCGACAAAATCCCCGAACTGATGCGCATCAGGATGGACCATCTGTGTTGTCAGGCCGTGGTCATTCTGTAGATGTTTCAGATCCCGCCGATACTGACCCCGGCGTTTCTTGGATAGGTTGGCAAGATAGCCGTCAAATGTATCGGGCAGTTCGAAAACCGTATGGGTACCAGCGGGCGTATCGGTCAACGCCAGCCCCGGTGCCGGAGTCACCCCATCGCGGATGGCAGCCAGCATGGTGCCGTGTTCTGAGGCGGGGGTGAAACTGACCAGATGCGCCCGGCCATCACCGAGAAGGCCGTTCAGGGCTTCGGCGCAGCTGTGCTTCTGCGCGGTTTCAGTGGCGGCCAATTGGAAAATCACCGTGTTGGGGTCAGTTGCGGCCAGTTTGGCAATACGGACCCTCACAGGACCCAGCCAAACCGGATAGATCATGAACGGCAGCAAGGCGACCAACTGACCCTGAGCGTCATGCGCCACAAGGGTCCGAAGTGTTTTGCCGCGCCCAAAATGGGCCCACCAGGTCAGGACCCAAACCGGAGTAGCATAGATATCCGCGCCAGTCTGTCGGGCCAGTGCGGCCCACGCATGGGCCATGTCCTCAAGGGGTTTGATCCCATCAACCCATTTGAATGTCAGCCGGACGTCTGTGTCGGTCACTCTGCCGGCTCCTGGCTGGTCAGGTGATAGCGCAGCGAGGCCCGGGCCAGACGCCGCCGCGCGGCAGCTTCTTCCCGCTGGTTTGCGGCTGACATGACGAAGCGCAATATGGAGGATCCCACAAAGACCATTCGGCCAAGGAATACACCCCACAGACCATAGTGCTTGCGCAAGTAGATCATCTTGCTTTTCTGCATTTGCACATACATGCGCGACCGGATCTGAGCGGTGCTTTTGCCACCCCCCTCAAGGTGCAGGATCTGTGCCTCGGGTGCGAACACGCATTTCCAGCCGGCATCGCGGATGCGGCGGCACCAGTCGGCCTCTTCTGAGTAGACGAAGAAAGCCTCATCCAGAAGACCCACGGCATCGAAGACACGACGAGGCACCAGCATGAACATGCCCGAGACGACGTCGACCTCGCGTTGTGAACGCCGATCCCAGTTTCCGTACTCTGCCCGGGCCAGAAGCTGATTGTGCGGTGACAGGCGGTGCAGACCGAATTCGATCAGTGCCAGATTGCCGGGTCCGGGGTCAGCAAAACAGGTGCGCTGGATGGTGGTTTTGTCCTCCAGAACCTGACAGCCTACGCAGCCGACATCCGGGTGCTGATCCAGCCAGTCCAGCATTGTGTCGATCGCGCCATCCAGAATGATGGTGTCGGGATTGAGCAACAGCAGATTGTCACCCTGTGCGATTTCCAGACCCTGATTGTTGGCGGCGGCAAATCCTCGGTTCGTATCATTGGTGATCAGCCGGGCCTCAGGGAATTCGCCGTGGACAAGATCGGCGGATCCGTCGCTTGACGCATTGTCGACGACGATAATCTCATGCGGTTTCCGAGTCTGCTGTGAAATGGATATCAGGCAGTCCCGAAGAATATCCCGGGTGTTCCAGTTCACGATGACAATGGAAACAGCGCATTCGTTCTGAGTGCCGTGTGACGGTGAAGTCATGAAACTCTGTTCTCGTTAATCACTTACATTTTCAAATTGTTTAGCCATTGTTCTGATCTATGAATACACTCAACGTCATTAAACGACGGCTGTTGTTAAATAGTAGCTGTGAAATTCAGAGCGAATAAACCGGTATATTGAGGTATTAGTTTGGCTGGGCAGGAACTTGAAGGGCTAGATAGTGTTGCGATTGAATGCACTGAAACCCTGACCGCAGACCGGAATGCCGAGTGGACGACGTTTCTGAATGCGGCCCGGCATCAGCATCCGCGGCAATCTCCGTTGTTTACGAATTCGGAACAAAGATTAAATCGCAAGGTGATTTATGCCTCGGCGCGCCGGGATGGTGCGCTTGTGGGTGTCGGCCTGATCTCGCTTGAACCGCACCCATATCTCCCCGGCGCCTGGTCCCGGGCCCATTGCCTGAGCGGCCCGGTTTGCGACGATGCCACCGATATGGTGGCGTTTCTGAACGGCCTGTGCAGGCAGCCTGAGCTTGCAAGGGTTGGCAGCCTGACTGTCACTCCGTTCTGGACCGAAGAAGAGGCCGGCACACTGGATGCCGCACTGGCCCGTGCGGGATGGCGCGTTGCCGAAGAAAGCCAGTTTCGCGAGACCGGATGGGTCGACATCTCGGTCACGAACGAAGAGATCATGGCGGCGTTTTCCAAAAGCGCCCGTCGCGAGGTCAGACGCGCAGAACGGCAGGGCGTGACGTTCCGAAGCGCGCAGACCCCGGAAGAGTTTCGTATTTTTCTTGAGAGCATGAACCGGTTGCGCGTTTCGCGCAGGCTGCCCGAGCTGAGCCTTCCCGCCTATGAGGCGATGTTCGAGGACATATTGCAGCAGGACGAGACAGGCACCGTGATCCTGGCCTGGCAGCAAGAGGCCTTTCTGGCCGGGCTTTTGGTGTATCGCAGCAGGGACATTGTGCACGGCCGGCATTTCACCACCGAGCCGGATCATCTGCGGGCGGCGGGCAATCTGCGTATCGCCCCGGCCTTGTGGTTGGAGGCCATGAGATGGGCCAAGAGCAAGGGCTGTAGAACCTTGGATGTCGAGGGCTATCACGTACCGGTTTCAGGCGAGAAGAAATTCAACATTCACAAGTACAAGTCAGAATTCAATCCGCGTGTCGTGCAGCGGATTTCGGCCCGTGAAAAGGTGTTGAACCGGTCTGTGTACCTGACGGGAAATGCGCGTGATCTGATCCGGGGGCAGCTGAAAAAGCTCAAGAGGGCAACGGCGGGTTAGGCCCCTGAACGATTGGTAAGGCGAAGTATGAATCTGGCTAAAAAAGGCAAATTGCAACTGATCCGGGGGGCCGCGCGACGTGGGCCGGTTGTTCTTGTCAGGCAGCTTTGGCTGGCCCTGATGGACAGCTTTGTGCGCAAACGCCATCTGGTATTCCGGCTGGGCGCGACCAGTTGCGCTGCCTACTCACGAGCCGGGCAGGACGCGCAACTGGTGCGGGAAATCCGATCACGCGAAGACCTTACCAGTGACGAACTGGCCAGCTTGACGGACCCTGAGGTGGCGCATAACTGGGGAATGCCGGAATGGCTGGACGCCGGGTGGCAGCTTTGGGTGCTGACAGAAGAGGGGTGCATCCAGGCGGTGGCCTGGGTTAGGGATGCCGCGCATAGCCGCGATTTCTTTGTGCCTCTCACCGACACGGAAGAGCTGTTCTGGCATGTTTATGTCCTGCCGCGATACCGAGGCAGGAATTTGCAGGTCCGGCTTTGGGGTATGATTGTTGCCAACAGAAGATCCGCGGGAATCGACGGGTTTTATACCAATTGCCGGGATTACAATTTACCGTCCAGGCGCAATATTCTGAAAACGGGGTTTTCACCTATTGGACATTGCGATGAAAACCGTCTGACACACCGTCGGGCCTGGCGGGGTTATTGAATTGCGGGACGGGGATGAGAAACGACACAGGTAAGAGTACGCTTTATTGCGGCGATCCTTCGATGCGGCTGGCCAATTTGTTCCGCCGCGATCCTGCGGGCGGGTATACGGCGCTGTTCAGGGACCGTTCCGTTTTCTGGAGTTTCAATACACGTGTAGCGATCCGGGCGGCTTGCGATCTTCTTGATCTGAAGCCTGGAGACGAGGTTCTGGCACCCGCCTATAATTGCGGATCAGAGATTGATCCGCTGATTGATGCTGGCCTTTCTGTCCGGCTGTATTCGGTCACCGAAAACCTTCTTGCCGATCCCGCGCGGATTGAACCGCTTATCACCAGACAGACGCGGGCCATCTATGTAACGCATTATTTTGGAGTGATTCAGCCCGCTCTGGCAGAACTGCGCGCATTGTGTGATCGGCACGGGCTGCGCCTGATCGAGGATTGCGCGCTGAGTCTTCTGAGCGGCGCTTCTCCGGCCGAGGGGCATATCGGGGACGTTTCGGTCTTCTGTTTTTACAAGTTCATCCCGGTTTTGGGCGGGGGCGCCCTGGTGATCAACGCGCCGGATCTGGACGCAACGCGCATGTTTGAACGCTCCCCGCCGCGCAGAACGGTTGCCAAGACACTTGTACGTGCGGGGTTAGCGAATGTGCTTGGCCCAGCGAAGCTGAAAGGGATGGTAAAGGCTATAAGGGGTGGGGATCAGGTGGACCCACAAGCCTGTTCCAATGAGGAGGTTCTAGAGGATATTCCGGGCCATTACTATTTCGACCCTGCTTTGCGCGGCACCCGGATGAGCACCTTTGCTGCCCGCCCCCTGCGGGCCTTTTCCGTGCTGCAGGCCATTGAAACACGTCGGGCGAACTGGCAGTGCTACCGGGATCTTCTGACCGATATGGCGGGCGTGCGCCTGCTCGTGCCCGAGCTGTCGCCCGATACTTGCCCGTTGAACATGCCTGTGATGGTGGCTGGTCGCGACCGGGTCGTGCAGGAGTTGCAAAAAAGCGGGGTTGCTGCAACTCCCTGGTGGGCCGGGTTCAACCGCAATCTCGACTGGACGGGGCAGGCTGAGGCGATGACGCTTAAGAACGATACCCTGTCACTGCCGCTACACCAGTACCTCTCTCAAGACCATATCGAGTATATTGTTTCCGAGTTGAAGCGGGGCCTTAGGGTCTGACAGCCATTCAGAATATCTTGGCGACGAACTTGCGTTTGATTTTCGACGCAAGTTCTAATGCCAGGCTTTCGAACCCTTTGGGCCGCCCGGACAGGTGCCATAGCAACAGGTGTGTTGCGATATATGTGAACACGCCGACAAGCACCTTGACCGAGAAGCGGATACGCAGCAGCGGCAGTTCCTCGGCGGAATTATAGGCCCAGCCGATCGCATCGCCACTGCCATAGGCGCTGCTGACGATTAGAACGGCGGTGACCATTGTGATGGCTGCGGCAAAGGTACGCCAGGCCATGAGGATGGGTGTGAGAAGCCCCCCGGTCCCAAAATCCTTGGCCATGACCAGCGCCAGACCGATCGCGAACAGGCTGGCGGCACCAGACCCGAGGATCGCGCCCACAAACCCATGGGTGGATCCCAGTAGCACCAGCATGGTTGTTACGACCAACAGGATACTGTTGCGTAGAAACAGCCGTTTTGTGTCACCCTGCACGTAGCTTGCTGACCGGACATTGGCCTGCAGCGTTTCAATGGCCTTGAGCGGGGCGAGCACCCAGATGACCTGGGAGGCTGCTAGCCACTCATATCCGACCACCACGACGATCAGGTGGTTTGCGACCAGCGCCATTCCGACACTGACGGGAATGATAATGCCCAGCAGGATGGCATTAGCCTGTTCAAAGGCTTCGCGGTCGTTGCCCTGAGCCCTGGAGATGCTGGCAAGCCCGGGATAAATTACACGCTCAAGTGGCCCGATGACCTGGCTGGTGAACAGTGACACAAGGCGAAAGCCAATTCTGAAAATGCCAGCATCCGCCAGCCCCAATGTCGCTCCGATAACGATTTGCGGCATGTTGGTCGTCAGGAATTGTGTGATCTGTGCGCCCAATGACCATGATGATACGTCGATACAGTCATGCCAACACCTGAGCGTCAGCCGGGGCCGCATCGGTGCGACGGCAAAGGACCAGATAACACGTGCAACTTGGGTCAGAAAATTGGCTGCGACAATGGCCCAGAAGTCGCGCCATAACCAGGTAAGACACACTGCGAACAACGTGTATGTAATACGGCTGATAGCTTCTTCACCTGCCACGAATCCAAACCTGAGATCCCTTTCCAGCAGGGGAAACCGTGTACTTTTAAGCGAGCTGACGATGGCAATCAGGCATAAGGCAGGAATCAACTCGGTCAGGGCCGGTAAACCCAGAAAAACCATGAGAGGTGCACTGATCCAGATCAGGGCGCCCGCGGAAATACCTAGCAGCAGCTGCATCGTGAAAACCGTATTAAGATGCGCTTCGGTTACTTCGGGCTGCCGGATCAGCGTCATGGAGACCGCGCGCTGCGCGATTTCAAGTAATGCCACCGCGATAACGAAATAGGCGATTACACCGAAATCCGTCGGAGTCAGCAGGCGGGCAGTAACGATAAGTGTCAGAAGGCCAAGAACCTGACTGAAAACACCCGAAGCAAACAGTGCTGCGGCCCCAACGACTAGGGGTGTGCTACGCGGGGCTGCGGCCCCGGTCGGTTCGGATTTGGGCGAAGGCTTCAACAGCTTTGTCTTTCCACATTCAAAACAAACAACAGAATAACGGGTTAGTGTTTCCTTTTTATCTCCTCCCCCAAGTATTCCAACCAGATAGAGAAGTGCTGTTCTGGCAATTTGGCGGGGTCGCTGTTACTCAAGGAAAACTGCGGTTTTTTATGTCGAAATCACATGATTTTCTTTCAATGTCAGAAGGTTGTTTCATACTCGGTGATACGTGTAGGTCCAGTGTCAGAAAGTTATCTTCTGTTTCAAGGAGAATTTCCGGCTCAGTGTCTCAGATCGGGCTCCTCATGAGCAAGCGCGTCAAGTATGTGATGCCTGATATGTGTCCGGTGGGGGTCAGCGCTCGGAAGCCGGAATTCAAAACGGTATAATGATATGAAGATTGCGATTTTTGGTTTGGGGTATGTGGGGTTCACGGCAGCGTGCTGTCTGACCCGTGAAGGGCACGAGGTGATCGGCATCGATGTGAATGCCGACAAGGTGTCCGAAATCAACGCAGGCCAGCCCCCGATCAAGGAGCCGAAAGTGGCCGGGCTGCTGACCGAGGCGCTTGGGAAAAATCTGATCCGGGCCGTGGTCGAGATGCCGGATCTCGGGGATGTCGATCTGGCCATTGTCTGTGTGGGCACGCCCAGTTCTACCGATGGCTCGCATAACATGAGCTTTGTGGCCGAGGTGACGCGTCAGATTGCCGAAACCGTATCGCCGGATCGGGCGCGACCGCTGACGGTGGCGTATCGGTCAACCTTCCGGCCAGGCACCGTGCGGCAGCTGATCGAGCCGATCTTCCAAAGCTATCTGGGCGAGCGAACGGCGCAGGCGGTCGAGATCGTCTATAACCCCGAATTCCTGCGCGAGGCGTCGGCGGTGGATGATTTCTTCAACCCGCCCAAGATCGTTGTTGGTACAGCCGATGGCAATCGCTCGGCGGTAATGGACGAAATGCACGAGGGTCTGGACGCGCCGGTGTTCTACACCGCTTTTGAAGAGGCTGAGATCACCAAATTCGTCGACAACACCTGGCATGCCACCAAGGTGGCCTTCGCCAATGAGATCGGCCGTATCTGCCACAGCATGGGCGTGTCCGCCAAAACCATGCACGAGATTTTCGTCTCGGATACCAAGCTGAACATCTCGGCCTATTACACCCGCCCGGGCGGCGCGTTCGGGGGCTCGTGCCTGCCCAAGGATGTGCGCGCGCTGCAGCATATCGCCGGCGAGGTGGGGGCCCATACCCATCTGATCGACAGCCTGTTGCAGACCAATCAGGCGCACAAGACCTATCAGGCGCAGGACATCATGGCGCGGCTGCCCGAAGGCGGCCGGGTGCTGATGGCGGGGCTGGCCTTCAAGGCCGGAACTGATGATCTGCGCGAAAGCCCCAATGTCGATATTGCCCGGCGTCTGCTGCAGGCGGGGTATCAGCTGTCGGTCTATGATCCGGCCATCAAACCTGCCGATCTGCGGGGGCAGAACCTGGGTTATGCCTTTACCCACCTGCCCAATGTGGGCCGCCTGCTGGTTGATCGCGCCACGGCCGAGGCCGGGCCATGGGATCTGGTGGTCGGATCGAACCGGATCGTGAACGAGCTGAACCTTGGCGATGCAGAGGTGATAAGAACCTATGAATATGACTAGCCCTGTGTCCGCCGTTCAGCCGATCTCGTTCGACGAGCTGCGCCAGAGCCAGCCGCTGAAAGGGCTGAAGGTTCTGATCGTGGTGGAAAACCTGCCCGTGCCCTTCGACCGCCGCGTCTGGATGGAGGCGCGCACGCTGGCTGCCGCAGGCGCGCTGGTCTCGGTTATCTGCCCCACCGGCAAGGGCCATGAGGAACGTGTCTGGGAAGATGAAGGCATCAAGGTCTACCGCCACCCGCTGCCGTTGGATGCCAGTGGGGCGCTGGGGTATCTGCTGGAATATGGCGCGGCGCTGTTCTGGGAAAGCTGGCTGTCACTGAAGATCAAGTTCACCCGTGGGTTTCACGTCATCCATGGCTGCAACCCGCCCGATCTGATTTTTCTGGTGGCGCTGCCCTTCAAGCTGTTTGGCGTGCGTTATCTGTTCGATCACCACGACATCAATCCCGAGCTTTACGAGGCCAAATTCGACAAGCGCGGCTTCTTCTGGAAGCTGATGAAGACGTTCGAGCGGCTGACCTTCGCCTCGGCACGGGTGTCGATTGCCACCAATGAAAGCTACCGCAAGATCGCCATTGAACGCGGCGGCATGGCGCCCGAGGATGTCTTTGTGGTCCGCTCGGGCCCCGATCTGAGCCGGTTGCAGCACCTGCCGCCGAACCCCGCGTGGCGCAACGAGCGGACATACATGGTGGGCTATGTCGGCGTCATGGGCGATCAGGAAGGGATCGACCTGCTGCTGGAATCCGTGGCGCATCTGGTGCAGGTTCAGGGGCGCGACGACATCCAGTTCTGCCTTGTGGGCGGGGGCCCCAGCCTGGACAAGCTGCGCGAACAATCTGCTGAAATGGGCCTGTCGGACTATGTCACCTTCACCGGCCGCGCGCCGGATCATGATCTGTTCGAGATCCTGTCAACCGCAGATGTCTGCGTGAACCCGGACCGGGTGAACGAGATGAATGACAAATCCACCATGAACAAGATCCTTGAATACATGGCCTTCGAGAAACCCATCGTTCAGTTCGACGTGACCGAAGGGCGGTTCTCGGCGCAGGAGGCCTCGCTTTACGCGCGCGCCAACGATCCGGTGGATATGGCCGACAAGATCACCGAGCTGCTGGCAGATGACGCCCGCCGCACCGCCATGGGCGGATATGGCCGCGCCCGGGTCGAAGCCGAGATGGCCTGGCCCCATCAGGTCCCCGCGCTGATCGCGGCCTATAAGCGGATCTGGAAGGGCTGAACTTCGTTATTCGGCGGCTTGCTTGGTTTCGATGGTTTTTGGCACTTTGGTCCGGCGGCGCAGGCGCATGGCCGGAGCTTCAATGAAGTGCCATGACAGCACAGCGCAAATCAGCGTGAAAGGAAGCGATATCGCCATGTTGACAACAGGCGTCGTGACCCCCGCCTGTGCCACCAGCTGCTGGATCGGAAAGGCGTAGATGTAGACGCCGTAGGAATAGTCGCCCAGCTTGTTATAGCGCAAAAGCAGCGGGGCTTCGGCGTAGCCTGCAAAAAAAGTCGCATAAGAGAGGCTGACGGCGAAGACCGGCAGAAACAGAGGCGTGAACCAGGCCATAGCGGCCAGCGCTGCAGAGGTGGCCAGCAGGATCCAGGACAGCGGGATGTACTGGCGCCAGATATAGAACACCATCCCCATCAGGAACGGCAGTCCAAGCCGCGTAAGCTGCTCGATGCGCGGGTTCAGCTCGGCAACCATCGCCACGGCATAGACAACTAGGAACAGCAGCGCCATTGCAGCGAATATCTTCTTTCGGCCCAGAAGGCCAAGAACCCCACAGATCAGGACGCCAGTATAGCAGGTGACCTCGTAAGACAGCGACCAGAGAGAGCCGTTGATTGCGGGTCCGTAAGGATTGGCTTCGAATACGCCGGGCAGCACGTACTGAATTCTGAACAGCAGCATGTTGCGAACGAAGAACTCCCCCGCCTGCGACCAGAAAACGGCAGGTGGCGCCTGTGTCAGCAGAAGACCGGCAACCAGAAGGGTAATTATGGTCACCGCCGCAAGGGCGGGAAACAGACGCAGCGCGCGCGCAGTCAAGAAGGAGGTAGCGGATCGTTTTCGGTCGAAGCTGCGCGTGATGAAAAAGCCTGAGATCGCAAAGAATATCCAGACGCAGACCATGCCAAGCGACAATCCGTGCAGTGTGGATTCGAATGGCTGGCCGACCGCGCCGCCCCAGCTCAGCGGATAGGCATGCGATACAAGCACTCCGCCAGCGGCCAGGATGCGGATCAGGTTGAAATTGTTGTCGCGCCCGTCTGACCGGTCCGCGATAAGCGGCGCAGGCTTCCCCGAGGTTGCACGCGCATCATGCTCTTTCATCTGCGGGTCCCTGGGTTGATGGCATATTCATACTATACGCAATTATTTCGAGGCTGATCTTTGATACAAGGCCCACGGTGCAGTTGACACGAGTATATCGAAACCTTGAATTTTGGGTGGAAACGATTCCTTTGAACATACGACTATTGTATCGGCTTTGGCCTTAGCCAAGACAGCCAGAGCGGACGGTAATGTGTGATTGGCTTCCAGTGCAATCTGTTGAACTGCGCCTTGCACATCGGCTAACGGACCAACAATGCGCAAAGGTTGCTGTGTGGGGTTGGCAAAGGTCGGAATTGCGGTACCATTGAAGATCATGAGAAAGGACAAAGGTCTGCAACTAGGCTTGAAAACCCACGCATCCTTTGCGTCTTCCACATAAGCTCCGGCGCCCAGGTTGCGCGTGTCGTGGAGATTCAACGCCTCAATATAAGAGGTGTAAATTTTTCCGTCCTGATACCACCCGACGGTCAACACCAGATTGCGCAACAGAAACAGTCCGGCAATCGCCGCAACGGCCATTTGTTGTGATCGCAGCTTGGCGCTGGGATTTAGCGACAAGCTGGCGGCCAGAAGGGCCAGCATCAGCAGTGGAATCCGTTCACTCAGATGTCCGACGCCGAACAGGTGCGGAGGGGTTATCAAGATCAGCAAACCACACAGCGCCACGGTAAGCTTCATACGCCAGTCGATCCGCCATATCCCGGTGATGAGGCCCCCGATCAGCACGCCCCATAATAGGATGCCAAAACCCCAGTCGAAAATGCGCCATGTGGATTCAGCCACGCGCAGGAACCCGTCAACGCGCAGATAGGCCTCGGTGCTCAGGCGTGTCCACAATGTTCCATGCTCGGCATGGGTCAGAAGATTTGAAACTGATGTGGCGACGCCACCGCTTGCGGTTTTCGTCTGTAAGAAAACTACAGTCGGCGCGATGGCAATTGATGCAAGTCTTGCGGCTTTACGTAACAAAACCGATAGCCCAGGATAGCCTGATCGGAACGCAAGCGACAACTCGACCATACCCAGCAGCAGTCCCCATAGCGCAAAGGCCAGGCCGTGAATAAAGAAAAGAAGCAGCCCCAGACATGCTGTCACAATCAGTTGCCGGACAGGCCGGCCCTGTGCCGCAATCCAATAGCCGGTTGCGCCCAGCAGAACCCCTAATCCCAGCAGAAAATTCGAGAAACCCCAAATCAGAATATGGTTATACGCCACCAGGCCAGCCAGAAGTACGGTTAGCACCGAAAGGTGGCCATGCAGAACGCGTGCAAGGTACAAAATGCCTGCGAACGGGGCCGCAATGATCAGACCGGCGATCAATTTAGCGCCCAAAAGCGGGGGCAGCACTTTCATGACGCCTGTGCCCAGAACATCCAGACCAAGATTGGGCAGAAGTTGCCAGGCAGCCTCATAGTTCTGTTGCAGTATGACCGAGTCCGGAAGATTGGCGAGAATATAATAGCGGGCGATATGGGCGTAAAAATCCGTCAGCGGCAAAACGGGTGTCACGCACAGTGGAATGAGGCTGGCAAACAGAGTCAGTGCCAGAACTGGTCGCAGAGAACGGCTTTGAGGTGTCGTAAACTTTTCTGCCGCGGGCACTTTTCCAACCATATACTAAGAACTAAAAACTGCTTCATCAGGTATCAATAACATATCATTGTGCAATCTATTTTTCTTACCGCAGCCACTCGCAATCCGACTGCGATGATCTGGCCGCAGGCTCGTAGACCCAAGCGCTGAATCTCCTCCTTAAAACGGCACAAACCGTGGCAGGCGGTTCAGGCTGGGTTCCATGAATCGCTGCAGTCGTGCATCCGCGTCCGCCTCGGTTTCGCCGGGCAGGATGGGGGTGACAAAACGAACCAATGCGCCGTCGGTCCGGCCCATGGTGAACCCGTCCTGAATAACGCTCATCTTGGCGCGGAAATCGTTGACCATGCGTTTGCCGCGCTGTTCGAACCAGTAGTAAACAAGCTGCTTTGACAGCTCTTTCTGGATGACCGCGCGGTTGACGGTAAAGCTGCCGTAAGGGGTGTCGCCCGGATTGATCTCATATGGCTCAAGGCTGAAGATTTCCCAGCCACCTACGGGCAGGCAAACCTCGGGTGAATGGATGCCTTCGCCTTCGGTTTGCTTGTCGTAGAAGGCCACGAACATGTTCACGAAATCACCCGATCCGCTGTCGATATAAGTGGCATGGAGGTAATCGCTGGCGCCCAAAGTTCGTTCAACATTGGGATCAAGGCTGGTGGTCGAGCCGGACCAGTCGCCCAATTGTCGCGGATAGAGGACAAAGGGGTCCCGCTCGATGGGCGTCACCTCGGAGGCGGGGCGCAGTGTCCACGCGGCCGAGACCGCAAGCGTCAAAAGCGCCGCGAGAGCCAGCGCGACTGAGGCACGGATGGCAAAGATACGCAATGCGACGGTACCCAGCCCTTCGGTATCCAGATCGATTGCCTCGGTGAACGGTTTCGGATCGGGGGCCAGACGCTGCAAGCCGAGTGCCATAAGAAACAGAATGGCGACGCAGAGCAGGAAGATGATCCAGCCTTCGAAGAAATGCATGAACCCTTCGGCTTGTTCGATGCCATGCTGATTGACCAGAATACCGATTACGCCGATGCGGATGGAGTTCATCAGAACGGTCAGCGGCGCGGCCGAGACCAGCAGAACCACCTTGTGCCAGATCGGGCCGCGGTAGAGCAGGGCAAAGAGGTATGAAAAGCTGAGGATCGGGAACAGGTAGCGTAGCCCGGAACAGGCCTCGGCCACCTGCAGCTTGTAGACCCCCAGATCGATGACATTGCCTTCGATAAAGACCGAAACACCGGCGAGCTGCACGAACCAGACGCCCAGCTCGGACGATATCCATTGCAGGAAGATCGTGAGCTTCCAGTAGACGAACTGGGGCAGGGGCAGCATGAAGATCAGATGGATTACGGGCAATTGGTGGTATTTCCCGCGTTGCCAGCCGAAGACGGTCACCATGACGCCACCGGTCCAGATGATCATCGCATAGGTGACGATATCCGGAATTCGGGCCAGATTTCCCAGAATGGCGATGGCCAGGGCCCCGGCAATCACGGCCACGCCAGGCCAACGGTCGCGCACGATGGGATTGGGCGGCGGCATGTCGCGTAGTTCACGCAGGAACAGGTACAGCGAGATGATAGGGATCAGCGGTCCGTGACTGTATTCCGGCGTGCTCCACGCCGCGCCCAGCGAGACAATGCCGATCCAGAAAACGGGAAGTGACCCCAGCAGCAACAGGGCAAACCAGAACAGCCCCGCAGCGTTGATGGCAGGCAGGACGTTTCGGGCCGTCTCAAGCATTTTGCTGCGGCTGTCGTTCGAATCGAGACGATGCATCACAAACCATCATGCATAATATGAGAGGCCCTGGAATTGTGACGGCCAAAGCTCAGACATTTTCGATCAGTATTCGAAACATTGATCTCAAAATATCTTGATTGTTGATGTCGCGAGTCGCGCAAACGAAAGTCAGGGTTTGAGAGAAAAGCGCCGGCCCAAAGTCATAAAGACCGAATTCGACGTTGCCGTAAAACCGTTCTGGTCATCCATTTCATATTGGTACCCTACGTTTACAGCCCAGTCTTTTGTGATAGCCCGTGTATAGGATGCACTGAACGTACCACGCTGGCGTGGATTGGGTTGGCCGGTTCCCTCATCTTCCTGATCAATGTAATCGATGCTGAAAGACAGCCCCGATACCGGGTTGATGAAATAGTCATATGTTAGAAACGCCAGTGTTTCGCGTGTTTCTATGCTCTGCGTACTGGTGCCGACCCGGCGTTGTAACGTCGCCCCGATCCGAGAACTGGCCAGCTGGTAGCTGTAGTCGAGTTGCCCGATCGGCGTGACCTCGTCGAATGGTCCTCTGGACAGGCCCACATTGAAACTCAACACTCCATTTGCGCGCTGGAAGCTACGACCGGCGGTTGCGTTTATCCGCGACCCATTGACCCCGAATGTCTGGTCAATCTGAAAATCCGCCGAGCCGTCTGACAAGGTTTTGTTCCAGACGAAATCCCAGACGAAATCCTCGGTCACAGTGTTGGTATTGGTCGTACGCAGTGTTTCATCCACCTGACTGTAGCCGATATTCGCACTGACGGTGGTAACGGGAGATACGTTATAGGTCCCCCCTACTGTCACAACCGTCGTTTGCTGATCGGTCCGCACGTTGTCTTCTGCAGAGAAGTCAGTGTAGCCGAGACGCAAGTTTGCCTGAAAAACCGGTGACACCCGCAATGTCGTGATCGCCGAGAAATCGCTTGATTTATTGTCGAACAGGTTCGGATCGATTGTGTTTGTATAGGTGCGTTCGCGATAGCTGTAGATGAATTGGAACCCGATTGGGTCATTTAGGCCGGTTTGCCAATCCAGGTTGCCCAGGGTGTTGACCTGATCTCCAATGGTTCCGGTTACATCGGCGGCATCAATCCTGCCATCCAGATTGGTGTCGGTCAGTGAACGGTTAAAGGCCAGATCCTGTTCGCGGTAATCCAATAGAAAGTCAAGCTGGCTGTTAAGGCGTGCCCGCTGATACGACAGGCGGGCAGACGGGTCTGAAAAACTGGATTCCGTTCCAATAATCGGCTCATTGGCGATCCGGTACAGCCCGGAAAGATCGAACGATAGTCTCGAATCCGAGGTCTGCTTCAGAATACCCAGAGCCAGCGTATTTTCCCACCAGGTCGTGGATCCAAGCGAAGGGTCGGTCAGGCGAAGATTGCTATCGTGCCTGAGCGATGAGAGATAATCCAGGGTCACACTCAGGCCGGTCCCGGTCCCAACCTGCTGACCGGTCGGAAGACCGACCCTTCGGGCCGGGTTTCTCTGGGCCCGTTGTGAGATCAATTGCTGGCTGGGTGTTTGCTGCACAACCGTTGATGCGACTGTTGTCTGTTGCACGGATGTTTGCTGTGTCGAAGCCTGCTGCCCGACGGCCGGTGTAAACGAACTTATGACAGCGATCCCGCCCCCCAGAATGGTGGACAGCCTGTTCTTGGATTTCCCCACCTGTATCAGCCCCTATTCGAACAAGCGGCGTGCTGGTACGACAACAACGTCTCCGGGTTTAAGCACTGTATTGCCTTGGATGCCACCGCCCGATCCGTTGTAGTTGTAAGTGTATCTGTTCATCACGCCTGTTTTACTGTCAGCCCGGCGCAATTCGATGCGCTTGCGAGCCGCGAAATTGGTCAGGCCGCCAGCCTGAGCCAAAACCTGAAGAATGGTTGTACCTTCAGTAGCAAGGTGCTTCCCGGGTACATTGACCTCACCCATTATGAAAACATCGATGGTTGGCCCGGATGCGGCCTGCCCACCCAGGAGCGGCGGCGGAGCCAGCGCCGCCACCGAAATAAAGACCGTTGGCGGCGTATTGAAGTTCGAGGCCAGCGCCGATGAGAGAGACGAGCTCAACCCGCTGGTAGATTGACCAGCTGCCCGGATCGAACCGGCAAGCGGGAAGTTGATGGATCCATCCGGCAAGACCAGAATGGTCCGGTTCAGGGTGGGGTCTTCAAGAACCTCAACCTGCAACGCATCGCCGGGCTGAATTTGATATGATTGCGCCCATGATACGGTGGCCGCAATCATGGTGATAACAAGGGCGATCAATGATCCGATAACTGTACGCATATTCAAATCTCTCACTTTCTTTCTTTATGCCGCCCTACGGGATGCAAAACAATCTACAAGGAGTCTGATACATGCAAGATGCGGCAGAAATGCAGCGGCGTCATCCACCCCCTCCTAATGGCTGGTGTCCGGTGCAGCATTCAGCTGTTCAATCTCAGCGTCCACCAATGATGCAACTTCCGTTGAAGCGTCACTGAAAGCCCTGGCTTTATGAAACAAACGCAGAGCATCTTCGCTCCGCTCTAAGGCCGCGTATGTTTTCCCAAGATGGTACAGAACCAGGGGATGTTCAGGGAATGCCGCCGCCGCAGGTTCGAGATAGGTGACCGCCTCTTCATAATTTCCCATCCGGTAGGCCACCCAACCGTATGTTTCCTGAAACACGGGTTCTTGTGTGCCGCGCAAACGTTGCGCCAAAACCTGTGCACGACGCAGACTGCTGTCATCGGTGCGGTGCGTCGTCAGCAGGCTTGCGAGATTGTTGGCCACAACCAGGGACCGATTGGTGATCGGATAAAGCTTTTCATATGTTTCGATTGCCTGATCCAGATCCCCAGTGCGTTCGTATTCCGCCGCCTGCAGCATGAGCAGGTCCGGGCTTTCAGGCAGATTAGCCAATGCCTTGGCTAAAACTTCGCTGGCCTGATCCGGGGCATTCCGTTCCGTTGCCAACTCGTGCAAGGCAGTCCACGCCCGTGTTGTGTTCGGATAATCCTCGAGAATGGCGCGGTAAAGCTGCTCGGCCTCGCGGCGTTTGTTTTCACCGATCAGAGCATGTGCTTTGATCAGGCGAATTGGCAAAGAATTCGGGTCCTCAGAAAGCAATTGGTCAAGATGGGCGAATGCCTCTGCCGTCTGCCCTTTTGTAAGCATCAGGCGAATAAGCGCGATATCGGCGGGCAGGCCAAACTCGGGATCATCCGCCAACTCGTTCAGGAAAGAGGTCAACTCCTCTGTGCGCTGCTGTGCTGCCAGCATATGGGCCCTGAGCTCGTTGGCGACACGTCGTGTTTCCGGGCTGTCCAGGTCCCCAATGGCAAGAAGGACGGTGCCCAGCCGATCCCAGTCCTGCATGTTCAGAAGCACGTCACCCAGCAGGAACAGAAGTTCGGGGTGTTCCGGGGTTTGGCGCAAGGCATGGGCCAAAACACGCTCGGTGATTTCCAGATCACCTTCTTCCATCAGAAACCGGGCATAGCGTAGCGTTTCGTCCGGTGCATTGGCGGACATTTCCGTCGCGAGCGCCAGCATTTCGCCCATCAGTTCCCTGTCTCCATTACGCTCATGCGCCTGAGCCATCAGAGTCATCAACTGTGAGTCGCGGGGTGCCTGACCAAGCGCTTCGCGTAAAAGCACAATCGCATCGCCGGTTTTGTCCTCATCAATCAACCAGGACGCTTTGAACTTGAGCGCACCAACCTGGGCTGCATCTTCGGACAGGACTTTTTCGACTAAGAGCCGGGCTTCATCGGGTCTTCCAGACTGGAACAGCATGAGGGCAAACTCCACCTCACTGGCCCGGGTCTGTATGTTTCTTTCCGCCCCCTCAAGCAGTGTTTGCATCTCGGAGATTGCGGCTTGTTTATCACCTGATCGGAATTTCAGCGCTGCACGCACCGTCTTAAAATGGAACGTGTTGGGACCACCCTCGGCGATGATCCTATCCAGCTCGGAAATTGCCGCTGTAGAAGCGCGGTTGTCATTCAGAAAGGCGATCAGCCGCTGTGCCGGCATGTGATCTTTGGCTTGCGGATCCACCTCAGCGCGCAGCATCTGTTCTGCCGCATTCAGATTCCCCTGGTCGATATAATGCTGTACAAGCAACTGCTCGACGCCTTCATCGTCAGGGAATGTCACAGCCATCTGCCTGAGCAAAGCCTCGATCTCTGCCGGCATATCCAGTTCCTGAAGGGCGCGGAGCCGGATTCCATAAAGACTTGCTTCCATTGGATCGATGGCTATTGCCGCCTCTGTTTCCTGCAGAACGCCGGGCCAGTCCTCATCGCGGACCAGGTGGTCAATTATGACCTGACGCGCGGTCATCAGTTCCGGATTGCTTTTGATCATCTCGCGGGACGTATGTACGAGAAAGTCCACACTCGCGAAATCGCCCTCCCGAACTGCGTCGGTGTAAGCCAACATATTGTTGATAGATTTGATTTGGGCATCATCCGGCGCCAGAGCACTCGCCAATGCGCCATGGCGCCTGACATCTTCCCAGTTACCTACTTCCAGAGCCATCTCGGCAAGGTTGCGATGACCTTCAAGGTTGTCTGGATATTGTTCCACCAACCGCAGATACTGACCATATGCAACAGGGATGTTGCCGCGCTCGCGCTCCAGCCGGGCAAACGTCAGGCGAGCTTCCTTGTGTTGACCATTCAGTTTGAAGACATTCCGGAATTCAACAAGTGCGCGCTCGACGTCACCGGCTTCCAGATGAGCCAGCCCCGCTTGGAAATGAGCTTCGGCCCGCTCCTCAGCCGAGTCACACGCACTCAGCAAGAGCGTCGCGGCAAAAAAGGCGACGACCAGTCGTGCACCAACTTGGGGTACGATCCTGCCCATTGCTATTCTCCCGCAAAACGTACGAAAAAGCATGCAACCCATCAATCGGTTCGGTTGCACACCTCAGTTTCAGCAGCCTGTGCCGCGCAGAACCGCGAAAACTGTCCGAAACAGAATCTGCATATCCGTTTTGAATGACATGTCCTTCCAGTATTCCACATCATGCTGCGCGCGTTCGGCAAAAGTCGAGTTGTTCCGGTTCGATACCTGCCATGAGCCGGTAATGCCGGGGCGCATTCTGTAGTACATGTTGTTTGGATAAAGCTTTTTCTGGCACACCATCATAGGGCGAGGGCCGACCATCGACATTTCGCCGACAAAAACATTCCAGAATTGCGGCAATTCATCCATCGAAGATTTGCGCAAGAGCGTCCCGAACTTGATGATACGCGGATCATTTCGCAGTTTCTGGTCGCGGTCCCATTCCTCGCGGGCTTCAGGATTTGTTTTTAGATGCTCTTGTAGTATGTTTTCAGCGTCATGCACCATCGTGCGCAGTTTAAGCATCTTGAAGCTCTTGCCGTTCTTGCCAACCCGCTCCTGCCGATAAAATGGTGTTACGCCCTGACTGGCCAGAAATACGGCCAGAAGCACAACCATCGGAACGACGAACGGCGCTGCAAGCAGTGTAAACGCGATATCAAAGATGCGTTTTCCCACACCTCTGTAGAACCCCGGATACTGAACTGAGGTTGGCATAACAGAGATGCTAGAGTAGCCCGCGCCAGCGTTGGCCACTTCTTTTGAATGACTTGTCACTATTTAAACCCCCAACACACACAAATACTCACGAACCACTTACCAAACTCAGGAACAGAACACGCTCGACCTCAACTACATATACTTAAAATCTTATATTTTTATGCCACTTCGACCCTGCGTTCACTCACTCGCGAGGCCACTTTCCCGTAATCAAGTGTTAACAAATTCGGCTTGGCTTGCAAAACAATAATACTGGCAAGGACACCTCAGAACGACTTAGTACGAGAGTTTTCCAACAGGATCGTGAAACTTTGCTCAACTGGTCTGTTGAAAGTTCAAGGGTTTCTGTTTCCCCATTGGGTACAATGGATTAAATTTTGTGCTTTTGGAGCCAACTTTGACCTCCCGGAGGCCTTTTTGACTCGTGTTCAAGCCAGATTGCCAAGGCGCCATCGACGGACCTTTTCCAAAGGCGTAGATGGAAACAATTGCGAGAAATATTTCTGATTGAAGGGGGCCGCAGGTCAATTCACCGCGTGTGCAGTTTAGTGGTGCCTGCTATCTTGATTTTGTGGCAAAGTAGTACCCAAGTACTTTTTGTTTATGTGACGTGTTCTTTATGTAAGGGATTTCTGGTGGTTCAGAGTTTAAGTTTGGATAATCTCCAGGGGGCCGGTACGAGGTTTGACAAGGCGGAAGGCAGCCGAGGTGCAATGGCGTCCAGTGACGGGTTTTATCTAGACTATTTCGGGCTCGATCGGCGGCCCTTCACACTGCTTCCGGACCCCGGATTCATGTACTGGTCACCGCTGCACAAGCGTGGGTATTCGGTGCTGCAGTTCGGCATCATGAGCTGTGCACCCATTACAGTGCTGACAGGCGAGATCGGGGCTGGGAAAACAACTCTGGTGCAGCATCTTCTGAGTGAAATGGAAGAGTCGATCACCGTTGGGCTGATCTCGAATGCGCAGGGTGGTCGCGGAGAGCTGCTGCAATGGGTTCTGCACGCGTTGGGCCTGCCAATTAACAACGACGCCCCCTATGTTCAGCTGTTCCGGGATCTGCAGGATTTTCTGGTTGCGGAATATGCCGAAGGGCGGCGGGTGGTCCTGATCTTTGACGAAGCGCAGAACCTGACAGTCGAAGGTCTGGAAGAAATCCGTATGCTGACCAATATCAACTCGAACACGGACGAACTGATCCAGCTTGTTCTGGTTGGCCAACCTGAATTGCGCGACATGGTTCTGGACCCCAAGATGCGCCAGCTGACGCAGCGCGTGGCCGCAAGTTTTCACCTGGAACGGATGGATGAATCGTCCGTCGAAGCCTATATCAGACACAGAATGAAAACGGCTGGCGGGTCCGGCGGTGAGTTTACAGAAGACGCCTGCAAGGTGATTTTTCAGCAGACCCGCGGTGTGCCGCGCCTGGTCAATCAGTTCTGCGACTTTGCCCTGCTTTATGCCTGGACAAATGAAGCGGACAAGGTCGACGAAACCATCATCAATCAGGTGATCGATGATGGCGTGTTCTTTGGCGGAAACTCACTTGAGAAGGAGCTGACGGTCTAAGATGGGTCCTGCACGCTACTATTTCTCCATTTTCCTGCGGCGGTTTCCGTATTTTCTGGTCGTCGCCCTGATCGTGTCCGTGGCCTCGTTCATTGTCGCCAGAACATTGCCAGCCACATATGTTTCGACAATGCGCCTGATAGTTGAATCGCCCCAGATTCCGGGCAGTCTGGCGGCCAGTACTGTCACCACACCTGCGGCGGAACAGCTTCAGATTATCGAACAGCGCCTGCTGACCCGTCCGGTCCTTCTGGAGATCGCACGTGAGCTTCAGGTGCTGCCTAACCAGGATGAGGTAAGCCCTGACCAAATTGTCAAAGCCATGCGCAAGAACACCTCGATCTGGACTTCCGGTGGTCTCAATCAAGCCAACCTGATGACAATCAGTTTCGAGGCGCGGACCGGCCCGATTGCGGCTGGCGTCCTGAATGCGTATTTGACGGAGATCCAGAAGCTGGATGTCGCGTACCGCAAGGAACGCGCGACCGATACGTTGGCCTTCTTCCAACTGGAAGTCGACCGCCTCAACGACGAGTTGAGCAAACGCAGCGCCCGCATTCTTGAGTTTAAGAATGACAACTCCGATGCGCTCCCCGACAGTCTGCAGTTCAGATTGGCGCAACAAGGGGCGTTGCAAACCAATCTTGAACAGACGGATCAGCAGATATTTTCCCTCAAAGCTCAGCGGGAAAAACTTGTAAGGGTGTTCAGTTCGACAGGGCAGGTTGTCGGCCCTCTGCAGCAAAACCAGACCCCGGCACAACAACAGCTCAATCAGCTACAAACCCAGCTCGACAGTCAGCTGGTGGTCTATTCCGAGAACAGCCCACAGATCAAACTGCTTCGTGCCAGGATCGGAAAGCTTGAACAGGTCGTGGCCTCTGAACAGGCGACCACTCCAGCCTCACCTAGCACACAGACGGGCAATTCAACTCTTGATCTGCAACTGGCTCAGGTTGACACGCAGATATCTGCGCTTGAGGATCAGCGCCGCGTGACGCAGAGTCGACTTGATGCGCTGACCCTGACAATTGACCAGACACCGGCGAATGCTATCACTCTTGCAGAGTTGCAGCGCGAACACGACAACATACAAACCCAGTATAATGCTGCAGTCAGCCGGTTGGCCGCGGCCTCGACCGGGGAGCGGATCGAGGTCACGTCCCAGGGGCAGCGTGTTTCCGTGATTGAGCATCCGTCCACGCCAACCGAACCGGCCAAGCCGAACCGGTTGATGATCGCCGGGGGCGGGGCCGCTTTCGGGCTGGGGCTGGGGCTGGGGCTTGTGGTTCTGCTGGAAATCCTGAACCGATCTGTACGTCGGCCGGAAGACCTGATCAGCAAGCTTGAGGTCTGGCCGATTGCCACCATTCCCTATGCCCCTTCAAGGGGTGAAGTTATCCTGCAGCGAACCGTATGGGGTGGAATCATATTAGCCATTCTAGTCGGGGTTCCCGCTGCGGTCTGGACGGTGCACACCTATTATCTGCCCCTCGATCTTATCGCAGAGAGGGTCATGGATAAACTGGAGACATTCTGGTGAGTATTGTTTCGATTGATTTGGTGGATTTGTAATGGACCGTCTTCAGCAAGCTATTCAGAAAGCGCGTGAAGAACGCAACAGCCGACAGCAGCTTCAGCCTGTGCCTCCCGCAGACATACAGAAGTCCCCGGCACCGCAAGAAAGCGGCGATCAAGATATTTGGCTGGCTGTGCCAGAGATACAGATCGAGCAACGCCTTATCTCTCGCAACCGTTTGATGTCATTCCATGGGGGCGCGGACGCAACGCCCTATGACATGTTGCGCACCAAGATGCTGCAGCAGACCCTTTCCAATAACTGGCATCGGGTAGCGCTGACTTCCCCTTATAGTGGATGCGGCAAAAGCACGACAGCTGCCAATCTGGCCTTCAGCCTGGGGCGGCAGGAAGATTTGCGCACGATCGTGATCGATTTCGATATGCGGCGCAGGGGGCTGGCTGAGATTCTGAAGCAAACCGGCAGCTACAGCATGGCTGACGTCATTCAGGGGGCCGTACCGTTTCACGAACATGCGAAGCGTTATGGCAAGAACGTCATCTTCGGACTTAATTACACGTCCACCCGCAACCCGGCGGAAGTCTTGCAAAGCCGCCGGACAATCGAATTTCTCGAACAACTCGAAGCAGAATACAAACCCGACATCATTCTGTTCGACACCCCCCCCCTGATGATGAGCGATGACAGCCACGGATTTCTTAGGAATGTTGATTGCGCCCTGCTTCTGGCAGCAGCCGAAGAGACCAGCATTGATCATATCGACGTGGCTGAGCGGCAACTGGCAGAACTGACCAGCGTCATGGGTATTGTGTTGAATAAATGTCGGTACATCAGCGGGACTTTTGGCAATGAGTACGGCTCCTACTGACGCTGTACCGACTGATGCGGTAATTATTCCCCATTATAACGATTTGCCCCGGCTGGAACGGTGCCTTCAGGCTCTCAGAGAGAATGATTTGACGGCGACGGAAATCGTCGTCGTTGACAACAACTCTCCGGTATCGCTGGACACGATACGCCAGACCTTTCCCGAGGTGCATTTTGTTGTGGAACCCCAAAAGGGCGCGGCCCATGCCCGCAACCGCGGGGTTGCCGAAACCAAAGCGCCCCGACTGTTTTTCATCGATGCTGATTGTGTGCCCGCGCCGGACTGGTTGACCGTCGGGCGCCAGATCGCGGATCAGGCCGATCTGATTGGTGGCCGGGTAGATGTCTTTGACGAAACGCCACCCCCGCGCAGCGGCGCAGAAGCGTTCGAGGCTGTTTTTGCATTCAACTTCCGCAGGTATATCGAGGTTCAGGGGTTCTCCGGCGCAGGAAACCTGTTGACCCGGAGGGATGTGTTCGATGCGATCGGCGGATTCGTCAACGGTGTATCGGAAGATCGGGAATGGACCATGCGCGCGGTCGCGCGCGGTTACAGCCTGAAATACCGGGACGACTTTCGCGTCAGCCATCCGTCCCGTCAGGACTGGGCCGCGCTCAAAACCAAGTGGCAGCGTACGACACAAGAGGCGTATCTGCTGCATGGCACCAACCCCGGCGCGCGGCTGCGATGGGCAATCCGTGGATTGGCCATGCCTGCCAGTGCGATCGTGCATGCACCAAAAGTCATCTCCAGCGGCAAATTGGCCTCGACAGGAGAAACCTGGCGGGCGATTGCCACGTTGTTCCGGCTTAGATGTCAGAGGATGATCTGGATGCTGCGCCAGGCAGCGAGTGGCGACATCTGAGCTTGCCAAACAAAAAGGGGCCGCAAAACACAGCCCCTTGTCTTAATCTGTCGGGTTTGCGCGCCCGTTCAGGCAGCTACTTTGCGGCGGCGCGTCAGGGCCAAACCGCCAAGCGCAGTCAAAAGCAGCAGACCACCTGCGGGCAGTGGAACCGCAGCTACGTCAAAGTCAAAGCTGATCGGACCACCATTCGTCGTCGCTTGCGCATTAGCCCAGCTGAACACCAGGTTCTGGCTCAGGGAGTTCGGGCTCACGCTGCTAAACAATGTGCTGAGCGTGGTCTGGATGCCGCCCAGAACCGCTGTGCTTGCCAAAACGTTGCCGGGGTTTGCCGCGTCAACCCAACTCATGGTCAGACCTGTGAACGCACCCAGTACCCGAATGGTGACCGATGCATTTGCCGTCGCTATTAGCGGATCAACCGGAGATGTGAAGTTGACCGAGTACGAACCAGGCCCACCGAGTGTGGAGACAGATCCGATAAAGGCCGTATCCGATTTAATGTCATAGCTGCCGCCTGCCGTCACCGAGGTCAGCGCGCTGGCCGATCCAGCCATCATCACAGCAGCAACAATCCCCGCCGCCATCATTTTCAAACTTCTAAACATGCAAAGTCCCACCTTTGATTTTTATACACACAACCCGCTCGAAATCCCGGCAGGGCACCTACTGAAGTCATTCATAATTCATTTCAATTTGATTGCGAAGGATTTTTCGAAAGAATGTGTCTTTTTCTGGGCATTGAGCTGCTTTACGCAGCACAATAGTCGAATGTAACTATTTTTGTTTCCGCATTGAGAACCGGAATCGTTTAAATAAGACGAATCTGCGTCTGGGAGAGCGCGGTGGACTTCCAAAATTTCTGAGGTCTCCGTCCCGCTCCAGACATAGTCTGCGGGGTTCCTTGATGCAAATCCGCACCAAACCAATCCGTCTTTAGGTGAAATCGAAACTGCCTTACTCACATGGCGGGCAACTATCCGTCGCAAATTTGCGAAACAATCTGAACTATTTTGCCGAATTGTTCAATTTAGAATATCTGCGAACCGCATCTGAACGGAAAAATAGAAGAAAGCTGAGCCCAGCCATATTTCTCCTTCGATGGTCAGAAAGTTTCGTGTAGCTTTGGCTTGTTATTGTACCAAGTTCAGGCACGCATTATCAATCGGAAGTTGCAGTTTGGCCGTTTGTTTCGAGTGCCTGTCTGTTTGCGAGGAGACATTGCGTATGGGTGTTGGCCAGAACATAGCCGCTGAGAATGCGAATTGGACCTTCGGGGGCAGTGATCCCGATACTTTTGTTGATCACATCAAGTTATCAGTACCTCTTTATGAAATGGGCACATCAACAGGGGAGCTGATCCACCAGCTGGCAAAGCACAATGCCGGGAAACCGGATGCCCGCTGGATTGGCATCGACGCCGAAAAGGCACGCAGTCTGAAAAGCGTGCTGGAGCCGTTTTCGACCCAAGGCAATCCGGATATGTTAGCCCGGGCCGGTTTCAAGGATGTGATGAGTACCCAGAAATACATTTGCTTTGAAGGATTTCTTGCAATCAACTGATTACTCAACGCCATGTCGGTGAGAGCCGGAGTGGGGTAACACCTATTTTGAATCGATTTATGGAGGCCGCTGAGAACGCTGATGGACGCGCCTGATTTTTATCTCTGTGAAATGGCGCTGGAGGGCAGGCTGAAGACGGTAGTCGCTTGTTTTCAGCACCCCGTACTTGCGGCAAAACAGGCTGCAGAACGGATATGACCGTGTCGGTTTATCCAGACAAACCATCTTGGAGGGTCAAGACATCCCTTCTGTTGATAGCGGCGCTGCTGGCCTGTCTGTCCGTGTTTCTGATCAATGGCGGGCCGCTTTATTACTTCGACACCGGCAGTTACATCCGGCAGGGGAATGTGGCCCTGAGCAGTTTTCTGCCGCCGACAGCTGATAGTGCTGCGGCGGGCGTAACCCACGTCGCCGACGAGGATACCACCGCAACCGGATCACGGTCACTAATCTATGGCCTCATCATGGCCGCATTTGTTAGGGTTGACGCCCTGTCCACCCTTCCGGTGTTGCATCTGGCCGTTACGTTGCTGGCTGTCTGGATGTTGGCGCGAACGGCTGGCCGGTCTCTGGGCGGCATGCAGAACTCAATCACGATGACTGCGGTGCCTTTGCTGGTGGCAGCCTGTACTTCATTGCCGTTTTATATCGCCTACATGATGCCCGATATTTTTGCCCCGGTGTTGCTGATCGTGATTGCCTCATTGACGGCCTTCGGGCGGATAATGCAGACTTGGGAGCTTTTGTTGATATCCGGTCTGGCCCTTTTCAGCGCTCTTCTGCACCCGTCTCATCTGGCGGTTGCAGCGTTGACGATCCCCTTTGTGGCTTTGGCAGCGCTCAGTGAGAAAAGACCGCGGCGTTGGCGTGCAACAATTTTGATGATGATGATTCTGGCGCTGGCACTGGCCGAGCGCAAGGCTTTTCAGGTCACCGTGGAAATCGCCACTGACAAAGAGGTCGTCTATACACCGCATATCACTGCGCGGCTCATCGTTGATGGGCCCGGCATGGATTACCTGAACGAGGTCTGCCCGAATACTAAAATACCCACCTGCGCGTTACACGAAGCGCTATCGTGGTCGGACGACCCTTATAGGCTGACACCATCCCACATCATATTCGAACGCTCACCCAGCCTGGGTTCATTTCAGCTGATGTCGCCGGAAGACCAGAAACAGGTTGCTCTGTCCCAACGGGATTTCGCCAAAGCGGTTTTCCTGTCCCGGCCTCTTTCCACCTCGTTGGCGCTGGCCCGAAACGGCTATCAGCAGGTATTGCGCTATAGCATTGCTATGACGATTCCGACGGATGTAGAGCTGGAGAACGCCCGCTGGTTGGCCAGAATGGGAGACATCCGGCCCGATATGTTCCAGAGCGGTTCATTGTCTCAGGACAGGGGCTGGATAGAAACGGCCAATGCCATACACGGTCTGATCTATGCTGTGTCGTTTGCCTTTATCCTGATCAATTTGCTGCGACCGGGAATCCCCCGAGACATGAAACTGTTCGCCCTGTTCATTCTGATCGGGATTGCAGTGAATGCGCTGGTCTGTGGCGGGGTCTCGCAACCCGCAGACCGATATGGTGCCCGTGTGATGTGGCTGCTGCCCTTTACGGCTGCCTTTCTTTTTCTTGTTCAGCGTTCGACAGTGTCGCAAGGCACGACCGGAGATACCTCGTGACTTCAGATCAAACCCTTTCCATCAGCGTCGTCATGCCCGCCTACAAGGCCGAACATCTGCTGCCCCGTGTCCTGACACCCCTGATTGAAATGCTGAACACCGGCCAGGTGCAGCAGGTTCTGGTCGTCGATGACCAGTCCCCGGACGGGACTGCGGCCCTTGCCCGCGAAATGGGGGCCACGGTTCTGACCACGCCGGTCAATGGCGGGCCGGGGGCTGCGCGCAACCTGGCCGCCGAACACGCCACCGGTGACATCCTGTGGTTCGTCGATTCCGACGTCATCGCCTGGCCCGATGGCCCGGGGCATATCCGCCGTGCCATGTCCGAGGATAATGTCGGCGCCGTGTTCGGATCCTATGACGACGCGCCGGATGGGCAATCGTGGTTCTCGCGTTACAAGAACCTTCTGCACCGCTATCACCATCAGCGCGCCCGCCGCGAGGCGCGCACCTTCTGGGCCGGGTGTGGCGCCATCCGGCGCGACGTGTTTCTTGAAGTCGGTGGATTTGATGTCAAAACCTACGAGGTCCCGTCGATTGAGGATATCGAACTGGGCTACCGGATCGCGGGGACCGGCCGTCGTATCCTTGTCGAGCCACAGCTGCAGGGTAAACACCTGAAAGTCTGGACCATCCGCAACAGCCTGAGCACGGACATCTTCTGTCGCGCCCTGCCCTGGGCCCGGCTTATGATCTCGCGTGAGGGGCTGACGGATGACCTGAACACCTCGATGGCCGAGCGGGCGCGGGCTGCAATTGCGGGGCTGTTGCTGCTGTCGCTTCTGGTCCTGCCATTCTGGCCGGGGGCATGGCCCCTGCCCCTGCTATTGCTGACGGCAGCCTTGGTCGCCAATCTGGATCTGGTACGCGCCATGGCCGGACATGGCGGGCCATGGTTTGCATTCAAATGCCTGCTCTACCATCAGGTCTATTACGTTTATTCCGCCACCGTCTATGTCTGGTGCCTGTTCGAATATCATGTACTGGGGCAGAAGCAGAAGCTGCGCGTCAAGCGCAGCTAAATAGCCGTACAACACGGTGGACGAGCGGAGCTACAGATTCACAGCGCAGTGCTTTTGCGGAGACTCTTGCCCGGCGACGCCTTCTTCTTGGGCTTAGCTTCAAACTCTTCGTGATAAGAGCGCTCAACATTGACATCCCAAACGTCATAATTCTCGCCCAGAATATTGCGCGCCGCGTACATCGCCGACAGCATGGAATGATCCTGGTTGTTGTAGCGGTGCAAACCATTGCGACCCACGGTCTGGAAGTTTTCCAGCGTCTTCAGCCAACCGCTGACCGTGTCCAGTGCCTCTTTGTATTCGCTGTCATAGACGGGATAGGCCTTGGGCTGCCGGATAACCGCGTGATCAATGACATCTCTGGCCTTGGCCAGACCAAGCTTTTCAAGCTCTTCACTCGCAAGATGCCTGAGGTCTTCATCACTTGACGACCACAACCCGTCACCTTTCTGGCAGAAATATTCCATCCCGATCGAGGCTGTATTCTGATCGGGCAGCATTTCTGCAGACCAGGCTCGGAAATTCTGGATACGACCAACCTTCACCTGTGGGCTGTGGATGTAAATCCAGTTGTCCGGGAACGGATCGGCGTGATCCAGTATCAGGGTCACGATCAGGAAATCGCGATATTTCAGGCGATCGGCGGCCTCGACCACCTCGGGTGGTGGCGGTGGATCAAAGGCGTGGATCAGATCGCGCACGGCCATCGAATTGATGAATTCCTCACCCTCGACCCGTTCGGTTGTTTTGTCACCGCTTTCGTCCCAATGACGCACATCAATCGACGTGACGCGGTTACCATCGCGGTTGACCTTCACTACTTCGGAACGGGTTTCGACCGAACCGCCCTTTTCCCGGATCAGATCGCGGGTCTTTTCCCACATCATGCCGGGGCCCAGACGGGGATACTGGAATTCCTCGATCAGGCTGGCCGTATCATTGGCCCCCGAAATCGCGTTCCAGACCGCTTTGGGCAGGGATAGGTTCTTGATCCGCTGCGCAGCCCAGTCGGCCCGGATTTCCGACGGTGGAATACCCCAGACCTTCTTGGTGTAGCTGTGGAAGAAATGCATGTAGAGCCGTCCGCCAAAGCGGTTGACGACCCAATCTTCAAAGGTGTCTTCCTGCTGGCGCGGTCGGATCTTCCATTTGATGAAACTGCCGATGATCTTGTAGGTCTCGTAAGGGCCGATATTGCCAAGAGCATTGAAGATCCGCAGCGGATAATCATAAAATTTGTTGCGGTAGAAGATGCGGCTCAGGCGTTGCACGGTGATGAAATCATCCCCCATCACCTCATGCCACATGTCCTCGACCTCACGCACCTTGGTGAAAAACCGATGGCCGCCTATGTCAAAGCGATACCCTTTATGCGTTTCCGTTCGGGAAATGCCGCCCACCATATCCGAAGCCTCAAAGACCCGGGGAACATGTGTGCCGCTCAGTTTTTGCAGTTCATAGGCGGCTGTCAGCCCTGCGGGGCCACCACCGATGACGACAACGGGAACAATATCTTTTTTCAAATGACTAACACCCATACCAAAACACTTACCTAAGGCTACAAGAGGTTATCCGGGATTCACAACAAAATCCTGTCAGCGCCCTAAACAGAGGGCCTGAGTTTTGAAGCCCGGCCTTCCGTACAGAAAATAGGCACCCTGATTAGACGAACCGCACCCGCTGTCCATCCCATAAAGAGAGGGGGCAGATGCGAACCGGATCGCCTGTGTCGAAAACCGGTTCAGAATTGGTAAAAACCTCTGTCTCCTACACAGTCCTAAACCGCATGCGCTTTTTCCAATAATTTGAATCGTAACGATGTTTTCCGACCGGTATAGCTTTGTCAAAATTTCCCGCAGGTGTGAAATGTGCATTTGGTCCGCGCAATTCTGATACAACATGTACGACCCTGAATATGAGCTCTTTTGAGCGCTATCTCTGTGATGTTCTTCACTGGATTGCCCGGCTGAAAGAGCGTGTCAACAATATCGCCTCTTTCCACCCATTGTGTATGTTTGAGCGCCAAGGCAACAGGAAATTCAGTGCCTCACGACTCGTGGCTTTGTGAATCTTGACAGGGTGGCGGCGCTGTCGTCCTAATGCGTGCGAATGTTTGCAATAACCCGGATGCCCAGATCCGGGTTAAGATGAGTGTATTGGTAGCCAGTCTCGTTGTTAACGAGGGAGTAATTTTATGAAATGCGTTATTCTGGCCGGTGGCTTAGGCACGCGGCTCAGCGAAGAAACCGTCAAGATACCAAAACCCATGGTTGAGATTGGTGGTAGACCGATCATCTGGCATATCATGAAAATCTACGCGGCCCATGGCGTCACGGATTTCATCGTCTGCCTGGGGTACAAAGGTTATGTCATCAAGGAATTCTTCGCGAATTTCTTTCTGCACAACTCGGACGTTACGATCGACCTGGCCAATGGCGGTCTTGAAATTGCAAACAGCAAGTCAGAACCGTGGCGCGTGACATTGATCGACACCGGAGACGACAGCCAGACTGGCGGGCGACTTCGCCGGGTCATGCATCTGCTCAAGGATGAAGAAGCGTTCTGCCTGACCTATGGCGACGGTGTTGGTGATATCGACATTCGGGCCGGGATCGATTTTCACCGGGCGCATGGCAAGCTCGCAACCGTCACGGCAGTTCCTCCGCCCCGCCGCTTCGGCCAGCTCGAGCTGCAGAGCAATCAGGTCCTGAATTTCTCTGAAAAACCCGTCGGGGATGGTGGGCTGATCAATGGCGGGTTTTTCGTGCTGTCCCCCAAAGTGGGCGATTACATTGATGGCGACGATACCGCCTGGGAACGCAGCCCCCTGATGAACCTGACGCGCGATGGCGAGCTGATGGCCTTTGAACATAAAAGCTTCTGGCAGCCCATGGACACTATTCGCGAACGCCAGGAACTGGAAGAACACTGGGCCACAGGCAATGCGCCGTGGAAAATCTGGGAATGAGTGCGAGCGCGTTTTCCGGACGCAGGGTGCTTGTAACCGGGCATACCGGCTTCAAAGGCGCCTGGCTGGCTGCCTGGCTGGCCGAGGCTGGTGCAGAAGTCGCCGGATACGCCCTTGCCCCCGAAACGAAACCCAATCTCTGGGCATTGCTGGATCAGCGCAAAATAAGGTCGGTCACTGGCGACCTGAATGATCGTGCGGCCCTGGACCGGATCATCGCGGACACCGACCCTGAATTCGTCTTTCATCTGGCGGCGCAATCCCTGGTCCGGCGCTCCTATCGCACTCCGGTTGAGACCTTCGCCACCAATGTTCTGGGCACAGTTCAGCTTTTGGACGCACTGCGTGCAGCCCCGAGCCTGCGCGCGGTGGTGGTGGCAACCTCTGACAAGGCCTACGAGAATGTCGAACAGGTCTGGGGCTATCGCGAAACCGACCCGATGGGCGGGCATGATCCGTATTCCGCATCGAAGGGTGCGACCGAAATAGCGGTCGCAGCAATGCGGCGCAGCTATTATTCACCGGATGCCGCCGATCCACATCCGGCCCGGATTGCCAGCGCACGCGCGGGCAATGTCATTGGCGGTGGCGACTGGGCCGAAGACCGTTTGGTTCCCGATATCGTGCGCGGCTGTCTGAGCGATGAAGGACGCGTCGTATTACGCTATCCCGGCGCAATCCGCCCCTGGCAACATGTTCTGGAACCTCTCAGGGGGTACATGATGCTGGCCCAGAAGCTCGAACAGGACGGTGCCTTCGCAGCGGGATGGAATTTTGGCCCCGAACGTGACGATGAACGCCCGGTTCTGGATGTGGCCCAGGCGGTCATCAAGGCGCTTGGGCAGGGCCGGATCGATATCGACACCCCGGCGGATGCGCCGCATGAGGCCAAGATGCTTCGGCTGGATGTATCGCAGGCGCGTGCACTTCTTGGCTGGCGCCCGGTCCTGAGTTTTGACGACACCGTCAGGCTGACGGCAAACTGGTATGCGGGCTGGGCCCGCGGCACTCCGGCAACCGAGCTGTGCCACGCCCAGATTGCCGAATTCGAAACACTGAGCATGAGACAGGTATGACCGGCACGACCCATCCCACCTGCCGCCATTGCGGCGCGGATCTTGAGATGACGCTTGTCGATCTCGGACTGTCCCCTCTGGCCAATTCCTATGTCGACCCCGCGAAAGCGGACAAACCGGACCCGGTCTATCCGTTGCACGCCCGCGTCTGCACCGAATGCTGGTTGGTTCAGGTGGATGATGTCGTACCGGCGGAAGAGATTTTTTCGACCGATTACGCCTATTTCTCCAGCTTCTCGGACAGCTGGCTGGCCCATTGCCGGGATTACGTGGAAAAAATGGTCGACCGGTTCGATCTCGGGCCGGATGATCTGGTGATCGAGATCGCCTCGAATGACGGATATCTGCTGCAGTATTTCGTTGAAAAAGGCATCCCGGTTCTGGGGATCGAACCTTCAGGCAATGTGGCGACGGCGGCGCAGGAAAGGGGTGTGCGCACGCTGGTCGATTACTTCGGCGAGGCGCTGGCCCGAAAGGTTGCTGCGGTCGAGAAACCCCCGGCCCTGATTGCCTCGGCCAATGTGCTGGCGCATGTGCCTAACATCAACGATTTCGTTGCCGGCATCGCCACGCTGCTGACGGGGGACGCGGTCTATACAGTTGAATTTCCGCACCTTCTGAACCTGATCAAAAGCGTGCAGTTCGACACGATCTATCACGAACATTATTCCTATCTGTCGCTGCTGGCGGTCGAGACAATCTTTGCCAAGGCGGGTTTGCGCGTCTTCGACGTCGAAGAGCTGCCAACCCACGGCGGATCGCTGCGGGTGTTCGCCTGCCTTGAAGGGGCCAGCCACCCCGAAGGGCCGGGCCTGGCCAAGGTCCGCGCGGACGAGATGGCGGCGCAGTTCGACCGGCCTGAAGGTTACATGAATTTCACCACTCAGGTCGAAGCGCTGCGCGATGGGTTGCTTGCCTTCCTGCGTGAAACAAAGGCGCGGGGCGACACGGTTGCCGCCTACGGTGCCGCTGCCAAGGGCAATACGCTGCTGAACTATGCCGGGATCGGCCCCGATCTGATCTCTTACTGCGTCGACCGCAACCCGGCCAAACAGAACACGCTGCTGCCCGGCAGCCATATCCCCGTGCATGGAGTCGAAGCCCTGCGCGAGGCGCCGCCGGATTACGTGCTGATCCTGCCCTGGAACATCCGGGATGAGGTCATCGGGCAACTGTCCGACCTGAAGGTACGGTTCGTGACCGCCGTGCCGGAAGTCAGGATCAGCTGATGGCACGGGTTCTGCTGACTGGCGCAACCGGATTGATCGGACGCGCGACGGTTCCGGCTCTGACACAGGCGGGCCATGAGGTGGTGACGCTGGGCCGCAACCCGGCAAACGACATCCCCTGTGATCTGCTGGACCCCAGCGCCACCACAGCAGCTCTTGAAACAGCTCGCGCCAGCCATCTGGTTCATCTGGCCTGGCATGACGGCCCGCGCGACCGCTGGGCTTCCCCGGCCAATCTGGACTGGATGGCCGCCACGCTGCACTTGGTGCGGGAGTTTGCGCGCATCAGCGGGCGGCGTGTGGTCTGCGCCGGAAGCTGTGCCGAATATGACTGGTCGGTGCCGGAGCTGACCGAAGCAACGCCTTTGCGGCCCCGGACCCTGTATGGGGCCGCAAAGGCTGCGACCGGTCTGGCGCTGTGCGCAGGCCAGGATGCGCTTGGCTTGTCTCTGGCCTGGGCCCGCATCTTCTTTGTCTACGGACCGGATGAACCACCGGGCCGGTTGTTTGGCGATCTGATTTCAAATCTGAAGATAGGCGAGCCAGTAGATTGCACCGATGGACGACAGGAACGGGATTTCCTGCATGTCGATGATCTGGCGCGCGCGCTGGCGCTTTTGCTGGAAACCAATGTCACCGGTGCGATCAATATAGCAAGCGGCACCGCCGTCCCGGTCCGGCAGTTGATTGAAGAGGTGGCAAACCAGATGCATCACCCTGACCTGATCCGGCTGGGGGCTATCTCCCGCGCGGCAAATGATCCCGACCGGCTGGCAGCGGATGTAACCCGGCTGCGGAACGAAGCCGGGTTTTCGCCACAATATGATATTATCACCGGAGTCGCCCGGTGTCTTTTGACAAACGAGGAAGCTGTATGAAATCTTCGTTCTTTCTGCGAAAACAGTCCTTCATGCTTTTTGCTCTGGTCGGTATTGTTAACACGATTTTTGCATACGCGGTTTTTTCGGTTCTGAGCCTGTCAGGCTTGCCAGCACAGGTCGCTCTTGCGGTCTCGTTCGTCATCGGCGTGTCGTGGAATTTCATGACCCACGCCCGCATTGTATTCGAAACCAAAGGGTTGAGGAGATTACCCTTCTACCTCGTGGCATATGCCATAGTTTACATCTTCAACGCTTTTTCGCTCGAAGCGCTCCTGCTCGCAGGGCTGCCTCCGATCATTGCACAAGGTCTGCTGGTTCTACCCGCTGCGGTGCTGGCATTCATCCTTGTTTCCCGGGCATTGACCGATCGCTTCCCGTGGCAGCAGAAGGTCTGAAATAATGCGTCAAAAACACTTTCACCCCCGAACCGGTCCATCTGATACAGTAGGATATGGACTGTTAAATGTATTTGGTACCAGTGCTGGAAGGATAATCGTCAATGCGTCTTTATCTTGCTGATCTTGGACATAACCTCGTTACCGCAACATCAGACACCTACCCATTAGGTGTCGGCAATCTTGCGACTTTCGCCCAAGCCTATGCGAAAAGCCCGACATCGATCGAGGTTGCAATCTTCCGCGACCCTCAGGAATTGAAGGCAGCCATTGATGCGGCGGTACCCGACATCATTGGTTTCTCAAGCTATTCCTGGAACCACCACCTGGCCTTGTCCTTTGCGGATTACGTCAAGGCGATCAATCCCAATGTTCTGACCCTCATGGGCGGCCCCAATTTTCCACTGACCGAAGAAGAACAGGACAGCTGGATCCGGACCATGCCACAGATCGACATGCATGTGCGCGGCCCCACCTATGAGGGCGAGCGTGCATTCCTCAGTACGCTGCAACGGTTCATCGATGTTGGCGCCCGCCGCGAAGGCATGTGGGAAGAGGCCGTTGATGGCGCGCTTTACGTGCACCCGAAAACCGGAGAGATCCTGCGCGGGAGCGAGCCGCCCCGCATCCGCGATCTGGACGAAATCCCGTCACCCTATCTTGCCGGGCTGATGGACAAGTTCTTTGATACCGGCCTGTTTGCACTGATGCAGCTGGCCCGCGGCTGCCCGTTCACCTGTGCCTTCTGCAACTCGGCAGTCAAATCGAACTCGAAAGTCTTCCGCCATTCGTTCGAACGTACCAAGGCCGATCTGGATTACATCGTGGCCCGCATCAACCATGCCAGCCCCTTGTGCTTTGCTGACGACAATTTCGGCATGTATGTGCAGGACGAAGAGGTGGCCGACTATCTGGGCCATCTGATGGATAAATACGATTGGCCCAAATATATCCGGACAACCACCGGCAAAAACCGCGGCGACCGGATCATCAAGGTGATGCGCAAGGCCAAGGGCCGGTTGCCAATGACCTCATCGGTTCAGTCCCTGAATCCGGTAGTTCTGAAGAACATCAAACGCGACAACATCAGCCTGGATACTTATACCGAGGTACAGCAGGAGCTTCATTCAAAGGGCATGCAATCCTATGGCGAGCTGATCCTGTGCATGCCGGGTGAGACCAAGGAATCCTTTATGGATGCGGTCGACAAGCTGATCGAAACCGGTGTCAGCCGGGTGGCGGCACACCAGCTGATGCTGTTGCATGGCGCGCCACTGGCCAATCCTGACAGCCGCAAAGAATTTGGTTTCAAGACCCTGCACCGGGTCGTTGCCCGATGCCTGGGCAAATATAACGGTCCAACCGTGGTCGAGACCGAGGAAATGGTGGTCCAGTCCGAGAATTTCTCGTTCCAGGATTACCTGGATACCCGTGTTTTCCATCTGCTTCTGACGATCTTCTATTATGAAGACAATTTCGAAGAAGCCTTCCGGCTGGCGCGTTCTCTGGACATCCGACCGTTCCAGATCATCAAGCATATGCAAAAGATTCTGGATCAGGCACCGGAGCCGTTCCGCAATGCAGTGGCTGGTTATCTGGAAGAGAACCAGGCTGAGCTGTTTGAAACCCGGGCCGATTGCGTGGCTTGGGCGCAGGACAATTACGATGACCTGATCAGCGGTGAACTGGGGGGCAATCTACTCAGCAAATACTCGATGATTGGCCGGTTCATTGTACTGGACGAAGCGCTTATTTTCCTGAAGCGGGCCATCTCGGACCTGCTGGATGAAGGTGATCACGAAGCGCATGCCATGCTTGACACGATCATCAACTATTACAGCGCCGTGATGCTGCATGTGCCCTTCTCTCAGAGCCTGGAGAACGAGCCGGTCTGGAGTTCATCCTTTGATGTCGAAGCCTGGCGGAACTCGGGGTATGAGGGTACTCTGACCGATCATCAGTTCGACGCGCCGCGCAATTTCCAGACACAGGTCGATCCACGCATAAAAACGACCCTGCTGTCCCGGATCGACACCTTTGGTGAACATGCTTCGGGGCTGGGACGCTTTACGCGGACGATGTTTGCCAATGACTTCAGACGCAACTTTGTGGCCGCCGAAAACCAGCACGCTGCTGAGTAATTGCGCTCGGGAAAACCCGACTGACCCGGGGCGTGTCAGTCTGCGTCGCTCAGGTAGACAACCTCGCGTCCGGGGAAGGCAGCGATAATAGCCGCGTTCTGATCCGGCCCCAGATCGTTGAGGAAAATTGGCTTATCCGGCGGCAGGAACGGATCGTTGAGATAAAGCGCAGACCCGATGTCTCCTTTTGTCGAGACAAAAATCAACGCATTGCCCAGATCAGCGGCTTCAACCTGTCGCCTGATGTCACCGCTATACCCGCCATATCCGTCATATTTCGAAACACCGCGCCAGGATGTGAAACTGACAACCGAAATGGCGCAGAGCAGCAGAACAACACAATGCAGGCGGCCGCGATACTGCTCGGGCAACCGATCATTGATCGCCTCGATCCCAGCCGCAGACAAAACCAGGATAGGCAGCAATGCCGTGTGCCAATAGCGCGGTCCGAGGTAGAAGGTGCCTGTAAACCAATAGAAGAACAGAACAGCCACGAGGGCAGCAAAGATCACCAGCATCGCACGGTCAAACCCGGTCAGCTTTTTGCGCCAGATAAAGACGATCCAGAGCGGAACCAGCGACCCGAATGTCCAGCCCAGAAGTTCGAGGTTAAGCGAGGCAAGCGCGTTGACCAGGTTCAACACGGCTTCGGCGGGGCTGTGACCGATCCAGATATCCAGCGCCCCCCAGCTTTGGGCGGGCGGGCCCACATTTTCCCCAAATCCAAATGCGTTTTGCGTGTCCGGCCACAGACGGCTGAGATAGTCGGCTTGTGCGGTTAACAACGGATCGCCCGTGATCGCGTGATTGACCAGAAAAACGACAGACCCGGACAGGATGCCCCCGACACCACAGGCAAGCACTTGCCCGATCCCGGCAGGCAGTCGGCGAAGCACCCACAGGCCTGTCAGACCACCCACGATCAACCCGTCCAACGGTCGGGTGACAAATCCCCATCCCAAGGCCAACCCGGCGGCAAATGCCAGGAATACCGCCCGGCGGGCAGACCCCTCTCCGGCCCGGATCAAACACCACCAGGCCAGTAAGATCGTCACCAGCATAAGCGCGTGGTTCATCAGCGTGGCCCCAACAGCCAGCACCCAGGGTGAGGTTGCCATAAGCAACGCGACCATATCCGCGCGTTCCCGGCTGATTGCCCGGCGGACAATGTCATGGGCCAGCCAAACCGATATCCCGGTCAGGATCGGATTGATCGCCCATGGCGCCCCGACCAGCACCCCAAGGCTCAAAACCATGGCCCAGCCCTGTGCCGGAACACTGATCCATTTGCCCTCATGTATTTCGAGAAGATAATATTCCAGCGCGGGGTGTGCCGCTTCGGGCGGGGCCGGAGCCCAGAGCGTGCCAGCCGCAAAGGTCCGTGCCTGAAAAAGATAGGCCAGCTCATCCTCGACATGGGGCACCTGATCGAACGCCGTCCAGGCCAGTATGGCGCTGACCAAAGTCGCAAACACCGCCAAACCAGCCACCGGGATTCGCGGCATGTGGTCTGGCCCAACCACAACAAACATGGCCAGTATCGTGGCCAGTTGAACCAGTGACAACACACCGCCAACACCGATCTGCAAGCCATAGGCCACATGATAGCCATAGGCGATATAAGGAGTTGCCGACAGGCCGAAAACCGCAACCAGAACCATCAGCTGAAACAGGCGAAATATCCCCGCTTTGGCGAAAAGACCGCCTATGGCTGCGCGCCCTGCAGGCCGTATGAGAACAACGCCGATCACCGCCGCCTGCATCGTCAGTATCGCCAGCATGATCAGGTTCTCAGGCGGGTCCGCAGAAATCTCAAGGCGTGGAAACCAAAGCGGTTGCGTCAGCCACAGCCGGGCTGCGCCGCCCAAAAGAGCTATTGCGCTCAGAAAGCCAAACAGAACCTGACCACGCAGCCAGAAGAAGCCCAGAAAAATCACCGAGGCCACCACCATGCACCCAAACCATATGCGCAGCTCGGGCAGAGTTGCATTGGTGGTCGGAGGATCTGCGGCCCACGCGGGACCACACCCCAATACGAAAAGGCCAATAAGACCCCACAGAAACTGACTTGAACGGAGGCTCATGCCATGTGTTCTTCTTTGACCAGCGCAGGATCCCGTGCGGGACCATCAATATTGATACGTTCCTGCTCGGTGACGATCGGTCCGCCGCGCACCTGGTTGTGGATCGAGGTAATGTATTCCCCAAGCATACCGATGAACAACATCTGGATACCCGACAGGAAAAACAGCGCTACGATAATGGTCGTTGTCCCCCGCGGGGCCTGCTCGGGGTTAAGGAAATACAAAACTGTGGCAATAAGGGAAAACAGGATACAGCCAATGGCAATGACCAGACCGCTGAGCGTACAAAACCGCATTGGCGCGCGCGTGAAGGCGAAAATAGCGTTCAGCGCCTGATCCGTCAGGGCCATCAGATTATGTTTGGACAACCCCCGTGCCCGAGCCCGCCAGACATAAGGCACAATCACCCGGCGGAACCCGCAGCTTGCGATAATGCCACGGATATACGGGTAATGATCCCGATGCGACAACACCGCCTTGAGCACTTTGCGATCGATCAACTGGAACTCTCCGACAGATGATTCCATCGTCACGTCTGACAATCGGTTAACGATCGTATAAAATGCCGATCGAGCGCAGCGCATCACAAAGCTTTCTTCACGGCTGGCCCGTGCACCCGCGACCACATCATACCCGCTTTCCCACAACCGCACGAATTCCGGGATCATTTCGGGCGGGTCCTGCAGATCAACCGGCAGAATGACGACAATCGCATCCCCCCCGGCATAACGCAGCCCATTGAAGGCGGATCGAAACACACCAAAATTGCGGGCGTTCACTACCACTTTTACATTCTTGTCTTTGGCAGCGATCCCACGCAGGATTTCCACGGTACGATCGGTCGAAGCATTGTCGACAAAGACGTGCTCACACCTGTAACCCGGCAGCTCTTTTTCAAAAATCGCCTTAACGGTTTCGTAGCAACTTGCCACGTTGTCTTCTTCGTTGAAGCAAGGAGAGACAACAGAAATTGTTTTCATATCATTATCTAACATCTAACGGCACCACTTACCCACCCAATATGCAGACACAATCATAGCATCCCGTAAAGTTTGGGATTCGCACAACATCTGCACCGCAGAAAAATCATGCAACAATGCGTATTCGCAGCCACAGAGAAAATGAATCCGCCGCCGCCCGATAACGTTACCGCCTGGCTATTGTTTCCCATGCCTATACCGCGTTTAGTGTACCCAGAAATTGTAGACTGAAAAATATTCAAATGGACCGTAGAACCCGTAATGCGCTTTTTCAGATCCACACCTGGATGGGCCTGCATTTATCTCTCTTTTTTGCATTCATGTTTCTGACCGGAACCCTTCTGGTGGCCGGATTCGAACTTGAATCGATTGGCCGTCCGGCGATCTGGACCACTATCGCCAAGGAAGATCGCACCGCCAGCTTCGGTATGATCTATGAAGGTGTCAAAGAAGCCCATCCCCAAAGCCGGCCTTTCGTGATCGTCAAACGCTCAACCCCCTGGTTCGTGGACCAGGTCTATGGCAACACAGGTTGGGGTGAGGCGGTGACATTCTGGACAGATCCGGCCACCGGAGAGGTTGTCGAAGAAACGCGCAACCTAGGCTTTCGCAACATATTGCGGGATTTGCACGATACGCTTCTAACCGAGAAACGGGCCATGTTCGTACTGGTTTCGTCCACATCGGTCCTGCTGCTGGGACAGATCATCAGCGGGCTCGTTACGTATCGGCGGTTCTGGAAAGGGTTTTTCCGGTGGCCCAGCCGTTCGAACGGAATACGATCATGGGCAGGCGGTGCGCATCGGCTCACCGCTGTGTGGTCCGCACCGGTTGTGATCCTGATCGCCCTGACCAGCTTCTATTTCATGCTAGGTGGGTTGGGAATGAGTGGCACAACACCAGAGCTTCCTCCCTCGTCTCCTCGCGACTCCGCTTTGCCGACGGGCTTTGGGCCAGAGATGATAAACATTGCCGAAGCCCGCGCCCAGGCGGCCCTGTCCGGTTTTGATCCTGTTGTGATGCTTATACCCGGCAGCAAAGCCGACAGCCTTGTCTTTATCGGGCATGTAGAAGGGATCGCAGAATTTCGCGGCATGAGTTCCGTTGCGCTGGATCCGGCGACGCTCGAGGTTCTGGGGGTTCTGACGCCGAACGGTTTGGGCGGGCTTGCGAAGTGGAAAGAGCTGATGAACATGCTGCATTTCGGCACCTGGGGCGGCGCGTTCTCGATGGCGCTATGGATTATTCTCGGCCTGATTGCCACCGGCCTTGCCCTTACAGGCGCCCTGATTTTCGCGGCCAGAATTGCCCCTGATGCCACACAAAATGGCCCACTTAGGCGCATCTGGCGTGGTATGGGATGGACCCGGTGGGGATACCTTCTGTTATTGGCAGGTATTCTGTTTACCGCGTATTACCGTTTTGGCCCCAATTCCCACGACAGAACCAGAGCTTTTGCAATCGACGCCCCACCGTCGGTTGCCCGATTGATTATGGACGCCCCACTCCGGCGCGACACCGCCCTTGATATCCAACTTCGGATCGGTGAGCCTGATGTTCAGGCTGCAGCGATCACGATCAATGGCGATGAGGTGCAGGCGGTCAAATTCACACAGAACGGTGACAGGGCCATCGCCAGTTTTGAGCTGCTCCCTTCGGAGGCGGAGAATAACATCACCGCTCACCTCAAAAAATCCAACGGCGCGGAGAAGGCTGTCAATTTCCGCCTCGGCGCACCGATTTGGTAGCTGCCTGTCCCGCTCATCAACCAGGATGGGTAGCGCATTAATATGTGCTATCCACTGACCTCTTGCGGGTCAATCTCGGGGCCTGTTTCCTCTTTCCTGCGCACCATTGCGATCAGCAGACGCAACCTGTCACGCAAAAACAATGCAGCCAACAGACAATAAACAACCATTCCGGTCGCAGTGCCGATCAGCAGACACAAAACCTGAGACATCCCGTCCAGTTGCCGCACAATTCCAAACACTGCGAGAGCCATTCCTGCAGATAGCAGAAACGGTGCGAGATGCTGCCGCATCAAAGCCGGGCCGGGCAGCCCTGCAATATGCCCCAGATTGGCGAATTTGAGCGGCCAGATCAGCAGAAAGACCGCCACAAAACCGGCGGTGACGACGGGCAAACCATACGGAGCCAGTGCCACGATCGCCGCCGCCGCCAGCGCCACTTCGACCCAGGACAGAACCGCCAGACGCCCGGCCTGACCTGCCGCCAGACAAAAGGTCTGCTGCACCTTTTCGGCGCACAGATACATGCCGAACACCGACATCAGGCTCAGGACCGGAGCCGCCAGAGCCCATTTCTGACCAAACAGCAAGACCAGCGCGGGCTCTGACAGAACCGCCAGCCCGGCAAAGGCCGGAAAGGCCAGAAACCCGGTCAGGCGCATGATGTCGATCAGCAAATCCGTCGCCGGACCACCATCGCGCGCAGCCGCCCCAAAGGCAGGCTGCGCCACGGTGCGCAGCGGTGTGATAATCAGGAACGAGGCGGTCTCGATCACCCGCCAGGCAATTGCGTAATACCCCGCCTGCACCGGCCCCAGCATCGCGCCGATGATTACCGCAGGCGATTGCACCGCCGCCAGTTCCGCCGCGCGCAGGCCCAGAATCCGGTGGCTGAAATGCAAAATCCTGCGCATGTGATCCCGCGACGCGTGAAAAGCCGGACGCCAGGACACTGCGCCCCAGGCCATCACGATATTGGTCGCTGTCATCGCCAGCCGCTGACCGACCAGGCTCCAGACCCCGTACCCGGTCAGCGCCATGCCAATTCCCACAACCCCTCCGACCGCCGCGCCAAGTGCTGCGCGGATGGCCAGAACACGGAACTTCATTTCCCGGCGCAGGATCGCCACAGGCACTGCCGTCAGAGAAATCATCAGAACTGTTGGGGACAATCCTATCAACAATTCGCCCGCAATCGGTTCATTGTAGAATTTCGAGACCAGCCCTGCGCCCAGATAAAGCGCAATAGTCAACACACCCCCGAGCAGCGCCAGCAACCAGAAAACCGAATTCAGCCGCTCTGGTGACAGCGCCTCATGGGTCAGCAGAATGTCGGAAATCGTTTCGCGCACCAGAAATTCGGAAAACAGCACAAAGGCCGCAACCATCGCCAGCAGGCCAAAGGCTTCGACCCCTAAAATACGGGCAAGAATGGCAAAAATGATGAAGTTGAACGCCTGTTCGACCCAGATACCAGCCGACATCCAGGCAACTCCGCTGCTGAAACTCTGCCGCCCTGACATCCGTTTCCTTCCTGCTGCCCGCACCCCGCCATGTTCCAGGCGGCACATGCCTCAAACACTTGCACCTGCTGCGTGCAGTATACGTAATTACAAACTTGACGCCTTAACGGTCGAATTTGGTCAAATTTATTGTCTATGTTCAGTCTGTACGTGTTCGAATACTATACGCAATACAGGGAATTATGCCCGTTACGTTCCATGCGCCACGCAAATCTTGCAGCGGGGGCTGGGGCTGGGACTATTAAGTGAATAAAAGGTTTTCATTTTCATGAACAAAGTCGCAGAGCCGATGGTGACGAACAGCACCACATCTGAAGAGCTGATCGCATCGGAAACCGCCGGCATGAGCCTGAGCGTGGTCATCCCCGCCTATAACGAGGAAAATGCCGTGCGTCACACCGTCGAGGACGTGCGCGCCCATCTCGAGCCGCTGAATATCCCTTACGAAATTATCGTGGTAGACGATGCAAGCCAGGACAATACCCGCGCCGAGGCCGAGGCCAGTGGTGCCACCGTCACCTTCAACGATGTCAATTCCGGCTATGGCGCCAGTCTCAAGCGCGGGGTGCGGATGGCGCAGCATGAATATGTGGCCATTCTGGATGCCGACAGCACATACCCTGCGCGCTATCTGCCAAGCATGCTGGCCATGTGCCGTGATCAGGACATGGTGGTCGGCGACCGGGGGGCGGCGATGAAAAACGTGCCGCTGCTGCGCAGGCCGGCCAAGAAATTCCTGTTTGCCTTCGCTTCATTTCTGGCCGAGCGCAAGATCAACGATCTGAACTCGGGCCTGCGCGTGTTCCGCAAATCCGAGCTGATCCCATTCCTGCCGCTGCTGCCGCAGAACTTTTCGTTCACTACCACGATCACGCTGTGCATGACCTCGAATGGTAAAAGGATGATCTATACGCCCATCGAATACGGCAAACGGGTGGGCAAATCGAAAATCCGTCCGATTGATTTCCTGAACTTCATCATCCTGATCCTGCGCATCAGCACTTTGTTCAACCCGCTACGGGTGTTTATCCCTTTAGGTCTGGCATTTTTCACGCTGGGCACGGTGAAGTTCATTATCGACATGTTCTACTGGAACCTCAGCGAAACTGCAGTATTCTCATTCCTGGCAGCGATCATGATCTGGTCACTGGGGCTGATCGCCGACATGATCTCGCGGCTGCACCTCAGACCGTGACATGAGCGGCAGGCTGCTTTCCGACCCAAGTCAACGGCGTTGGCTGATCCGGGTGGCCGGGTCGGTCGTGGTGCTGGCGATCCTGTTCTGGTTGCTTCCCGCTGAGGCCATCGTGACGGCACTGAAGTCGATCCCGATCTGGGTCTTTCTATGCGTGCTGGCCCTGTTCCTGCTGGCCCATGTGGGGGCCGCGCTGAAATGGTGGCTGCTGCTGAACCGAGGGCTTCCTCCCCTGCTGGCCATCCGGGCCCATTTTGCCGGGCTGGCCGCCAATCTGTGCCTGCCCGGCGCAATTGGAGGTGATACGGTGCGGGCCGGTCTGGCGCAGGCCGCGATGAAAGACGGTGCGCAGGTCGTCGCGGGCGCGACCGTTGACCGGCTGATCGACATGGTCGCGCTGCTGACCCTGTCCTGTCTGGGTCTGGTGCTGACATGGGAAAGCGCTGCCGGCGGGCATATGATCTGGCCGGTTGCCCTGATCCTGCTGGCCGCACTGGCGGGGATGGTCGCGATGCCGCGCCTGCTGCCTCTGCCCTGGCGCTATATCCCGTCCCTGCCCGGCAAAGGGTTTGCCCATCGCCTGGCCGATGCGCTGGCCGGGATGGGCCGCAAACCCGGCACGCTGGCCATTGCCTTTGTCGCATCGGTTCTGACCCAGCTGGTGCTGGTCCTGCTGGCCTGGTGGCTGGCCATCGCAGCGGGTGTCGATGTGGCAGCCGGGCCGTGGGTTTTCGCCTGGCCGCTGGCCAAGATCATTGCGGTTCTGCCGGTCTCGCTGAACGGGCTCGGCCTGCGCGAGGCCACGCTGGCCGGGTTTCTGACCCCATTTGGCGCCAGCGCGCCTGCGGTCGTGGCCGCCGGGCTGGTCTGGCAGGTAGTGTTGTTTACGGCAGGCGGGCTTGGCGCGCTGGTTCTGACCCTGTCCGGGATGCGGTTCAGCACCCCGGCAAATTCCCAAAAGGAAGAGTGCAAGTGACGGATGTTTCCCGACCCGACAGCAACGACAGGCCCCATATCATCATACTGGGTGCCGGACCGGCCGGGCTGGCCGCGGCCCATGCGTTAACCGGGCAGGCCCGCGTAACGGTAATCGAACGCGCCGCTATCGCGGGCGGCAATTCAGCTTCCTTCCCGATTGAGGGCGTGATCTGCGATTATGGCTCGCATCGGTTTCACCCGGCGGCAGAGCCCGAGGTTCTGGCCGATGTGAAAGCCCTGCTAGGGGACGATCTGCTGCTGCGCCCGCGCCACGGGCGCATCCGGCTGGGCGGAAAATGGATCCACTTCCCGCTGAAACTAACTGACGCGCTGATGCGCCTGCCCAAACCCTTTGCCTTGTCGCTGATCGGGGACATGGTGCTGAAGCCGTTCCGCAAGAAAAGCACCGGGCCCGAGACATTCTCGACCGTGCTTTATGACGGGCTGGGGCCTACGATTTCGGACAATTTCTATTTCCCCTACGTGCGCAAACTGTGGGGGCTGGACCCGGACAAACTGGCCGTGAAACTGGCCGAGCGCCGGGTCGGCAGTGGATCGGTCGGCAAGATCCTGATGAAGATGTTGCGCCTGCTGCCGGGGCTGCGCAGCGAAACGGCGGGTCGGTTCTTTTATCCGCGCAAGGGGTTCGGGCAAATCTCGGACGCGATGCGCAACAGTGCCGAAGCCAACGGCGCCACCTTCCTGTTCAACGCCGAAATCACCGCCATCGAACGGGACGGCAACCGCATCACCGGCCTGACGATCCGCGAGGGCGAGGGGGAACGGCACCTGACCGGCGATCTGATCCTGTCGACCATCCCGCTGACCGGGCTGACCCGCCTGATCGACATGCCCCCGCCCGAGGTGGTCGAAGCCGCCCGTGCGATCCGCTTCCGCGGCATGATCCTGCTGTACCTGGTGCTGGAGACAGACCAGTTCACCGAGTTCGATGCCCATTACTTCCCGGAACTCTCGATCCCGATCAGCCGGATGTCAGAGCCAAAGAACTATAACGCCAGCGGCACGCCAAAGGGCGTCACCGTGCTGTGCGCCGAACTGCCCTGCGACCCGGATGAGAAATGGTGGTCCATGTCCGACGAGGAGCTGGGGCAGGAATTCACCAAGTGGCTGGGGCAGCTGGGCCTGCCGGTCACGGTTCCGGTGCGCCGCTGTGAAACCCGGCGGCTGAGCCACGCCTATCCGGTTTACGATATGGGCTATGAAGAGCGGTTCGATACGGTGGATCAATGGCTCTCAAATTTGGACGGATTGCTCGTATTTGGACGACAGGGTTTGTTTGCCCACGACAATACCCACCACGCCTTTGCCATGGCCTATGGCGCGGCGGATTGCATCGACGGCAAGGGCCATGTCGACCGCGCGAAATGGAACCGGTATCGCGAAGTCTTTGCCACCCATGTGGTGGAAGACTGACCCATGTCCGCCTGGCAGGCCGATATCCTGATGTATCATTCGATTTCGGATGCGCCGGGGCCGACCTCGATTGCGCCCGACGTCTTTGCGGCACAGATGCAGGCGCTGGCGGCGTCCGGCCTGCCGGTGGTGACGCCGGACGCGCTGGCCAACCCGCCTGCCCCCCGTGTGGTCATCATCAGTTTCGATGACGGGTTCCAGGATTTCGCCGACACCGCCTGGCCCATCCTGCGCGATCACGGCTTCTGCCCGATCGTCTATCTGCCCTCGGGCCTGATGGGCGGCAGCGACAGCTGGGCCGGGGGCAATATCCCTGCCCGCCCGCTGATGGGCTGGAACAGGGTCGAGACGCTGGCAGCTGAAGGGGTCTGTTTTGGCGCGCATAGTGTCACTCATCCCGATCTCACCACGCTGGATGCGCTCATGCTGGAAGAGGAAGTCAGCGGATCCGCTCAGGACATTGCCGCCCGGCTTGGCCAGCCCACCCGGCATTTCGCACCGCCTTATGGCGCGTCGAACTCTGGCGTTCTCAGACAGATCGCGCAGCATTACGACACCTCGGTCGGCACAAGGCTGGGCGTGGCCAAAGCGGAGGATGATATGCACGACCTGCCCCGGCTCGAGATGTTCTATTTCAACAACATCGCCCGCTGGAAGGCGCATCTTGCCGGGCGCGGCGGGCCCTATCTCACGGCCCGCAGGGCAATGCGCGGCATCCGTGCGATGGTGCGGGGAAAATCGTGGTAAAGTTGGTTCTTACACAGTGACTGGTACAAACAAATGCATATTCTGATTACCGGCGGCGCCGGGTTTATAGGCTCCCATTTAGCGGAACGGCTGATCGGTGAAGGGCATCGGGTCACGATCCTTGACGATCTGTCGACCGGGCTGCTGTCCAATCTGGCTTCTGTCGCGGATCACCCGGGCTTCACTTTTGTCAAAGGCAGTATTCTTGACCGGGGGCTGGTCACCGAACTGGTCGATCCGGCGGATGTGGTGTTCCACCTGGCCGCCGCCGTCGGGGTCAAGCTGATCATGGACGAACCCAGCCGGTCGATCCTGACCAATGTGGCGGGGACAGAGAACGTGCTGGATGCCGCGCTGGTGAACAAGACGCATACGTTCATCGCCTCCAGTTCCGAGGTTTATGGCAAAAGCACCAATTTCCCCTTTCAGGAAGAAGGCGATCTGACCATCGGCGCCACCCGCAATCTGCGCTGGTCCTATGCCTGTGCCAAGACACTCGACGAGTTTCTGGCACTGGCCCATGCGCGCGAATCCAACCTGCCGGTCACGGTGCTGCGGTTCTTCAACACCACCGGTCCGCGTCAGACCGGGCGCTACGGGATGGTGCTGCCGAATTTCGTCAAGTCAGCACTGGAAGGCGCGCCACTGATGGTCCACGGCACTGGTGAACAATCACGCTGTTTCGGCCATGTCGCCGATGTGGTCGAGGCCATGTGCCGTCTGATGACCCTGCCCGAGGCGCGCGGCGACGTCTTCAATGTCGGAACCGATCAGGAGGTCACGATCCGCGAGCTGGCCGAACAGGTCATCCGAACGACCGGCTCTGCCTCGGAAATTCAATGTGTTCCTTACGACACGGTCTATCCCGAAGGCTTCGAAGATATGCAGCGCCGCCTGCCCGATGTCTCGAAACTGCAACGTGTCACCGGGTTCCGCCCGATGCGAACGCTGCAGCAGATCATCGATGACATCGTCGCCGAGATGAAGCGCCCGGTTCCCGCATGAGGCCGCATACCCCGGCACAGACGGGCCCAACCTCGTGACCGATCTGGTCATCGGATCGGGGCCATCGGGGGTGTCCGTGGCCAAGGCCCTATTGGCGCGGGGGCGACAGGTTTTGATGCTGGATGGAGGGCGCAGACTGGAAGGCTCGGCGCAGTCCCGCCGTAACAGGCTGGCCGCGACGGGTCCCGAAAGCTGGTCCGCCGATGATGTAAAAGCCTGGCAAGCTCCTCAGTTCGACACGCCATCTGGGCAAGTCCGCCGGTTCGGATCGGATTTTGCCATGGTACCGGGGGCGGAAACGCTGGTATCGCCCGACCGGATCGGATTGCGCGCCTCACACGCCACAGGTGGGCTGTCCAATCTCTGGGGCTCGGCCGTTTTGCCCAACCGCACCGAAGATATCGCCGACTGGCCGATCGAAATTGACGATCTGTCACCGCATTACCGCGCGGTTGCGGAATTCCTTCCCATCAGCGGTCGGGTGGACGCATTACAGACTCTGTTCCCCACCCTTTCCATGCAGGATCGCGCCCCTCTGACCCCATCGCCGCAAGCCGAACGGATGCTGACGCATCTGGATCGCCAAGCAGCGAGGCTTGCGAAACTGGGAGCCCATGCCGGTGCCGCGCGGCTGGCTGTTGAACCCGGTTGCCAATATTGCGGCCAGTGCCTGCATGGCTGCCCCTGGGGTCTGATTTATGCGTCCGGGCAAACGCTTGACGTCCTGCGTCACAATCCGGATTTCCGCTATCGCACCGGTCTTGTTCGCCAGTTCGAGGAACGCCCGGGTCATGTCACGGTCACGCTGGAGGACGGCGAAACCCTGCAAGCCGACCGTATCTTTGTCGCCGCCGGGGTTCTGGAAACCGCGCGGCTGATGCTGGCGTCATCTCCGAACTCCGCAGCCCGCTTGCAACTGCAAGACAGTCAGCATTTCTTTCTGCCCAGCCTGCACCGCTGGCGCGCGCCACGGCGCCCGGACCGAAGACCCTATCACACCCTGCCGCAGATCTTCATTGAATTGGATGACCCCGCGGTCTCACCGCATTTGGTCCACGCGCAGGTCTATACCTGGAACGAGTTCTATGCCCATGATCTGATCAATACTTATGGCTCGAAACTGCCCGGATCGGCCCCGGTATGGAGGCTGCTGGCGCAACGACTGGTCGTGGCGCAGGCGTTTTTACATTCTGCCCATTCCGCCCAGATCGATCTGACGATGGCCGCAGACGGGCGGCTGACCCCGACCGTGCAAGGTAATGACGAAACCGAACAGGTCATGGCGCGCGCCACGGCACGCATGGGGCAGGTTCTGAAACTGGCAGGGCTTGTGCCGCTGAGTTTCGCCCGCCGCCCCGGCGATGTGGGATCCAGCTTTCACGTGGGCGGCTCGGTTCCCATGGCCAAAACGCCTGGTGCGGGGCAGTCGGATATTCTGGGGCGACCGAAAGGGCTGTCACGGGTACATCTGGTCGATGCCTCATGCCTGCCAAGCATCCCGGCCACAACCATCACTTTCTCGGTCATGGCCAACGCCCACCGGATCGGAATGCTGGCCCCCTGACAGTGTTACAACTCCGAGGTGTTTATCCAGCGCCGGTTTCAAAGACCCCAGCTTCCAGCGCCGCAGCCAATCTTTGGTTTCCTGCACCATGGGCCACGCGCGCCAGCGCCGCGCCATACGCCTCCAGCACGGGTGTTTCGTGCCAGATCTCCAGAAACGCCTTACGTGCTGCAGCACCCTGAACTGCGCGCTGGTCAGGCTGGTGCTGAAGGTTACGCATCGCTGCAATCAAATCATCCTCGGTCTCGAACAGTTCCCCGCCCCCTGCCCGCTCGACGATCTCGGGGAACGGACCCAGCCGCCGGGCGATCACCGGCGTGCCCAACCGGAAGCTTTCGATCAGGATGATACCGAAGGTTTCATAACAAACCGAGGGCACAATCAGCCCAAGTGCGCCACGATAGTAAGCGTTCAACTCGTCAGGCGTCTTGCGGCCCAGGAATTTGATCCGGTCATTGCCTGCGGCTTGTGCCTTCAGCTCATCCGCGTAATCGCCATCACCGAGGATCAGCAGATCGGCATCCGGGTAACGATCAAAGGCCGGGAACACATCCTGCAACCCTTTGATTTTTTCCAGCCGTCCGACAAACAGGAAATAGGGACGGTCATGCGCGGCGGGTTCCGGCAAAGCGTCCTGGTCCAGATCGGGCAGGAAATAGGGCAGCACCTGCATCTCCTGCCGCAGGCCGAACTCGCGATGCTTGGCCCGGCTGAATTCGCTTTTGGCGATGATCAGGTCCATGTGATCCAATGCCCGGTCCAGCGCGCCGGTATAGCGCCACAGCTGCGGCGGGCGTTTGTAGTTCAGCACGCAGCGCAGGCACTGGCGGTCATCGCACAGCTCGCGCCCGTGCCGCCACAGCACATGCGTGGGGCAGACCAGCCAGTGCTCATGCGCCTCATAGATCTTCAGCCCCTCGCCCATCGGCAACAGGCCGGGCCCACCGATCAGCGAAGTATTGTTGTGCCAGATGATATCCGGCTTCCGCTCGGCCAGTATCTCGCGGATGCGGGCAGCGTGGACAACCGGGCGGCCAAGCTGCTGGGTCAGCAGGTTCGACATCATACCATTGCGGCTGCGCAACCCGATCCGCCGGACCCCGTCCGGGGCACCTTCTGGCTGTGGTTTGCCGCCCAGGATCAGATAGCTGTCTTCGTCATGCACCACCGTCACGTCATGTCCCCGCGCCACCAGCGCCCGGGCCATGCGCTGAATGCCAATGGCATCACCGCCAAAGGAATAGGGGGGATAAAATGTGGTGAACACCAGAATGCGTAAGGATTGCATGTGACTCAAACCGGATTACCAATGACTTTCCAGTATGAAAGCATGATCCATACCGTGATCGAAAGATGGAACTTGCCCTGATGCCCTGTTCACACGCTGTGTTGCGGGCATGCTGCAAGGGAATGCGGCTTTTGTCCGCTGTTCACTCAAGAAGACCGAAATAAAGCGCCTCGATCTGCCGATTGATGTGGTCAGGATCAAATCGACTCTCTTTCGATCTCTCCAGGGCACTGGCCGCCATACCGGTGCGCTTTTGATCATCTTCGAGAATGTGCTCAACAGCCTGCGTGATCGCCGCGACATCGCCAATTGGTACACAGGCGCCGACCGTATCATGCACCAACTCGTGAACACCGGAACAATCGGTGGCTACAACCGGGGTTCCGACCTGGAACGCTTCGGCAATAGAGATGGGCAGCGCCTCCCACCGCGAGGTCAGCAGCATCAGATCCGCTGCCCGCAAATAGCGATAGGGAACCTCGGTACGTCCGGCGAAAAACAAATGCTCATCCAGACCGCGCTGTGTTGCCAGTGCCCGCATCTCCTGATCCAGTGGCCCGTCCCCGACAACAACAAAGCGATAGTCGGGGTGGGTATCCTTCAGACGCGCGACGCAATCGATCAAGACGTCAATACCCTTTTGATAGGCCACCCGCGCGAGAGAGACGACAAGATGCGTACCGCCGCGCAGCAGGGTTTTTCTCAACTCGGCAACGTCCTGATCCGTGTCCTCAGGCGGTGGCTTGATCCCAAGTCCTATGACCCGAAGCTTGTCCTTTGATACATTGGCGATTTCGGCCAGATCCTCAGCCGCCCGATGGCTGGGCGTCACCACCAGATCAGCATGGCGCGCAATCTTTCCAAACCCCCTGATCCGCTGTGGGTCCGACCCGTGATACGTCACGACAAGCGGGATGTTCAGATGCATCCGCGCCAACAGCGCCACCAATGCTGGTGCAGATTCATGCGCATGAATAATGTCGATACGCGACTTCGAAAGCCAGCGACGCAAGGCAATCGCCCCATGACCAGTATGGGCAAGCCTGCGCATCAGCCTGCCACCATCCGCCCCAACATAGCGTGTCGGGATGGACAGAAAGCCATCTTCGTGCTTTTGCCCAGCCCATTCGCCCGGCGTTCCGGCGAGGAAAACGCCATGACCCTGACCTTTTAGCCAGATGCCCAGATCAAGGGCATGTCTGGCAATCCCTCCCATTCCGAAATCCGTGCACATCTGTGCGATCCGAAGATGCCGTCGATCATCTGATTCCGTTACAGCGTGCATTTACGAATCCGCCCTTCAATTGGCCTCGATGATGTAGCAACAGGGATGCAGGGATATCAAATGATTGTGGGCCGCGCTCTGCCTGCCATAGAGTAAGCTCATGATTTGGATTTAAATCCTCCGTCGCTGCTCGAAGCAGTTGGGCTAAGGAATTTCGCAGGAACGGAGTATCATCATGCATGTCGGGATTGATGGGACGACTTGGCGTAATGAGCGCGGGTTTGGGCGCTTCACAAGAGGTGTGCTCGAAGCTTTGGCAGCTCGGGACAGTGGGTTTCGTTACACCCTGATCTGTGATCAGGAACCGTCTTACCCGGTTCCTCAGGGGGTCGATATCGTGGTTGCGCCAATGCCGAACGGATCAGATGTGGCAAACCGGTTTCAGATGCATCAAGCAACGCTCCGACTGAGATGCGATGTGTTCTTTTACCCCACCGTTTTTTCGTATTATCCCCTGCTGTCGCGGGTCCCGAAAGTCATCTGTATCCACGATACGATCCCTGAACGCTTTCCGGATTTGATCTTCCCCTCAAAACTGAATTTTGCACTGTGGAAAGCAAAAACCACGCTCGCTAAATTGCAGGCCACGCGGTTCATCACCGGTTCTGAATCGTCGGCCCGAGACCTGCAATCCATTTTGGGCATTCCGCGCAACAAGATTGACCTGACAACGATGGCTGCGGCCCCCGTTTTCAAAGAGATAAGTGATAACAATAAGATAGAAGAAATTCGAGAGGAATATAACATTCCTCCCGGGGCCCGTGTTCTCGTTTATGTGGGCGGCTTTAACCGCCACAAAAATGTGCTGCGCCTTATCCATGCGATGCCAATGATCCTGGAACAACATCCTGATGCTTTTCTGGCCATTGTCGGGCGCACAACCGGCGACCGGTTCTGGGATAATGTCGAGGATTTACAGGCTTCGGCCCGAGCCAATGTGATTGCGTCAGAACGGATCATTTTCACCGGCGAGATTTCGGATGAAAAGCTGGCGCTTCTGATCAATGCCTCACATGCGCTTGTGCACCCTTCGCTCTATGAAGGTTTTGGCTTTCCCCCTGTCGAAGCAATGGCCTGCGGCACCCCGGTTCTGGGGTCTGATGCAAGCAGCGTCCCAGAAGTTGTCGGCGATGGCGGACTGCTGTTTGACCCAACCGATGCGTCCTCGATTGCCCATCAGACAAACAGGTTGCTAAATGACGACGATCTTCATGCGCGCCTGTCAAAGCAGGCCGTACGCCAGGCCGCAAAGTTCACTTGGAATCGTGCTGCCGAAATGACCGAGATCAGTTTTGAAAACGCGTTTAAAAAGCGCCCCTAAAATAACTCCTGATATAGAAACAATTTATCGAGAAGGAATTTATTAGTGCGGAGAATGCCACAAAAATTAACGCGCTCCGGGGTTTTCAGACCCAGATGTAAACGCAGTTCCGTTTCCATGGTCGACTATGGTCAGATCCTCCCGAAGGATACAGCTCACACCGGAGAAAACACATGACGCAGCATCAGATTTCAGTCGTCATCCCATGCGTCAATTCTCTGTCTGACTTTCGCGGGTGCGTCGCGGCTTTGCAGAACCAGACCGGCCCCCAACCCGAGATTATCGCTGTTATACGCCTCGGCCCGGACTTCATTCGGGATGTTGAGACAGAATTTCCAGACGTAAACATTCTGGCAGTCCCCGAGGACGCTACAATCCCTCAGATGCGCGCCACAGGCATCCGGGCCGCGACAGCCGATGCTATCGGGGTCATTGAAGATCACGTGCTGGTTCCGCCGAACTGGACCCGGCGGATGCTAGATGAAATCGCGGCCGGTTCGGATGTAGTGGCCGGGCCTGTCGATAATGAAGCCAAAGAGACCCTGATCGATTGGGCGGCGTTCCTATGCGAGTACAGTGCCGTTCTACCCCCTCTGAATGATGGCCCCTCGGACTGGCTTCCGGGCAACAACACGGTCTACCGACGTGATGTTCTGGAACGGTTCGATGCCCTGCTGGATGATGGCAAATGGGAAAACCACCTGCATGATCATATGCGCGCAGATGGTATCTCTATGACCCTGCGCAACGACATCGTTTCCGGGCATAAGATGCACTATACATTCGGTCTGTATCTGACCCAGAGATACCTGTATTCCAAGAGTTTCGCCGGAGCTCGGGTCAGCGAGGAGTCGAGCGGTAAAAGGCTTATTATGGGGCTCGTTGCTTTTGCGTTGCCTCCGATCGTCTATTACCGCGTGGTCAGAAACGTCATAACCAAAGGGCGTCATGTGCGTCGGTTGTGGCCCTCCCTGCCTTTGCTGGTCCCGTTTTCACTGTCCTGGGGACTGGGTGAGGTTGCCGGATACTGGTTCGGGGCCGGTCGGTCTCTGTCCAAGGTTCGATGAGAGAAATGTCTGTGATGAACAATCCAGATCCTTCACTACCTGATATCTCTGTCGTTGTGGCTATCGTTGATGGGGGAGCCGCGCTTCGGGCATGTCTGAATGCGCTCGCCAATCAGATTGGTGAATACAAGGTGGAAGTCATCGTGCCATATGATCAGCTGTCGCTTGAAGATGCCGGAATGGCAGATGATTTCCCCAGCTTCCGGTTTCTCGATCTCGGGGTACTCGCAGGCGGTATGGTGCCAAGAAACGCCCTTGATCTGCACCGGTTCTGGGACATCCGCCGTTCCGAGGGCATCAATGCCGCACGCGGGTGCCGGATCGGCCTTGTCGAAGATCGCGGCATTCCGGCCGAAACCTGGATTGCCTCGGTGATGGACCTGATGGATGAGACCGGGGCCGCAGCGGTCGGGGGGTGTGCTGACAACGGATATGATACGACCTGGAACTGGGCCGTTCATATCTGCGACTTCGGGCGCTATATGGCCCCTCTACCGACCGGTGAGACAGATTTTCTATCAGCAACCAATGTGTGTTATCGCGCCGACAAGCTGCGCGCACTGCGTCATCTGTATGAACATCGGTTCTATGAACCCTCCATCCATGCTGCCCTGCAGGCTAACGGTGACAAAATGGTTCTGTCAGATCGCCCCAGAACAACCCAATACCGTCCGCGTATTCCGACCTTCACACTGGCGGGCGAATGGTTTCATTGGGGCCGTAAATATGCCCGCATTCGGTCCGGCGAAATTTCGTTCGGGTTGCGCGCCTTCCGCGCAGCCGCAACTCCGCTGTTACCGTTTGTTCTGTTTACCCGGCATATGCGCAACCAAATGCACAAGCGCGTTTATCTCCGCAAGTTCTGGCCTGCTTCCCCGCTGGTTTTCTTGATCGTGACGATGTGGGCCTTTGGCGAATTGATTGGATATTTCCAGGGGGAAGAGCCCGAAACAACATAAAAATGGCGTAAGAACACTTAATTTTAAGCGCTTACATCAACATCCATTCAAGTGTTTCCTTCAGGCCGTAATTTGGCCCGTCCTGGGTGAGGCTGCGGTACAACGTGACACCCCCCATCAATTCCTTCACCTCATTGGCCCGCACAAACTGGGGGTTCACGGTCACGGTCAGATTGTGCCCGGTAATGTCGATGCACATATCCACAATATCCTGCAAAGGGGTCGCCACTCCAGAGCAGATATTGACCTGCCGCCCGCGCAAATCCGGACGCAGCAATGCCCGATAAGCACGCGCCACATCGCGAACGTCGGAAAAGTCCCGGGCAACATCCAGGTTACCCAGTTCGATCTGCGGGGCGCGCTGCCGGAAATGAGCCACGATTTTAGGGACAAGGAATTGGGCATTCTGCCCGAGCCCCGTGTAGTTAAAGGGGCGCGCGATGACGATCGGCAAGCGATCCATAAACAGCTGAGCCATATATTCCATAGCCTACATCGAACCCGGGTCACCCTGGGAGAACGGCTACTGCGAAATCTTCTACGGGCGCATGCAGGACGAGCTGCTCAACGGCGAAATCTTCTACAGCCTGCGCGAGGCACAAATCCTGATCGAACAATGGAGGAGACACTACAACACAAAACGCCCCCACAGTGCTCTGGGCTACCGCCCACCAGCGCCTGAAACCACCATCCCGATGGATCACAGGCCAATGATGCACTAACAATCAATTTGGACCAGTCAGATCGGGCTGCTCACAGCGGGCCTTCGCTGATCCGGTCACCAAACGCGCCGGAATTGCAAGCTGATGAACCAGGAACAACAGGTGCAATATACCAGTTCTTACTGGGGCAGTTCGACCACCTGATTTGTGCGACTGCTCTCGATCACCGCATTGGCAATTTCAATTGACCGAAGCCCGGCCTTGCCGTCTGCAATTCGGCCACTCGAATCTCCATCGCACAGTTTGATAAAATCCCGTAATTCCTCTGCGAACGAAATCTTGGCCGTTGTCTTCCATGAGAACAGTTTTTCGCGGACTGCAATGTCGAAATACCTGCGCGTTGTCGTAGTCGGCGTCCCGCCGGGTTCCGGCATCGTGATAAGAACATTCTTCATTGGTGCATATGCACCCATCACCATGCCATGTGTCCCGTGCACTTCGATTGCAAAATCATATCCGCGCCATTCTCCCCAGCTGGCATGATAAACTGCGGGCACACCCTCGGGATTTCGGAATATCGCAACTGCGGTGTCCTCGGAACCCGGCAGGTTCCAGACACGTTCACCGGCGACACCATAAACCGAACTCACCTCGCCCAGCATGTGACGCACGATATCGCTCATGTGAATCCCGATATCCCACATTGCTCCGCCACCGGATTCTGGCACCTTGTATTCCCAGTCATGGGTAAAATGGGCCAGCCCGTCATGCCCACCAAAGGCACGAATATGAGTAATGTCTCCGATTGCCCCGCTGGCTATGGTGTCTTTCACATAAGCGAATGAGGGGTAATACCGCATGTTGAAGCCCGTGGCGATCACCCGACCTGCGGCCTTTGCCTCGGCCAGCATCTGACGACAGGTTTCGGCGCTGTTGGACATGGGTTTTTCAACCAGCACATGCATCCCGTGTTTCAGGGCGCTGACACATGGGTCCTCATGCGTATGCGGAGGGGTTGATACCACGACCGCATCCATATCCGTTTCCAGAAACCGCTTCAGGTCGGTGAACACAGGAGCGCCCCCGGCGACACTGCGGGCGGCTTCTTCAGACAGATCCAGAACGGCCGCCAGCGTTGTATCCGGGCATTCCTGAATGGTCTCGACCCGCAGTTTGCCAATTTTCCCGGCCCCACCAACAACCCCGATACGCATGGTTTTCTCCTCACAAGACAGACCGCAAACAGCCCGGACCCGAACTGTCAGCTTCACATAACAATATTCTCTTGAGGAGTATGCGCCACGGCGACGTCTGTACGCCGGTTATACCGATCGTCATCGAATTCCTCATTAACAAACGTGGGGCACAGCTTACCCCGTACTTATGACAATAATTCGTCCTCTGCGCAGTAGCACAGGCACCCACCCTAGGCTAGGCTTCTGCTTTGAAACACATTGTGCCGGGTCTTGAATTTGAGACGAAGAAAAAGACTATGACAGCCACCGGACCAGATCATCTCGACGGCAAGGCCGTCTTCGTGACAGGGGCGACAGGGTTTATCGGCAAGCGACTTGTTCCGGCTCTCATCAATGCCGGTGCCCGGGTCACCGTCCTGTTGCGCAACCGCCATGGTCGGCAAGCCTTCAGCGCGATGGGGGCACGGGTCATACAGGGAACGGCAGGGGATCGCGCCTTGCAAGAAAAGGCCCTGCGTAATCAGGATGTATTATACCATCTTGCCTATGACATGCGCGCTACGGCAACGGATAATCTTGCCACCTTCGATGCCCTCAGAACCGCCGCAGAAAAAGCCGGGGTCGGACGAATCGTTCATGCCAGCTCTATCGTTGTCTATGACGGATGGCCGCAGCAAAACCTGACCGAGAGCTCCGCGATCTCAAACGGCAAGGCTGACCCATATCGGCGCGCCAAGATTGCGATGGAGCAGGCTCTGTTGCAGGGAAACTGCCCCGCTGCGATCCTGCAGCCGACACTGGTTTACGGGCCCGGAAGCATGCTCTGGACAGATAAGCTGACCCGCTGGCTTGCCGCTGGTACCGTGGTGCTGCCCAAACCGGAAGGGCTGTGCAACGCTGTATTTGTGGACGATCTGGTACAGGCCATGTTGTGCGCTGCCGCGCCGGAAGACCTGCAGCAAGAGCGGTTCATCATCTCGGGCCCCACCCCCGTCAGTTGGTCGGCCCTGCTGTCCGGTTATGCCGATATCATTGGCCGAGGGAAGATCGGGCTCATTCCCCAGGAAACACTCCGGGCCCGATTGCCCGATGAAGAGCCGGGCGAAGTACCAGACACACAGTCGCTGGCTGCACGGGTCAGTACCATAGCGCGCGCCTGGATCGGTCGGGACCGGTTCGAAAAACTGGTCCAAACGGCCACACAACGGCTGCCCCGGCAAAACGAACTGTATCCTGACCGTTATATGCTGGAGCTATTCTCGGGTACGGGACAATGCCAGATCGATCATGCCCGTATACGGCTGGGATATGAGCCCGCTTATGATCTGAAAGCCGGGCTTGAAGCCACGCGACCCTATCTGGAAGCCAACTTCAAAAAATGAACAATTAAGCAAAATGCCAATAATTGAAGCCCTTTTTGAAACACTATACGACCCGCCGATACAAGGCCGACAAATTAGTTGGATTCGCTCCGATTCCTGCCTATCCGTTAAGAAAGGATAATTTCCTGCTGCCCGTCCTGCCTTTGATTTCAGTCTGACTTTGTACGATCAGGATAGATTATGAACTACGAAACCTCGCACCATCTTTCCCTCAAGCAGCTTATCGCGGCGCGCGATGCGCGGGTTGCTGTGGTTGGGCTGGGCTATGTCGGGCTGCCGCTGGCGCTGACTGCCTATGATGAGGGGTTCGATACCACCGGCGTTGATCTCAACCCTGACCGGGTGGCGCGGATCAATCAGGGCGATCAGGTTATATCGTATCTGGCGTCAGACCGGATCGCACAAGCGGTAGACAGCGGCAGGTTCCGCGCAACGCAGGACGCCGCGGCACTGGCCGAGGCCGATATCATCCTGATCTGCGTGCCGACCCCGCTGACCGATGCACAAGACCCGGACATGCGCTTTGTCGCCGCCGCAGCGCAGACCATCGCGCAGCATCTGCGCCCCGGTCAGATGGTGGTGCTGGAAAGCAGCGTCTGGCCCGGTGCCACCGCCACACTGGTTCAGCCGATCCTTGAGGCGGGCGGTCTGCGCGCGGGTAGTGATTTCTTCCTGGCGTTTTCGCCCGAGCGCGAAGACCCCGGCAATGACAAGTTCGACACGCACAGCATCCCGAAGGTGGTGGGTGCCGACGATCCGCTGTCGCGGCAATTGGTCGAGGATTTCTACCGCGCCATCGTCACCAGCGCCGTTCCGGTCAGCTCGGCCGCCACAGCCGAAGCGGTGAAGCTGGTCGAAAACAGCTTTCGCACCGTCAATATTGCGCTGGTCAACGAGTTGAAGACCGCGCTTGAAGCAATGGACGTGGATGTCTGGGAAGTGATCGAGGCCGCGGCCACCAAACCGTTTGGCTTCATGCCCTTCTATCCCGGTCCCGGAATTGGTGGGGCCTGCATCCCGGTGTCTCCGGCCTATCTGGCCTGGCGTGCCGCGGATGCAGGATCTGATACGCCGATCATCAATCTGGCGCGCTCCAGAAACGACGCCGTGCCATCCATGCTGGCGGCACGGATGGCGGCCGAACTGGCGGCGCGTAACGGCTCGGCCATCGCCGAGACCGGGCAGCCCCTGACCGGTCAGCGCATCCTGCTGATGGGCATCGCCTATAAGCGCGATGTCGAGGATACCCGCCGCAGCCCCGCGCTGGTGCTGCTGGACGAATTGGAAAAACTGGGGGCCGAGGTCGACTATCACGACCCCTATTTCCCCCGCCTGCCCGAAGGCGGCGAATATCCGCAACTTGCAGGCCGAACCTCCCAGCCGCTGACGGCGGACAACCTGAAACGCTATGCGGCGGTGGCCGTGATCACCGATCACAGCGCCCCGGATTACGGTCTGGTCGCGCGCGAGGCGACACTGGTTTTTGATACGCGCAATGTTTTTGAAAAAGCGGGGATCAGGGTGGCAGACGGACGGCTGGTCAAGATGTGACCCCCTCAGCCCCCTGACATTCGGTGACCGAAACGCACGCTCATCTGGCATTCCATCCAAGCAACCGCGGATTGACAGAGCGGTGCCATAGGCGAACCTTTGCACATTTTCAGGGGTGCGGGCGTTCCATATTGCTGTCGCAAAAGTTTTGAGAAACTATCCTCTCAGACACTCCCATGTCTCAATAAATTATAAAGCGGTGTGGCACGAGTAGTGGAGCAAAGCTCCTCCCGGTAAAAATAACCAAATTTTAACCCTCTGTAGTTCAAAGTTTTGCCATGATTTCACCGCGAAATCATTATGGGCATCTGCCCAATGGCTGAACTGCAACCACTTGAGGGCTGGCCAGACCAAGACCATAGCCGGAGGACTTGGAGAACATGATCGGAGTTATCGGAATAGCCATTCTTGTCGGCTTGTGCGCCGGCGGGTTTGCTTTGTTCTCCGGTGCGTCCATCCTTATGGCTCTGGGCAGCTATGTCCTCTTCGGCTGGCTGTTCATCATTGCCGCTCTCATCGTCATCGGTGCTGTCAAAGCCGTGAAGACACGCGTGCAGAAACAAAACCCCGCCTATTCCAGCTAAGCGCCTAATCCCGCCCGGCGACCCTCTTGGCCACATAGCCCAGAAACGCCCGCTGCGGGTTTCTGATCTGTGGGCGGCCCGATGCGGCCCAATAGGCCAGCCAGTCCGCCTCCAACGCATAGACATCCCGGCCCGGTGCCATTGCCCTGGCTTCCTCCAGCGCCTGTGACGGCAGGATCGGTTTGTCCGGTCCCTCGACCACCTGGCCACGGCGCGAAAAGCGGATCAGGTCGCCGGGCTCTTCGATCATCTCATAATCGGGCAGGTGATCGGCTGCGATCATGTCGCGGATCATTTTGCGGAACACCCGCCGGGGCGAGGCCGAGCCCGATTTCTTCAACAGCACCTCGACCGAAATCCGCCACTCGGGCTGACGACCGCAATGTTTGCGCGCCAGCTCATAGATGCGCCGCTCGAGCGGTTTGCGCAGGCGAAAGTAGTCGCGGCTGAGGGTCAGCACGGATTTCGCCAGAACCGCGCGAAACAGCCAGTCCGACAGTTTCACACTGACGCTGACCATCCGGCCCGCCCGGGTGTGGCGGACGATTTCCCAGCTTTCGATCAGGCCGAACCCGGTGGTGGTTTCCTTCTCGCCGGTGACAATGTTGGTGGTGATCCGGGTGCCTGCCAGCCGCTCGAACGCTTCGCGCAGACGCTTGTAGCCATCGCCGCTGGTTTCGCGATTGGTGGCCACCAGCAGATCATGCGCCTTCAGATGCAACACCCGGCTGACCGTCCGGCCCGCATTGATCGCTGCCATCAACTGACTGATGCAAAAGATCAGGATGTCCTTGTCGTGGATCGTCGCCAGCCCCCGCACCGAGGGCGTCACCGTGATCTCGACCCCGTTATGCTCGTAATTGAGGATCCGGCGATCCGGCCGGGTCGAGAGCGAAAACATCGGATGCTCCATCGAGCCCATATCTGTCTTGGGCAGCGCATCGAAGATATCGCATACAAAAAAATCACCCGTTGGGTGCCGGTCGGGCAACAACGCCCCTGACCCGCTCATACTGCCCTGCCCATATGTCCTGCCCGAATCTTTGTTCGTGGTTTTATTGACGCCTACCGTAGAGTTATCCACAGGAAGCGTAAAGCTGCCGAAACGTGGGATCAGAGTCACTCCAACGTGGGATCAGAGTCACCATATCGTGGGATCAGATTCAGTATGATCCACAAAAAATACAAAAACATCTTTTTTTTCTTATACTTAATAGAACTCAAGTTCACCTGTAACTAATAAGATAACAGGATTCTAACTGGACATTTTTTTGCTATACGCTCAAAAGCAGCCTCTCGAAGGCTTTCTACCCCTTAATTTTGCTTAGAAAATCCGGTTTTGTGCTCATAATACTTCCACATGCTTCCTTTTGTGGTATATTGATCAAAACATAGCACATAGGCAGGTTTTTCAATGCGAGCAGCGACCTCCGAGGGGCTTCCCCCTTATTTCAATATTGATCCGGATCTGGCTTATGCTGAACTTGGAAATCCAACCGGCACGGGTGAGTTTTCACAAATCGCGGATGCCTGCGCACGGGGGCGCAGTGATCTGGCAAACCGGGGGCTGGAGGAAAATGGTCAGAAGAAGCTGCGCCTGTTTTCAACCTGGGAAATCACCAAATATCTGATCCCTGTCGCACCCGCCCATTTTCGGCGCGTGCTGAAGGGCAACCCGGACTTGCCGCAGGGGCAATCCGAAACCGAGGGCGGGGCCAAGTGGTTCACGCTGGATGAGGTTCTGCGGCTGCGGGCACATTTTGCCTCGGAGGGGTCCAAAGCCAAAGAGTACCGCCCTTACCGGCCCAATGGGCTACCTGCCAAGATCGTCTCGGTCGCCAACTTCAAGGGCGGCGTTGGCAAGACCTCAACCTGCGCACATCTCGCCATGTCTGCCGCCCTGGATGGTTACAAGGTGCTGGTCATTGATCTGGACAGTCAGGGTTCGATGACGTCGATCTTTGGCGGTAAGGTAACCGATGAATGGCAGACGGTGTTTCCTCTGCTCGCCCGCCACTACGCCACCCATCTGCGCCGTGACAATCAGGGACGGCTTGATCGGGGTGAGGCACCGCATCCGATCGACGACACCTTATCCGAAGCGCTGAAGATCCGCAGCAGCGATCTGATCCAGACCACCCATTGGCCGAATATCGACCTCATCGGCGCGCAGCTGAACCTGTACTGGGCCGAGTTCCAGATCCCCGTCTGGCGAATGCAGGGCCGCAGCTGGAAGCTGTGGGACGCGCTGACCGATACGCTGGACGAGGATGGGGTGCTGGACGAGTATGACATCATCTTCATCGATACCCCCCCTGCCCTTGGCTATCTGACGATCAATGGGCTGGCCGCCTCGGATATCCTTCTGGTGCCCATGGGGGCCTCGTTCCTGGAGTTTGATTCCACCGGGCGCTTCTTTGACATGCTGCATTCCACCTTCCAGTCCATCGAGGATGGCGAGAACATGGCCGCCCGCGCCCTGGGGCGGCCCGAGATGGCCTTTCAGTGGGACGCAGTGCGCACAATCATCACCCGCTATGACGGCAGCCAGCAGGCGGAGCTGGCCGGGCTGATGCAAGCCTATCTGGGCCGCACCCTGTCACCGCATTGGCAGGGCTACACGGCGCTGATCGGGCAGGCCGGGGAACAGGTCAACGGTATCTACGAGGCCGATTACCGTGACTTCAACCGCGAGACCTATGTACGCGGGCGGGAAACCTTCGATGCCACCTATGCCTCGTTCAAGAAGCTGCTGATTGGCGTCTGGCGGGGCGAGGAACTGGCCCAGCAGGCCGAAGCGGCGGGGACGCCGGAACTGGCGCTAAGGTGATCATGTTTCGCGCGCGAAACACATCAGTGGCGCCCGAAACAGGGTCTGATCCGCGCTGGAAAAGGAGAAAGTGATGGCAAAACGCAAACGGTTGACCCCTGCCCGGCCGGATTATCTGGAAGACACCCGCCCTGCCCCCGGGTTGAACCCCATGTTCCCTGCGGATACGCCCCGCGCTGCGCCTCCGGTTGCACAGGTGGCCGGAGCCACGGCGGCTCAGGCGGCACTGGAGGAGCTGTCCGGAGAATTGCGTGCGGCCCGTGCCGAGGGGCGGTTGGTGCAGGACCTGCCGCTGGATTCAATCGAGGAAACCTATCTGGTGCGCGACCGGCTGGCGGCTGATGACGCGGATATGGAGGCGTTGAAGGAAAGCCTGAAAGCGCGCGGTCAGCAAACCCCGATTGAGGTCGTGGAGCTGCCGGAAGGGCGTTATGGGCTGATCTCTGGCTGGCGTCGGATGACAGCGCTGCGGGCCTTGGCGCAGGACATGGGCGAGGCCCGCTTTGAAACCGTGCGTGCCTTTCTCAGGCAACCACAGAGTGCATCTGACGCTTACGTGGCCATGGTCGAGGAAAATGAGATCCGCGTCGGGCTGAGCTATTATGAGCGCGCCCGGATCGTGGCACGCGCGGCAGAGCAGGGGGTTTACCCGGACGAAGCCGCCGCCCTGCGCGGGCTGTTTGCCTCAGCCAGCCGGGCCAAACGATCCAAGATCGGGTCCTTCATCGCGATCTATCACGCGCTGGACGATCATCTACGGTTTGCCTCGGCCATCCCTGAGCGGTTGGGATTGTCGATTGCGAAGGTTTTGAAGGAGGAGTCGAAAGCGGCTGCTTTGATCGCCAAAGCCTTGCAAGGGGTCGCGCCCGAGACATCGGAAACTGAGATATCGGCTCTGACCCGCGCGGCAAACAGCCTGTCATCAAGGGATGCAAAATCGCCCGCTCCCGAGACGGCCTCGAAAGAGACATTCGGTGACATTCACTTGAAACAGAGTCGAAACGGTTCACAAGTCACCCTGTCCGGCCAAGGGATGTCTGAAGAATTTCTTATGGAACTGAAAACCTGGCTACACGCACGCAGCACCTGATGTTTCGCGCGCGAAACACTGGGCGAGAGTATGCAGATGCAATCGGGAGGAATTATGTGAACCGGGGGTTGCTATTTGAGATACCAGACCGAATAACGAACGCCTTCGTGTAGAAGCTCTGCGTCACGATTTGTCATCCACGACGATAGTGAGAATTGCCTTGTTCTTTCCGATAAAACCACCAAAGGTTTACCCAGCTCATTGCGAATTGAGCGGTAGGCCTGCTCCCTTGCCTCAACTGACCCAGTGTTCAGAAAGGTGTTTAGGCGGTTTTGTCTGGATTCTAGCAAGGCATGATCAAAGCCTTTGACATCATACAGAAGGTATCCGTTCCTCATCCCCAGTCCGGTTAGCTGAGCATCTTCATTGTAAAGGACATACACTGGACGTCGTGTGAAGGGCGTGACATGCAGCTCGGTTTGCCCAACTAAAGTCGGCGTACCGGGTTCTGTTTTTTCTCGTATGACAGTCAGGGCGTCGCCCAGCCCTGCGGGGTCCGACAGTTTTTGATCTAAGTTTGAGAAACTAATCTCAAAAGGTGCTTGATCAGTTTTCATCCTTGGGTAGACGGACATGCCCCCGCCGACGATGATTACAAGAAGAAGTATTGCTCCGGTCCATGGTACTCTAGACTGTTGCCAAAGACGCTCGAGCAACAATGCTACAAAAGGTAGGCCGCATATTGCTGCAACCATCACAAATTTGTACTCGTTGCGAAAATTTGGGATATGCAGAAGTACCGCCATGGAACTTGAAGTAACTGCTGCAATCGACAAGAAAATGAGCTGTCCACGAGGTATGGGGCATCCTTTAGTCAAAAAATACAGCCACGCAGAAATAGGGATCAAAAGTGCGGTTATGGTGGCTACGGCATGACGCCAAATCTGCCCCGGGACATTAAGTTCGATCCCTGCTCCCGTAATGCGATCACCTGTTTGGTATGTTACGAGGAAATATGTGCAAGCCGCTGCCAAGACTACAGACATATACAGCAGCGCAACATTTCTTAGGCGTTCTTTGAGGTTTTTGGTTCTGTCAACCATCCATGTAATGCCAGCAGCCCCTAGGAATACCGCTGCAGACGGAAGATAGAGCGGATAAACGAGCCCGGTTCCAACTAGACAAATTAGCCATATAGGAACCGTTGCTCTAAGGTTTTGCGACGAGCCCGAACGCAGAATTGTGAGCAACAATGCTAGCAGAAGAATCAACCCGACCTGGTTGGTGTTCAGATAAAGAAATTTTAAGCCGGTAGCATCATAACGTGGATCTCCCATCAGAAAGTGAAAACGTTCAATTCCACTCCAAAGTGACGAAGAAATGGGTTTGGCCAGTACACCGATTGGGTTTGTTGACAAGGCGGCGATGATTGGTGCCAAAGACATTGCCACGACCCTGCCCCCAACAGCTCTGACGACGAGAATGGACAGAGTGCCAAATCCAAACGCCATTGCCGGGTTGATCCACAGATAGGCGCTTATTGGAGATTGGTTGAGAACCTGAGTAAGCAAAACCCGTTGGAGATGTCCGAACCAAGGATAGCCCGTACCCAGTCCGGCTAGTTGCCATTCTTCTGGTGCCGTTGGGTTCTCCATCAAGGCATAAATTAGATCGGCATGCAGAAATGTGTGTGACCATTGATAAACGTTTGGTGCGTTTGCATGTATAATCAACACTGCCAAAGGCAGTACCAATGCGCCGGGAATAATCTGACGATAGCCTTGGATAGGTACCCATTGCCAAGATCGAGCGATTAACCATACCGCACCCAAGTTTGTTATCAGGATAACCCAAGGAATGTGGTCCGTACCAACCCCCATATACGCCAAGGCTAGAAACTGTGCGCAAGACATTGGGATTGAGAGGGCAAACGAAAGCCCAAGGCGATCCCAGAGGTCCACATTTTTTAGTAATCCAGAAAACGCGATCCATGCACCGGGCAAAATGAGTAATGGAAAAAGCAGTATTCCACGCAACAAGATTTCAAACATAAACGATTTACCCACTTAACACCAATTATGCTTAAGCTTTTCATTCGAGCTGCCATGATGCAATAGAAGGTTGTTCCGGCCGCAGTAAGATTGACACCATAAGACCGGGCGGTATGAGATCGGCTGCGGTTGCACAGTTTTCTAGAATAACCAGCAAGCCGCAGGCTGTGCGATGCCGGGTTGGTTGGGTCCTTGATTGAGGTTTCTTGGTGGTAAGAAACTTAGAATCCGAGAGTTAGTCTACCGGGTTTGTATTCCTACGTTCTGGTGATTTCGAAGCCGTCCTTTGTGCGTTCCAAAATCAGGCGTGAGGGCGCAGGGGACCGGCACGCAAGTCGTCAGCCTGATTGATCTTACGGCATTGGTCGAACCGTCTACCCCAACAGGTCCGTTGCCGGATTCTCTGCGATATCGACGTCGTCATAGTATTTCTGCGCCTGTGCCATGGAGCGGTGCAGGGACAAGCGCATGGCGGCCTGGATCGGGGCGCCATCCAATGCGGCTTGCGTCAGAAACCCCGAGCGCAGCCCGTGGGGCGAGGCGAAGCCTTCAGGCAGCCCCGCCAGTTTCAGTCGGTGTCGAACAATCTGGTAGATCGCATCAGGGGACAGGCGGCGCTTGAGCACGTGGTCGGCCTTGGAGATGGGCCGGAACAGCGGCCCATCCCCGATCTGGCCCACCTCAATCCAATGCACCAGCGCCTGTGCCGCGCGGGATTTCAGCACCAATCGCGGGGTGTCGCCCTTGCTCGTGGTCTTGGTTTCCAGCAGTGAGATCCACACCAGACCCTTGGTCTCGAACTCTTTCAAGGACACATCTTCCCGCATCAGAGCCGTAATCTCGGAGCGTCGTCGCCCACCGCTGGCCCAACCCAGCATCAGGATCGCCCGGTCGCGACAATCCCGGCGAGAGCCGCGACAGGTGGCCAGCAGCTGCTCCAGCACATCGCGGGTGATCGGGTGCTGCGATTTTGGGGCAGGGGGCCGGGCTGCAGCCCGCCGCGCCTTGGACCGCGCCTGTTTCACCTGCGGAGCATCGAAGGGCGCGGCGAGGTTTTTCATCCGGTGAAAGGCCAGCCAGGAGGCAATGCGCCGGTCCAGCGTTGACGGGGCCGGGCAGGCGAGGGACTTGCGCAGGCCTTGTTTGATCAGAGCCTCCGCGGTCCGGCGAGCGCGATCATCTGGCGCTGCGTCATTGAGATTCCGGGCGTGATCGAGAATGAAAGCCAGCGCGATGTCTTGGCGCTCCGGCCACTCAAGCGGCTTCTTGAAGGCCACATTGGCCCAGGCGGTGATGTAGAGCAGGTCGCGCTCATAGGCCCGCAGCGTGTTGGCCGGGGTGCCGCGGACATAGAGATCGGTCAGCGCCGCCTGATCGGCTTGGGACAGGGCAGGGGAGGCGGCCGGGAGATAGGGGACAGCGGGCTTCATGGCACCTATTCTGCGTGCATTTTTCAGCAAAATCAAATAAACACGATAAGCGATACTTATCAAGATTAATAAGGTGTCAGAGAATGCGAGAAAGTACTGTGCGAAAATGCCAGATAATGCACTTCATGATGGTAGATCCCCGTATTGAAAGGTTTTATGTCCGTTGAAGGTCGACCCTGTCTGCCTCCTGCGGCAAAACTCGTCCGATTAGGAACTCGTTGTTAGAATATACTATAGTGACGCAATCCGCTGGGGCTATCCCTGACCGAAACCGGATTACGGCGTAATCCGCGCGCAACACGGTGTTCTTGGCACATTCTCCATCAAAGAATGCGCGACGTGCTTGCAATAACTGGTACCCGCGCACGACATCGGGTTTGCTGGTTGGAATGTATTTGAAATTGAAGACGAAATCCCGTCCGTTAAATCGCTCCATCCCTCCCGGGAAACGGATCGCCCTCCAGAATTGATCCTCCTGCATTACGATTGCCGCATTCGGTGCCGTGTTGGCACGGATCCATGATAGAACATCACGCTCAGAGGCGCTGAGAGCGAATTCGAGCCTGATATGTGGGGGAGACCGCGTGACGATTTGCGCCGGTTTGGGCAAACTTATAGGAAAGATCGAAATAGTTGATCTCGTTACCCGACCATTGCACCGGCTACATAAATGGACCGATGCCCCCTATTCCGGCTAGGACGAGTAACCAATAGCTACGACTTGCTGCAATGTAGCCGGCTTGCTCGAGTGTTTCTTTCACCAGACCCTCATAGCACAGAGCGCTATTGCAGTTGCTGTTAGTGTCCGCATTCGTCCTTCTTTGACATGCGGCCTCGGTTCGGAAGGTATTATGTGGCGGGGCCCATTTTTGTAATATTTATAATTCATTGAACGCTGAGGTGATTTTGGGAGGCGTTCTTGGATATCTGTTGCAAAGCTTTGATCATTTACATGCGTGCCGCTAGGGCGTGTCTGGCAGGTGGTGGCAAACAGCTGATGCAGGAATCCAATGCCTTTGCATCTGCTGCGATAGGACAGGCAGGCATCGAGCACACTCACGGCAACCTCCAGATGCTCCTACACGTTTACTGGTGAGCACAAGGAAAAGGCGGTAATTCGGTGCTCCTGCTCATTGTCGGCTCGATAACAGCCCATAGTTGAACAAATTTGTAACACAACCACTTTATCCTGTCATACTTTCCAAGAGGAGGTCGGTGGAGAGTTTGGAAATCCGCATTTGCTCAAATCGTTGTTGAAAAAGTTTTGCAGAGGCATTTTCCGCACTGGGAACCATCGGTATGAGTTCACTCTTATCTCGTGATCAGCTCCACCTGAGTGATCCGTAAATGCATTGTCGGCGATTGGTTCATCCGAACGACGGTTTCCGGGGCTTGTGAGCGCTAGCTCAATTGAACTGGTCTCAATTTCGACGGGCCACCGTGGCCTGACCAAGGTGGCTTAAGGTTATCCTTGAGCATATGCTCATGTCTGAGATTTAAATCATCGCCGTCGGTACTGGTCTGCGTAGGAGAGGCTTCGGATTGTGGAGGAGACCGTGTATGACGGGGAAAGCAGCCAGATGTTTCCAACATAGGGTGTTGTAGCGCCACTTCAGTGGGGGGCTCACCGTTTCATTTCTGACCAATCGCTTCGCGCATTCCCACATTCTTCCGACGTATCTATTGTCAAAGATACCTTTGATGGGCCATGCATCTGCCATATGATGGCGATGTCTCAAATAGCTTGGCCCTGTACAATATCAGGTCAACGGTGCTGAGGTTGTAATCGATTTGGCAAAGCCTTTCTGGATGGCGGGTTTGTGTGACGTCCACATGTGTTCTGGACAAGGGGGGTAAGGGGTTTCGTCTATGGCCTATATTTCAGGGCAACCAGAGCAGGATCCGCAAAAGGGTATCAACTTGATGATCGATGTGCTGGCCCAGTTGGTGAAAACATCCGGGTTCTGGGACTGATCGATACCGTCCCTCTGCATATGGCCGCCGCGGATTTCATGCTGCTCACGTCCCGTTGGGAGGCATTGCCGATTTCAATTGTTGAAGCCTTTCACGCCGGTTTGCCAGTGATAGCGACCGACTGCGGTGGTGTGAGTGAGTTTGTGTCTGAACGGGTTGGGCGGCTTTGTCCTGTTGGTGATGTTGAAGGGCTGGCCGCGGCTGTGCTGGAGCTTGCAGAAAACGAAGGGCTGCGCAAAACTCTGGGGGCCAACGCCCGCGCACTGGCGCGTGAGGAGCGTTTTGACCCGGACCATGTACATGCACGGATCGAACAGCTTTATCGTCAAATGCTGGAAAAAGCAGCCTGACAGAGTGCGCAAAAGAGAAACAATCGCAAAGTATCTTGCAAACTATTGATAATTCTTGAGCGTTTATTGGATGAAATCGCCTGCATTGAAACTTTGTGTCAGTGTACCCCGCAGGTACGGTGCGCTGCGAAAGAAGGATCGATATTTGCTTGCGCCACGCCCCTGCTGTCGATTTTTAACGATGCCCGCATTGAGCCTGGCGTGACTGGAGAAGCCCATGAAACAGACTTCCCCCATGCCTGACCGCAATGATCTGGCAATACTCCTGCTTATTCTTCTTCTTGCCGCAGTCCTCAGAAGCGCCGGGCTGAACGCACCCTTGTGGTATGACGAAATCCGGACCGTCGATACGCATGTCAGCCTTCCGTGGAGTGAGATGATGCGTGATTATTCGATGAACCATCATTACTTTTTCAGCATGAAGGCAAAGCTGGTTTCCCAGATATTCGGAGATCAGGCATGGGCATACCGGTTTCCGGCCGTCCTGTTTGGCGTCGGTCTTGTCGGGGTAATCTGGTGGCTGGCAAAAGAGGTTGCAGACAGCACGATTGCGCATGTGTCAGCTTTGCTGGTAGCCCTGTCCTATCATCAGGTTTGGTTCTCTCAAAATGCGCGCGGTTATACTGAGCTTGCGTTCTGGAGCACACTTGGCTTCATTTTCTTTCTGCGGGGGACGCGCCAGCCAGCGACCGGCACCTGGGTTGCGTTCGGCTTTACCGCCGCGGCCGCTGTTTTCACGCATCTGACCGGTGCATTTTTCTTTGTTGCATTGGGCCTCATCTGGCTGCTTTCCCTGGTGACCGGGTTTGGCCGGGGCGCTTTGACCCGCGAATGGGTGCTGCATCCGCTGTTGGGTGTTGCGGTTGCGCTGGTTCTGGTCCTGTTCGCATATCTGCCGATCTTGCCAAGTATCGCGGGCACCGTAAGCGAGGTTTCGGCGACATCCGCCGTGGACCCCATGCAGGAATATCAGAACCCGCTTTGGACAATTGTCGAAGGTTTGCGGACTGCGGTTGGGAATACCGGTCCGCTAATGTTGTTTATCGCCATCGGCGGGCTGGCAGTCATCGTATTCGGCGCTGTGGGGGCACATGTGACGCAGCCGTTGTTTTTCCCTTCTATTGCCATGCATATCGCTGTGACGCTGACCCTTCTTCTTTCGCTTGAAATGCGGATTTGGCCCAGGTTCTTTTTTGTCGACATTGGTCCCGTCATTATCCTCGCCGTTGTGGGGTGTCGGCATGGGGCTGATGTGGTGGCACGGTGGGTTCGGCAGCCCCAATTCGGACGGCCTCTCTTTGCTCTGGGTGTTATGGCGATGATTGTGGTGTCCGTGCTTCTGGTGCAGCGAAACTATTCTGCCCCGAAACAGGATCTGGCCGGGGCCTTTGCGCTTGTGGAAGAAACCCGCAGTCCGTCAGACCGGATATATGCGATCAATCCGGGCGGGCCTCTTTTTGAAGCTCATTTCGACGCTGACTGGAGAACCATCGGGGATGCGCACGAGTATTCCGAAGCGATGGCCCAGCCAGGTCCTGTAATGCTGGTTGTTCTGTTCCCTGGCCGGATGTTCCGCGCCATTCCGGATTTAAAACGCGACGCAGAAGGGCAATTGGATCATGTGCGTGAGTTCCCCGGAACACTGGGGGACGGAGACGTGCTGGTCTATCGGCGCAGATGAACTGCAGCGGGTTCACAGGACGATTGAGGGATCAAGGCGAATGGTCGTCCCGGGATTCAAGCCCGAGACTGCTTTCGACAATGTAAAGCGGGCGTTTCTGAGCTTCTGCATAAAGCCGTCCCAGATATTCCCCGATCACACCCAGCACGACAAGCTGCAGGCCACCGATCAGCAGCACAGCAACCATCAATGAGGCATAGCCAGGCACATCCACCCCGTAAATAAGGGTGCGTGAGATCAGGAAAACACCATAGATAATCGCAGCCAACGCAGTCAGCATTCCGACATAACCTGCAATCCTGAGCGGTACGGTGCTGAAACCGGTAATACCGTCCAGCGCAAAGTTCCAAAGGCGCCAGTAGTTGAACTTGGTCTGTCCCGCTGCACGCTCGGGACGGTCATACGCCACCTCGATGTGCCGAAACCCGACCCAAGCAAAAAGGCCTTTCATAAAGCGATTGTGCTCGCGCAGTTGAACAACAGCCTGAACCACGCGCCGGTCCATTAGGCGAAAATCGCCGGTATTGGCGGGGATAGGCACGCCCGAAACCCGGTTGATGACCTGATAGAATTTCAGTGCCGACCAGCGTTTCATCGCGGTATCGCTGTCGCGGTGGCGTCGGACGGCATAGACGACATCAAACCCCGCCCGCCATTTCTCGAGGAAGGTTTCAATCAGTTCAGGCGGGTCCTGCAAATCCGCATCAATAGGAATAACAGCCTGACCGGTGGTGACATCAAGCCCGGCGGTCAGCGCAATTTCTTTTCCAAAATTACGTGAAAAGTTCAATACTTTGACGCGTTTATCACGTTCATGCGCCTCGGCCAGAATGGCGGCGGTCCTGTCGGTGCTGCCATCGTTGACGCAGATGATCTCATAACTTTCACCAAGGGTTTCAAGGAAGTTGCCAAGTCGGTCGAACAGAATCGGCAGCACCTCTTCCTCGTTAAACATGGGCACAACGATGCTGAGCGTGGGCACACCCTGATCTGGGTTTTTTGCTCGCGACAGGGATGTGGGAAGGTGCATGTTTAACGGCGCCATTGCGACTTTCTTGTTTTGTGTATGTGAGCACAGGTGATCATGGTTTGGTATCAGGTTCAAAGAGTTCTGCGCTGGCCCGTAATTTTTTTATTGTTAGGATCGGTTTATAGCCACGCAGTGCTGCCCGCCGTGCATCGTCGATAACCGGGTTTTCTTCATAGGGCCAGGTGACCAGCCAGACACGAGCCTCAGGGTTGGTCTGAAGTGCAGCTTTGTGGTCTGAGACGACATAATGCGCAGTTTCGAGATAATAGAACAGGGGTGTATCGGTCCAGTCACGGACCTGTTTCATAAAGACAAGATCGTCAGGGTGCATTTCAGGCCGCATGGCCAGCGCAATGCCTTGATAATCATTGGGAGATCCGGGTTTTTGGGCAGCATAGAATACACTGGCGGCAAATACGATGACGCAGGCACCCATTGCCGACAGTCGGAGAAGGCTGGCTTGGAAGAGCCAGACCGCGCCTGCGGCGCTCAGGATCAACAAATAAGGTATGAAAATCAGAAAGGCCCGTGGCGCAAGGACTGATACCTTGTAGGACGCAGCGAACAGGATCAGCGGTGCACCTACCGCGATGAACCATAGCAACAAGGTGCGTTCCTGAGGGTAATGTAGTGTACGCGATGGCAGTCGGGGGACTAACCCCCTCCAAAGCGTACCCAGAACAGGAATGAGCAGAGCCAGAAGGGGCAAGATGGACATCACCATCAGTGCTTCGTTTCGGCGGTGGGCGATTGTGGCTAGCCAGAACATGAAGCAGGCCGAGCAGATGGCTGCAACAGCCGGAATCCATATAGGGATCGACCGACCTGAGCTTGTGACAGGGGCCTCGCGTTTGGGTGCTTTCAAACTGGCTGCCAATAAAAGGAGGGAAAATGCCAGCAGCAGCCATGCGGGAACCATGGGGATCTGTAGAGGCGGGATCGTGAAATTGTCCTGTGCAAATAAAAACCCAAATGAGAAATACTCGGCCAGGAATTCCGGGGACGGCTCATCGACTGCACCTTTTCGTGCGCGATAAACCGCATGAGTCAGCGCCGGAGCGGATAGAATGAAAGCAAGAGCCTGAACCTGAAACAGTCGAGGGGGATGCCGTAGGTCAATTCGATTAGACAGACGCCCTGGTATATTTTCGGGCCGGGGTAGAACCAGGACTGTCCAGAGCAGATGAATCAGAAGCAGGGGCCAGAAAAACTCGACAGTGAGAACGCCTGCCATTGCGGTGACGATATAGGTAATCTCGATCGCCGGACGTGGTTCGCGGGATCGGATGAGGCATAACAACAGCCAAGTTGCCAGAAGGGACAGGCAGGCTCCGGCAGCATACATGCGGGCCATCTGGCTCCAAAAGATGTGAAACCCATGAAGTGCCAGCAATAAGGAGGCCAGGCAGCCTACGGTTGACCCAAAGATATTCCGCGCGACCAGAAAAATAAGCGGGATTGATCCCACGGCAAACAGAACCCCCGGGAAGCGCAGGGAAAAGTGGGATGTGCCGAATGTGTTGGTCCAGCCCAGCATTGCCACATACCATCCCATAGGATGCGGCTCATCGTGGAAATGCCACCAGACGGTTTCGGCAAGGTTATGGCGTGGCGGTGGTTCAGAGATGCCGGGAACAAGATTGATACCCGGGACGTAGATTTCCGGATGAGACAGGCTTCGAGGTTCAATTCCCCAAAGACGAAGTATGACAGACAATACAAGAATACAGGAAATCACACACAAAACGGTGGTTGTGCGATACTGGCGCCCAGAAACGAAAACACGCTCTTTGCCAAACGATACCATGGCAAGCAATCTCAAACAAAAACAACCATATCTTTCTGTAACACCAGAAACAGCCCGAGTCATGTTTTGCAGGTGGATGGCACGGATAAAGTAGCCAAGTGACCGCAGGGCTTGAGGCTGGTCAGAAATACTCTTTCAACTTGCGGGCGCGTTTCATGTTGGACGGCAAAGACACCGTCGCCCGAACCAGTCTCGCTACTGCACGCATTCCCGGAACCGCTTTGAGCGCGGACAGCCCCTTGGATGTTTTCAGAAGGGTTTCATAGGTCTGATTATCTGCATGCCTGAAATCCTTGGCGTGCAAATCTTCACCGTTGTTCTCCGTCGGTGCAGACACAACCGAGGTCGCTTTGCGGTTCACGTCAAAGACGACAAAGGATTCAAAGAAGCTGATTCCCCATGCGCGTTTTTCCGAGGCGTCAGGCGTCAGGCGCGAGAACCGATGGTTGATACGGTCCACCATGTTCATGGCATATTTGATGAAGGAACGGTGCCTGAGGCCGAACCCTTCCATGTAGGAGGTATGGGTGTCTTCGACCACAAGCATCCCGCCCTCCTTGATATGCGGCAGCAGGCATTCCGTCGTAATGATCTGTTGTTCATAGGTGTGGCCGCCATCATCCAGAACGATGTCGATGTCACCGACTTCCCTTGCGATTTTTTCAAGGAAATCCGGATCGCTCTGGCTGCCGATGAAAATCTCGAACCCTTCCTGTTCCCAGCGCTTTGCATCGGGGTTCAGTTCAACGCCGATGATGCGCGCCTGTGGGCCAAAGAACTCCCGCCACATGAAAAGAGATCCACCACCCAGAACGCCGATCTCAACAAACGTGATATCCTTTCCGATGTAAGGAGAAAAAAGTTTGTCATACACATCGAAGTAAGTGGAATGCTTACTGCTTTTGTATGGGCTGTTCATATAGGCCTGATAACTTTTCGACTCTAACATCTCTACGTCCTCGGATCTCAACTTGTCATGCGCTCCACCTGTCGAAGCGGGTATTCATAAACTGGGGCGTCAATTCCATTACTTCGTCTGTTTGGCTGTTTTGTGGCTCCGCTCTTTCCACAGCCTCCGGTCTTGCTGGTTTCATGTCAAACGCCGTGGGCCCGATCTGGGGCACTTACTTGCGCGTTATGATGATGGCATAGGAAGAATAAACAGCCCATTCGTGCCGGGCGCAGAGGCGCGCCAGCCCGTTATCCAGCTGCCGCAGGCCGAAAATCTTATCATAGTAATGGTGCCCGTAATATTCATGTACTTCGATGCTCGAAAACCCGATATCCGCCAGCGCCTTTCGCATGTACGGGGTCGAGCCGCGACACAGTGAGTAATAGGCGGGGAATTTGCCGGTATTCTGGCCATCAAAGCGCCGGGGCTGCAACAGTTGAACCGCCTTGCGTGTCAGTTGTTCGGGAAACAGCCAGTTGATCAAGAATGGCGAGGCGAAAATGGTCGGCACTAGGTGAACGGCAACGCCACCATCCGCCAGAAGGTGATGCATGTTTCTGTGGAACTGCTTGCCGTCCGGCATGTGCTCGCCACAGAATTTCGACATGATCAGATCGAATTTCTGATCCACATGGCTAACATCTCCACAAGCGTTGATCTGCAGCGTGTCGAAATCGTCCGAGACATGGGACAGTTCTTCGGCACTGATATCGCTGATGGTGAACGAGGAGACGTGATCCGGCAGGGGCCTATCACCAGTCGAACGGCTGGTCGTGCCGCCGATTTCCATGATCCGGGCCGGTTTTTCATCCGTTATGATGTTCCAGATCGTATCCAGATAGTCTTGCCTGCAATCCGTATGCCAGCGTATTTCTGACTGTACCATTTACTCTCCCAAAAAACTCGTAGCCTAGCGCGGCGTTTGAAACGGGACCAATCACGACAAAATGCTTTTTGTAATACGCCTTTTAAGGCACTGGCATAGCTGTTTGACTAATCATTTAGATGAATACTGGCAGCATTCAAAGAGCGTATGTACCCAAGCTTACATAACTGGCAATGCCGGTGGTCAGAATAGATGTGGGTGGGTCCGATTTCCCGGAACCCGCCCATACAGTAGCGATCAATAAGTTGCTTTTCTGGCGATCTTTGCCGTTACGCGAACAAATCGGAATACTGCTCGACAAACGGGGTCTCATCGCCGATCGCAAAGGTGTCGACGCTGTCACCAACGTACCAGTCTCTTTCCCGGCCACCGGCGAAGTCGAAATCCGTATTGGTTTCGTCCAGGACAACGGCACCATCGACCAGAACCTGAAGGCGATCGGTAGCCTGATCGACCATCAGGGTGACCTCATGTGTTTCACCGTCGCTCAGATTGACATCCGTGATCTTGAAGCCGTCGTGGAACCCGCCATCATTGTTGTCGATTTTTGCGACCAGATGCCCTTTCTTGTTCAGCTTCAGGCCGAAATTCGAGTGGTTCCACACAAGCCGCTCGGCTGTTGTGTCGCCTTCTTCCCGCGTCACGTCGATCGAGAAGCTGACTTGCTCGGCGTCAGAAATCCCGTCCAGGTGCCCGATGTTCCCCCGACTGTCCTGATTGGTGATGTCGATCACCGACATTTCGTCTTGTGAGCTGTCGGCAAGGATAAGTTCGGAGTCGGTGTCAGGTTGCTCTGAACCCGTGTCGGGTTGTTCCGAGCCTGTGTCAGGCTGCTCGGCGCTTGTATCGCCCTCGGCCTGCGTCGCGTCGACCTGGGAGGAGACTTTGCTGATGTCAGAAATTCCGTCCTGGTACTCAATGCTCTCCGGGCTGTCCTGATGGGTTATGTCGATCATCAGTTCGCCCTGCGGTTCGCCACTAACAGGCTCGGACCCGGTGTCGGGTTGTTCAGACCCGGTATCAGGCTGCTCGGACCCAGTGTCGGGCTGTTGGACTCCGCTGTCCGGAGACGTGGAGCCACTGTCGGGGGGCGTGGTGCCGCCCTGCTGCGGAGTGGTGGACCCCGAGGTGCCATACGAATGGGCCGAACCGGCGTTTAGTGTGTCAGCCAGGCTGCCTGGGATGACGACATACTGGTTGTAACCATTCCCCTGCGCCGTTGCCTGGTAGGTGAAGTTCTGGTCGTACTCACCGGGCTGGATCAAGGCGTTGTTGCTGACGTTCCAGTCGGATTGCCCGTTATACCCTACGATCTGAGATGTAATGTTCTGATCGATGGTGACGTTTGTGGAACCTGAGGAAACGTTGATCACCGGGATCTCGATCCCGCCGGTCAGCGTCTTTTCGTCCACATGCAGAACTGAATTCTGAGTGATCGTAAGCCCATCTACCCCATAAAGAGAAATGCCGTGGAAATGGCCGTTGTAGATCGTGTTCCCTTCGATCAGCACGTTGTGATGGATCACGTTGGGATCGTTGATATCCTGGCCGTCACCACCAGCCCAGATGGTTTGGGTAAAGTCCCCGTTCCCCATGTCGAACACGTTGTTGCGGATGGTGATGTTGTCACTGCCGCTGCCGTTGGCGCGCTGAATCTGGATCATGTCGCGGTGATCGCCGGACCCGGCTGCGCCGCCGAAATCGTGAATATAGTTATTCTCAACCAGAATGTTGTCGACATTGTCGAAGACCAGACCGTCGGACCGTATCGTGTGGATATCACTGCCGGTAACGCTGACCCCGTTAGAGTTCGCGGCAATGACAGCTTTCCACCATTTCAAGAACTCGGTGTTGTCAATACTGACATTGGTCGAGCCACTGATCGTCAGGCCTGTTCCATAACCGGTGCCGTCCGCGGATGTGCCTGTGCCGCTGGCAACGTCGCCATCGAAGATCGAGTTTTTGAACGCGATGTTCTGGCTGTCATAGACACTGAACGGACTTTGGAAATGGTAGTCGCCACTATTGTAAGTGTAGTCGAACTTGATGCCGTCGAATGTGACGTTCGATGATTGCTTGACGTGAATACCGGAAAAGCTGGCTTGCGCATTCGGATCCGCGGATTGGATCGTCACATTCGATGCGAAATTCGTGTAGTGGAGGTTGAGCTGACCGTAATCGCCCGCCGCAAGCAGTATGGTTTCCCCACCTGTCGCCTGAGACAAGGCCTGGTTCAGCTCTGCCGCAGAGGTTACCGTGATTGTCGTCGACATATTTCACCTTCTGTTTCATAGGCGCTGTGAGTGGCAGCGCACGAGATCCCGCACACCCAGGACGGATGGAACAGCCACCCGAAGGCGGCAGAGTGGCCGAAATATGGCTATGTTTGGAAATTGTTGCCTGTATCGGGACAATGACGTCCCTTCGCGCTCATTTCCGAGTTAACTTGATACTCGATACCGGGAATTGTTCCACTTCCCTTGGCGGTTGAGTGTGGTTTGAAGTATTGATTCCAACATCGCAACAGCGGACACAAAATTGACATCATTCAGGCATGTCCTTGCGTATCTTCGGTTGGCATCGGCAATGAATTGCCCGGTGACGTCAGGGAAGGTGATGATCCCGACAGGGTGGTCGCGGATGTTGAGGTTTTGAAAGGCGCGGGTCGCAATAGACAGCAGAACATGGCTTGCCTAAACTTTCAGGCAGATGTGGGTGCTTAGAAAGATGAATTATGGCTGGGTTCAGAATGATTGCTCTGGCGGGGACGTTGATATGCACGCTGGGATTTGATGTTGCCGCCCAGACCCCATGCCAGGGGCGACATGTACAATCCCGTCTTTCTGCGGTTCAGACAAAAGGTCAGCCTGTTGCAGATGCCACAGCTCTTGCCGCGGTCTTGCAAAGTGCCCACGGCGGAGAGACCTTTCTGCTAGAATCCGGGAATTATGGAACCCTGAGGCTGAATGCGTCCTACCGGTCACCAGTGACGATCCGGTCTGCTGATCCCGCATCGCCAGCCTGTTTTACGCGTCTGGTTCTGGAAGGGGCCGGAAATGTGCATCTGGATGGTGTCTATTTTGACTACACATATAATGGCGGAGACCCGCATTTTATCGCCTATTTTGTCCTCTTGGACAGCACAGACATAA